>NZ_MCSD01000018.1:0-132550 GCF_002872555.1 Vibrio sp. 10N.286.55.E10
GCGTTTAATCAATTGAACGTCGGCGATAAAGTCGAAGAGACCTTCACTGTATCGTCTATTGATGGCACAACGTCAACGATCAAAGTGACGATTAACGGCACTAATGATGCCCCCGTCATTAATGCTCAATCTCACTCCGTTGTTGAAGGAGGTAGCCTCTTAAATGGACAAATGGTTGGGCACGACATTGATACAGGTGCGACATTGATTTACAGTGCACCGCAGGTTGATGGCTTAGTTCTTAACCCTGATGGTAGCTACAGTTTTGACCCCAATCATGCCAGCTACCTGTCGTTAGCATCGGGAACAACAAAAACACTCACAATTCCTGTAACCTTGACCGATGAACACCACGCTAGCAACACCCAAAACCTTTCGATCACAATAACAGGTGCCAATAACTCTGCGACGATCAGCGGTGTTAGCACAGGTGATGTCGATGAAGGACATGGCAGTTATGGCGATAGGTCACCAGACTATGCTCATCCTGGCATGGCGAAACTAGGGCAAGATGCAATAACTGCTGATGGCAAGTTGGATATAGTTGATCCTGATAGTGGTGAAGCCCAATTTGACCCTAAAGGCGGCGCTTGGAATAACTCCTACCATGGCCAATATGGCCACTTATTATTAAACAGTGATGGAACTTGGCATTACGATGTAACAGTGGGAGGTAGTGATTGGGTTGGTAATAAAAAAACAACGATTGGCACCACTATAGATCAACTTGGTGAAGGGCAAACTTTAACCGACACCATCACTATACAATCTAAAGATGGCACAACTCACGACATCGTAATTACTATTCATGGAGACAATGATAGACCTTACTGCTCTTCAGAAGTACAACTCAACTCTGGCAAAGAAGACACTTCGCAAACACTCACAACGAAAGAACTTCTTTCGAATACCATAGATGTAGATAACAACGATGCTGGCATACTTTCTATCGCTAACCTTCATTCTAACCATGGTTCTATCCGCGACAATCATGACGATACTTACACCTTCACACCTGCCAAGGATTATAACGGTCAGGTTCACTTCACTTATGATGTGAAAGATGCACATGGTGGGGTAACTGCTACTGGTGCAAATATGAATCTGCAAGGTGTAGCAGATAAAGCGTTAATTGGTGGACAACATGTTGGAGATATTACTGAAGACCATCTTACCCCACACCTAGCTCAACTGACTGTTCAGGGCCATTTAACTGTGGTGGACCCAGATGGTGGAGAGGCTCACTTTACCTCTGTAACAAAGATTGATGACCCCTACAATACAAATCACGATGGGCTTATTCTCTCTCCCAGCGGCGCTTGGCATTATGGTGTAAATAATTATTTAGTCCAACATATGGCAGAAGGAGAGACAAAGGATATTGTCTATGAAGTTTCAACAGTAGATGGAACCAAACAGCTCATTACGATTACCCTTCATGGAACAAATGACAACCCAGAACTGCTCTTTTCTGGCTACGGTAATCTAAGTGGCGGACCATCTCCTATCACAACAGATGAAGATAAAGCCATAACCATCTCCGTGGATCGTTTTATGTCAGCGAAAGATATTGACCATGGTGATACATTGCATCTTGAGCAATTGCATGTCGATCATGGAACTGCTGTTTTGTCACCTGATGGTAAGAGTGTTATATACACGCCAGAAAAAGACTTCAATGGGCAGGTCACCTTTACCTATGCAATTATGGATAATCATAATGCACAAGCGATAGATACTGGTACGGGAAAAGCCGCACTATCGGGAATGATACTCACGGTAAATGCTGTGGATGATGTAGCTGTAATAACAGGTACCGACACCGGTAGTGTGACCGAAGATATCGACCCATATACACCTGTAAGTTGGCTGCCAAATATGATTCATACCACAGGGCAGCTAAGTATTAGTGATCCAGACACAGGTGAAGATCATTTTGACTTTAAAAGCTTTATCAAAGTAGCATCTCACCCTGAATGGGCCCCTTATCAAAGCCAGCTGGGGGGTAAGTTAAGCATCGATAAAAATGGCAGTTGGGAATATGTCATTGATACAACTAAGCCCAATATCCAAGTATTAGGCGATGGCGAGAGTTTAGTTGATCGGGTGCTTATTCATTCAAGTGATGGCACCCAACACACGATTGAAGTCACTATCCATGGTACAAACGATGCCCCAGTCGTAACACAAGCAACACTGCTTCCTGCTGGCGTTGAAGATACACGCATGACCTTGACCGCTTCGCAACTGCTCGCCAATGCAATAGATATCGACAACAATGATGTGGGTTTATTGACGGTGGCTAACTTGAATGTTGATCACGGTTCCGTTCATCTTAACCCTGACGGCACGTACACCTTCACACCTGCCAAGGATTATAACGGTCAGGTTCACTTCACTTATGATGTAAAAGATGCGCACGGCGGTGTTACGCATACCGGAGCGAGTACGACACTTGCGGCAGTCGATGACAAAACCATTATTTCTGGCATTGATCATGGTGTTGCAACTGAAGATGTAGCCACTCTTGTTTATACGAATTCCCATATTATGGATGCTGTAGATTGGCAAGCGCTACAAGTTACTGATGTAGACAGCCCTAATACTCAAGTCACTGTCGAATTTGCAGGCAAACAATACACATGGAATATAGGCAGTGACCTAGATGTTACGACTCCCTATGGCAAATTCCAGTTCCATACTATCGCAAGTGGATCTCACAAAGGTGAGCATTCTTGGAGTTATATTGGCGACAATTATAATGTTCACGTTCAAGAATTAAAGCATGGTGAATCATTAACCGAATCTATAAAGCTAATAGCAACCGACGGTACTGAGTTTCCTATTACGGTTAAGGTAAACGGCACAGAGGATGGGATCATAATCGATTCCAAGTCAGAACTTGGCCATGTCGTAGAAAATGCCCAAACAGGTGCTTCAGTTTCCGGCAACGTAATAGCCCACGATGTCGACCTTCACGATACGGTGAGTTGGACACAAACACCAACAGCAGGCCTTAATGGCCAGTATGGTACGTTCCACCTAAGTGCAGATGGACAATGGCATTATGACGTTGACCAAAGTAAAGCTACAAAATTAGGAGACGGTGACGAGTATTGGGAACACTTTACAGTTGAGGCAGTATCTACTGATGGTAGCCATGTATCGAAAAGCGTATCGGTTGTTGTACATGGCAATAATGATGCACCAACCGTTAGTGGTGAGGTCTCTTTACCTTCAGGTAAGGAAGATACTTCAATACATATTACACAAGCTGAATTAATCGCTAATGCGACAGATGTTGATACTAACGATAGAGGTTGGTTACACGTTGAAAACTTGACTGCAGACCACGGTAGCTTGGTATCAAATTCAGATGGCAGTTTTACCTTTAACCCCGACCCTAATTATAACGGACAAGTGCACTTCACTTATGATGTTACTGATAGACACAGTGGCTCGGTGTCTACTTCAGCTTCTATTATGTTAACAGCGGTAAATGATGCGGCGATAATTAGCGGTGACACTTATGTTGTCTCAACGGAAGACCATATTATTCCTCATAATGATGATGCTACTTATTTTCCTCAAAGAGTTCAGGGACAGTTAACAAGTAATGATGTTGATAGAGGCGAAGCCAATCAATTTCTACAAAGTACTCTGACAGGAGCTTATGGCCATTTAATAATCCATAAAGATGGAAGTTGGTTTTATGAGCCTGCACCTTCCAAAATTGGTTTTTTCAATAGGCTCGGAGCTCAAGACCATATCACTGAAATTTTTACCGTACATGGTATTGACAGTACACCTCAGCAGGTTCAGATACAGATTAATGGGAGTAATGACAAAGCCACAATAACGGATGTAATCGTAACTGCAGTCGGGAATATGAGTCACACAGCTGTAACTGAAGACAACTCGATTGACATCAATCATAATAATTTAGAAACCTATGGCCTTGTTACAGTTCGCGATGCTGATAATAAGGGGACAATCCATTCTGAAGAGGAACTCAAGGCTGAAACGGTGACAACAGTCCATGGTGGCATTTTTACCGTGTCAGGTCACGATTGGAAGTATAGTATTGATAAGGATGCTTCAGTCGTTCAGCAGCTCGGAAGTGGCGAACAGTTAGTTGAAAGGCATATCGTGACTTCCTTAGATGGTACTGCTACCCATGAGGTGACTGTTACGATAACCGGAACCAACGATGCACCGGTTCTCGGTGTCAACCAAGCATCATCGACTACAGGTACATTAACAGAGACTGATGTGGATGTTACTGACTCTCATACCTTCTCTGTCGTGAGTTCTGCGGGGCAATTCGGTTCACTGTCCGTCGATCCAAATACTGGTGACTACATCTACACACCAAATACGTCTATCACAGGAATGAGTTATAACTCTGCCACCAACTCCTATCATGGTGTGGACGTGTTTGAAGTAAAAGTCAGCGACGGCCATACTGAAGATTCGAAATTCATCACCTTTGATGCCTCGGGACATGTCACCATGTCACCAACGGGTGGTCTAGTCATATCAACGACGGTACCTCAACAACCTACGGTAACCGCGACGCAACCAACCTTGTCTTCAGGCACTAACGTCGCGCCAACGAATACGGTGACTCTGGATCTTGCATCAACAAGCGATTCTGGTTCATCAAACACCGACAACCTGACCAATGACACGACCCCAACGATTACCGGACATACTGATATTCCGTATTCACAAGTGACGATTTACGATGGTTCAACACCGGTTGGACACGCGGTGTCAGATGCTTCTGGCCAATATAGTGTTGCAGTAAGCGGCTTATCGGAGGGCGATCATAATCTATCCGCCAAAACACTGGCCCCTTCGTCAGTGCTACCGGCTACCTCTTCGCTTCTTTCCGTCCACATAGATACACAAGTACACGTCGGTATTCAAACAGACCCAATTACTGCCGATAATGTGGTTAATGCTCAAGAATCCAACAGCTCCATTGACATCACCGGATCCGTTTCTGGCGATTATAATGCAGGCGACATTGTGACTTTAGATGTAAATGGGACACAGCATACTGGCGTGGTCGATGCAAAAGGACACTATTCAATTGCCGTCCCTGGCAGTGAACTCATTGCTGATGCTGACCAAAAAATAGAGGCATCAGTAGCGGTAACAGATACCGCAGGTAATAGCGCTCATGCCACTGCAGATGTTACTTACCAAGTCGATACACAGGTTAGCGTTCCTACGATTACCTTTGAAAACGCAGGGGCAGACAACTTATACAGCAAAGCTGAAATCGCCCGAGGACAGGCAAACACGATCACAGCAACCGTTACGCCTCCTGGTGATGCCAAAATCGGTGAGCATCTTGTCGTTAACGGTCAGGATCATGTATTAGATGCTCATACTCTACAGCACGGAATACAAATTGAAGTTCACCCGGGTTCTAATGTACAAGCAACAATGACTGACGAACACGGTAATACCGCAGGTAGCCAAGGTTTTGCTGCAAGCGCTATTCCTGAACCGATCATTGTCAGACCGCCATCAGGAAGCCACCAAGTGTCTGGCACACTTGGGGTACCACCACTGTTACCATCTTTAACTCCGGTACCAACAGCACAAAGCGGTTGGCGAATCCATTTACCGAATGGACAGTATGTAACAAGCCATCAAGGACAATATGGAACTTTAACCATTGATCCTCAAACAGGCCAATTGCATTACCAAGAGCAAGCTCAAGTTCACACCGGACCACATGGCAGCACTTCAGGTATCGGTCAACATGAAGATAAATTTGAAGTGGCACTGCAAGGGACAAATCAAGATGAAGTAGTCGCCCACGTGAATATCCAGATACTCAGTCATGGTCCAGGAGGTAGTGGTAAGCTGACAATTGGAACCGAGGTGGTTGATATGACGATCACTCCTGTCGTCCATACATCACACCCTGCTCCACCGCCGCCAACTCCAGTTCAACATGATGAACCAGATATGACTTCCCAGTCGGATGTTATGGTCACGCAAAGCGATGACATTTATCTAGATTTAACCCAGCAGACCCATCAAGAACCAGATCAGAAAACCAGTCATCATGGTGCAGCCGCTTATCTGGATGCCCTAGGCATCAGCCCCGATGCGACATCGACAACGGTTCACGATCAGCCAGCGGATATGGACATCGTGCTTGCACAAGTCGACCAACAACATACGGTAGATTACGATCAAGCGCATTTAGATATGTCGGATGCACTTGAACACCATGATACAACCAATAACCATAACCAAGATGATGAACACCATCATCACAACGACGTAGATGGACTACCAGACATAGATCCAAATAACTAATGGTTGGTAGTTGGTCATTAGTGAAGTAAAACAAAAGGGAGCACGCTATGTGCTCCCTTTTTAATAGTTGTTTCTTGTATCATTCTGAACAAAGAGACGATTGTGATTCTTTGAGTTACCTTTCACCAAATGCAACACTGATATTGGTATAAATTGGCTTCCAAAGATATTGGAACACCGACTTCTCGCCCGTCGTGATATCTACCTCCCCCGTCATACCCGGCAGAATTGAAAAGCTCTCAGGATTATCACGGAAGTACGGCGTTTCAACCGATACCACAACCTCATAGTAAATCTCGCCTCGCTCGCTTTGACTGGTGGTTGGTGAAATACTTTCCACCTCACCTTTCAGCGCCCCAAAGCGACTGTAATCAAACGCGTCAATCTTGATTCGAGTCGGCTGCCCTACACTCACAAAACCAATATCTCTTGGCGATAAACGAGCTTTAAAGTCAGCTTTCCCACCAACAGGAACGATTTCAACCACAGTGCCACCTGGCTGAATAACACCACCGTTTTGGGTGCTTGGCAGGCTTTGCACCAAGCCTTGTAGCGGTGACACCAACATAGTGTTCGTCAATTTAGCCTGGCTTGAACGAACTCTGGCATTCAATGCTGATAAGTCAGATACTGCTTTAGAACGATCGTCGCTGACTTTCGCCTTCGCCTCTGCTAAAAGCTGTTCAATTTTTTGCTCTGTACTGTCTGCTTGCTTGATTAACACAGCTTTCTTACCACGAGCTTCTTCGATTTTCTGCTCTATGCTGGCCAGCTTTTGGCGCATTTCAAGCACACGTAAGCGTGAAATGTTGCCCGATTTATAACCCTTTTCTAGTATATTCAACTCTTGCTTAGTCGCATTTAGCTCTTTCTCATAACTCGGCAAGGCCTTTTCTACACTCCGAAGTTGCTCTGCAATTTGCTCGCTCTCTTTCTCAAGCACCACACGTTTTTGGAAGTAGAGGGCTTTCTGCGCGTTCAGTTGAGCTTTTTGTTGGCTAACAATCTCAGGATAATCGACCTCGAACTCAGCAAGGTTAGGCTCGCGTTGCTCAAGCAACGCATTCATACGTTCCACACTGGCTAGAAGCGTCACTTGTTGAGACTTCAATTCTTCAAGAGCGGTACGTTGGAAAGTGGCATCAAACTCAACAAGTGGCTGACCTTTCTCAACCAACTGACCTTCTTTAACGAGAATTTGCTTTAATTTACCGCCAATCGCGCTTTGTAGTACCTGTTTTTCGCCTTCAGGAATCACAGCGCCTTTGGCTTTTGCAATTTCATCAACTTGAGTGACTACAGACCAAGTGGCAAAAGCAATAACACATAAGGCAACCGACCATGTCGCCAATGCCAATGTACGAGCCGTATTTTGTGATTCAACAAGTTCACCGTAGCGCTTGCCCTTCTCGATAGATTGTTTAGTCATTAGCGACTCCTTGCTTAGACTCTGATTGTTCTTGTTGGGCTGCATTTTGTTGAGCAGACGCCTCTTTTCCTTGGGAAGCTTGAGGTTCTGAAGACTGCTCCGGCTCTAATGGACCGGCATAAACCACTGTACCTTCATTTAATACCACCACTTTATCGGCAAGCTTGATTAAATCCGGGTCGTGGGACGTGTAGATCACCGTTGCTTTTCCTTTTTTCGACTGCACAAACTCACCAAATATACGTTTAGCATTTGGGTGAGCATCAGGCACAGGATTATCCATTAAGAACATTGGGTAGTCATAAACCAGCGCTTTCGCGTCAATGAGGATCTGCGCGACGCTGCCAGACAACATGTCAAAAAGACTGTCCGGCTGAATACTGCTGATGGAAGTATCGAGCCCGCCTGATAATGTCTCGAACCAACGCTTTCCGCCGACCATTTCAATCGCAGAGATCATTTTCTGATCTTCGACTTTATGACCGTCGTTTAGCCACTCTCGAATACTCAGCGTAAGCAAATCAGGATAAGCTGCTCGAATGAAACACCAGTGGCGATAGAGCTGCGGGTCGTATTGAACGAGGTTAACGCCTTCAAGCTCGACCATGCCATTTTGGATAGGTTGTAAACCAGACAATACTTCGATCAAGGTTGATTTACCGCTTCCTGAAGGGCCAGTAATCGCAACAATTTCACCCGCTTCAATATCAAAGCTCACACCATTCAAAGCGGGGCGACTCTGTTTAGGATAACGCAGTGTCACTTGGTCTAATTTCAAGTTAGGCGCTACCACAGGTAACGGGTGATGCTGGTAACTGAATTCACGCTCGGACGGCTGAGACAAGATACGGTTCACTTGCAATTTGGATTGATTAAAGCTGTTAAAACGCATCGCACTGTTTGCCAACACCTGAGCGGGACCCGTCACTTTAGATATCAACATCATTGAAGCAATCAAACCACCGGGTGTCATCACTTGTTCGAAAATAAGTCCAATACCTAAGCCCATGACAGCCAATGTTGAGCCCACTCCGATAAAGTAATAAATAGAGGTGTAACGACTTTGCAGAACTGCTTGATTGAACGTCACTGTAGAGGCAAGCAGATTGGCCTTTTGAAAACGTTGGATCCAGTGCTCTGAAAACCCAGCACTGCGAATAAAGGCAAGTTTGGATGACAGTTCATTGGTCATGTTTTGACGATTCGTACCTGCTACCGTCGATTGCATTGAGCACTTACTACTCGAACGTATCGCACGTTTAGCTAATAGGTAATACAGAACCAAAGAGACGATCGGAACCAGCACTAACCACCCGCCTAACACACCAATTGCGAGTACAAAGATTAGAATGAATGGCAGATCAAACAACGCATTTCCTAATGGTCCTGATAGCACACCTGAAATACGCTCCGACAACATCACTTGGTTTTGCTGACTAGAAGATGCTGTTTGCTGATTTTGAGCATAGCTATTTCTTAGCAGACGCTGCACGAGGGATTGGGATATCTCACGACTCACTCGGTTGGACACTGAAGCAAATACTCGGCTACGCAATGTCCTTAACCAACCCATCATTACAAACAACAACGCCGCGCCAATGGCGATACCTTGCAGCTCATGCCCTGCATCACCACCAATCACATGGTCATAGATCGACATCGTGATGAATGGAACAGCAAGTGCAAATAAGTTAGTGATAAAACTGACCAACAGCAATTTAGGAATGATATGACGAAACGCATGTAACCGTTCGCCAACCCAATCAGGAGAAGCTTTCTCTAGTGGTGGGCCTTCGATAACAATGCAAAACTGTGGTATATCGGCAATGTCTTCATTGGCATCAAAAGCAATAAACTGTTTCGATTCTATATGACCAGAGACCAGCTCATGTTCACCAAGTACCAGTAAGACCAATTTATGTTCACCAACTTCATCTAGGTTGGCAACCAAGCGATAAGGCAGTGCAAGCCTGTCGAACAAGGCAAACATATCGTCTATTGATTCAATGCCATTCTCATCGACCCATTGATGTGCGAACAATTGGATATTCGCATTCACTTCCAACTGCTTGAGGACGGAAAGACTCTCGGTTTCTAAATGGTTCATCACCTCTTGTCGACCATCCGTATCTGCACGGTTGCTAGCATCTAAACGATTCATACGACGGCCTCCTGATTGATCTCACTTTGTTCGGTAATAGCTCGACTTTTCACTGTAATTATTCGATTAGCTAAATCTCGAAGTTTCAAATGGTAGCTCACCATCAGTATCGTGCGCCCTGCCGTCACTTCTTCTTCCAACACCTGAGCTAGATTTCCAAGAGCGTCTAAATCAAGTGAAGAATCAGGCCTTTCTAACATGATTATGGGTTTATCACTTGCCAATTGAGCCGCGATATTGAGCATTTTCACGTTACCCATACTCAACAAAGAAGCACTCGTATGGCCAATTTGTGTCTCGAGCCCATCGGGTAATCGAGTAATCTCTTTGGTTAAACCCAAACGCTTTGCATAGTCACTGGCGCTTTGCGTTTTCTCAGGGTCAAAGCCACATAAGTTATCAAGAATGGTCCCCGACACCAGTTGTCCTTTAACGCCACAGTAGGCTGCAATGTTGCTTACCGATGCGATTGAAACGGCAGCTCCGTTAATGAAGCACTCACCCGCTTTTAGATCATCAATACCTGCAATCGACGACAATAAATGACTGTTGGTGTGGCGATCCTCACTCTCTAACAATACCAACTCACCTTTATTCAGTGTGACATCTGCATAAGCAAGTTCACCGTATCTTTCGACGGTCGCTTGCTTAATTTCCAGCGTCTCAAAGTCAGATAAAGGGGTCTCAGGTTGCTCAGAATCTGAAAACTCAGATAGTGACAAGTCATTCAATTTTTCTATTGCCTGATTGGCACTGTGTATTGAATTAAGCTTGATTCGAACCCCAACCAGTGCACTCAAAGGCGCAACCGCTCTGCCCGATAAGATAGAACATGCCGCCAACCCACCTGTGGTTAACTGACCATCCAACACCCACAAGCTCCCCGTAATCACCAGTAAAACTGACGTCGCTAATGCAGCAAGCTGAATACATTCTTGGGCGAAGGCGTTCTGTTCTTCTTCTCTCGCTTTAGACTGAGAGCGAACATTATTGAGGGATTTGAACTGATTGAAGATTCGAGACTCAACGGCCTGGCGTTTGATTCCCTGAATGGTTTGGCTTAGTAAAATCAAGAACGCTTTTCGCTCCTGCTCATCTTGGGAAGCCTCTTCACTTAAGCTTTTAACGCGAATAGAAGATAACCAAACGATTCCAAGAGTAATCAGCCAAACTGCCAAAGGTATCGCCACCAGCTCACCACCGATGTAAGCCACCAAGCCCAAGAAGATCAATGCAAAAGGCAAATCAATAAAGCCTGCAATCACACCACCGGAATACCAATCTTTGACTTTTGATACTGAGCCCAGCCCCTCTTCCACGCCGCCAACACCAATGTGGCGAAGATGGCCTGATGAAGCCATTGTTACTCTTTCAACCAAGGTTTGATAGGTCGCTTTCTCGGTATTGCTGGCCGCGGCTGACAAAAGCCAAGTACGCACAAACCGGATTAATGCTTCCATGGCAACAGCCAACGCTGCACCCGCCAACAACAAAGTGGCAGTACCGTAACTTTGGTTAGGTAAAATACGATCGTAAATTTGTAAAACCGTTAACGGAACGGCGAGAGAGAGAAGATTTATGAGTAAAGAAGGCAGTAGGACTTTCCCCACCACCCCTTTGTTTTTCATTGAACTTGCGGGCATACACAATCCTTATCCATGCTTATGAAATAAGATTGGTACACCATGTTGAGTATTGCAAGGTAACGGACTGATTTAACGTGTTTTTCAATATAAATATGACACAGATCTTTCTACACAAATCTGTGGCTATACCCGTACCTTAAAAACGCACCTTACAAATGCTCGTTACAAGTGCTCCTTACAAACAATTGTCGTAATCCGTTATCGCCTGCTTTAACTTTGAAAAGTCTGGGTTACATAAATACGGTTTCAGCGCTTCAAATTTATCTGAGGGCCACTCGTATATTTTGAATGAAATGAGCTCGTCAATAACGGACTCATCAAAGCGGTATTTGACGACTTTAGCTGGAGAACCACCGACAAGGCTGTAGGGTGCGACGTCTTTAGTCACCACACTATTCGCTGCAACTACAGCGCCTTCGCCAATCGTCACACCGGGCATCACCATCGCTCGCATGCCTAACCACACCCCATCTTCAATGTGAGTATCGCCTTTGCCAATGTAGGCGTCGTCGATAACATCCACAAATGGATACAGTGAAAACCAATCAACTCTGTGTGTATGGTTGCCGCCCATTAAAATCACAACCTCTGCGCCAATACAGACATAATCACCGATATGGAGTTCGTCGATTTCCCATCGAGGCTCCCACTGGCGGCTGACTTCGTCGCCGTGTAAATAACGCACTACCGATTGTTCAAAACCGTTATCCCAGTAATCGCTGTAATAACTGTGTTGACCTTTTACATGAATATTGGGGTTGGTTACGACTTCATGCAACAACTCGAATTTGGACCAATGCTTCTTTTGCATTTTTACCTCTGAATGATCTATTTAGTTTTATTCGTTAACTATCAAAATGTTCGACGATGCAAATCCAAGGTGCACAAACTAGCACCCCCATAAACACAGGGTTCACCGGGATAAATAGTGAGTATCACGCTTAAATCATAGCAATGCCGCTAAAACTAAAGAGGCGTCAGTGGATTCGAGGTTGCTTAAGAAGAGGAAGTAGTTTCAAAGTTTGCTCAGTTTTTATCGATAACTTGGTTGGATAATTTACAGGTGTAGTGTATCTGTTTAATCGCACCCATTTGACAGTCAGATGTGATTAATAAGGTTTCAAATTTCGTTTCATAGAATACGGAATGAATAGAGCCTGTGCGATTACACAGGATCAAACATAGGCTCGGCTATAAATTTCGGCTCACGCTTGGAGCTAGGTTCAGCGATTACATACGAGCAAGCTGTACTTTTCTGTCTTTATTCACGACACAGAAGTTGCCACGCTTAGTTCGGCATTTTGAACATCTTTCGCACTCAACAGGGCTTCTGTCCCCTTCTTTCCAACGCTTTACCAAATGTGGTTCAGAAAGCAGCGGCCTTGAAAGCGCGAAATATTCAATACCTGTGTTGTTTGCAATCGCTTCGATAGCATCAAAATCCGTTAGACCACCAACCGTGATAACTGGGATATTAACGTCTTGGCTGATCGCATGACCATATTCGTGGAAGTAGCCTTCAGCTTGAATAGTAAAACCATCGTGCGACTCGCCAATCATAGTGTCTGCCTTGCCATGAATATTACCTGATACGACAATGCCATCAACGCCGACTTGTTCAAGCTTTTTACAAACTAAGCGCGTTTCGTCGAAGGTGACACCACCTTCAAAAAACTCCGAAGCTGTAAGCTTAACCAAGATAGGGAAATCATCACCCACCAGCTTGCGCGTCGCAGTATAGATCTCTAACAGAAATCTCATGCGATTCTCTAGGCTACCGCCGTATTCATCTTCACGTTGGTTGTAATAAGGGCTTAAAAATTGATTAATCAGGTAAGTGTGAGCAGCATGAATCTCAACACCATCAAAGCCTGATTTTTGTGCTCTCAATGACGCTTGAGCAAAGGCATCAACAATGTAGTCAATCTCGCGTTTGGTCATCGCTTTGCCTAGTGTTTGAGTTCCTTTTTCTGGAACCTCACTTGGTGCGTAGATCACTCGCTCGCCAAGATCATGCGTGGTCTTTGTGCCACCGTATGCCAATTGCATGACGATTTTAGAGTCATTGTCATGAACCAATTGAGTGAGCTTTTGATACTCTTCAATGAATGAGTCGTTATACATGCCCATCATGCCCGCATTCGGCTTTTCTTCTTCAACGATGTTCGCGTAACCCGTCACGATCAGGCCGACTTCACCTTGAGCCAACTCTTCGTAGATAGCGTACAGTTTATCTGTCATATGCCCGTCTTCGGTGGCCATATTTTCCCACGTTGCACTTCTCATGAAGCGGTTCTTTAGTGTCATCTTGCCAATGTGGGTTTCTGTAAACAAAGTGCTCAAGTGTCTTCCTCTCAAAATCGTATTGCGCGAGTTACCCATTAAGCATGGGCACTGATTCAGGCGGATACTACAGAGAATAAACTAGGGAAAACTTAATCTAGATTAAGAGAGCGCCACTCTCATCTGAGAAAAAGGCAGAAAGAGACAGCAAAAGAATAGAAAGGCAGGAATTAGAGAGAACAAAGGAAGCAAACAAAAGCCGCTTAGTTTAGCTAAACGACTTCAGGGATTTATAAGCTTATAGCTTTATAGCTTGAAGGCTTTACTAAAAATCAGACTTAACAGCGTTATCCATATTGAACCGTAGGATCAACACACTGATAGATCTGCCCAATGCTCGCTTCATTGGTTAACAAGGCTTCAATAAGGCGCGCCACTTCTTGTCTGTAAATCACACCATGAACTTCGACTTGCTGGGACAGCTCACCGTTGCCAGTCTCCTCGCCGTCTAACAAGCCACCCGGACGTAAGATGGTGTAATCCAGAGAACTCGAGGTTAGCCAAGCTTCGGCCAACGACTTTTCACGAACCGCTGCGCCAAACCCTTTTCGAGATCGCTCCGACAAATACTGCCAAGAGTCACCACAACCTAACGACGTTACCAGCACAAATCGAGCAATACCATTGGCTTCAAGCGCATCAGTCAGATGTCGGTGTCCAATGTAATCAACGGGAATGTCAGCTCTGAAGCTGCCCATACTAGAAACGACCAGTGTCGATTTAGGTAACTGAGCGACCACAGATTCAACCTGTTCTTTATCGGTAGCATCACAACGCAGTGTGGTGATACCAAGTTCAGCCAAGCGCGTGTTCTTCTCTAGGTTTCTCGCAATCGCTATTACTTGATAATCTTGTTTGTGAAAATGCTCAACAATTGCAGCACCCAGCCCACTTCCTGCTCCCCATACAACGACCGTACTCATAAAAAACCTCATAATATTCATGTTGTAGTGATACTAACCAGACAATTTAAACCGTTCCTTTATCGAGATCAACAAATGAGAATAAGTCTCAATATTGTTTTTATTTTTTTGCTGGCTCTCACTAATCCGCTCAAAAGCACGTCCACTTATCATAATTAGACATTGGTTAATTGAATTGCCCAAACATGTCTACTAAAGTAATTTTAATACAATGACTTAGTCTCGGTGGTTATGAAAAAAGAACGCATTCAATACTCTTTCGACGTGTGGTTATTTATTCCTGATGAAGACAAACTCATCATGAATGATGAAGACGTGATCATCGACAATCGCTTGTCCAAGCTACTCAACTTTTTCTGCCAAAATCCTAAGATCGTATTCTCACGAGATGAGCTGATTAATGAAGTCTGGAATGGCTCAATCTTGACGGATCAGGTGATCACGCAAGCTATTTTTGAACTGCGCAAAATACTCAAAGCGGCTGAACGACATTCAATGGGACACATCATCACCGTGCCCAAACGCGGTTATAAACTCGATGTTGATGTCCACAAAACCATCTTAGTACCTGCAAGTGTCACCACAAATACCGTATCAGTTACAGACATGAATCATGCACCTAATGCTTTTGGTTCCTTTCCTTCAACTCAATCAGACGCACCAGATACATCGCCAGTTTTGGATGAGGATAAAAAACAACAAGTCGAACCAAAAGCAGAATCGGTTACTGGTGAGAACCTAATAAGCAATCAAGGCTCAGAGGCCAAAACCGTACTCGAAGAATCTGAAGAGAGTTCAATCGATGCAACCTCAGAAAAACCTGCTTCACAAGAACCTATTCAGCCTGTTGATCAGCAACCTAGCGCTTCGAGACCTAGCGATTCGAGCTATGTCGATCCAAGCCATACCGATTCGAGTACAGCACAGTCCGTTCAACAGTCACCTGTAAATAAAACAGCTAACGACAAACAAGCGCCTATCGCAGAAAATAAACCTCAGAAAAGAACGTCTCGTGCTGTTATGTTTGGGGGCGCTATAGTTATTGCGCTTGGACTTATTTGGTGGACGTTAAAACCGACCAGCCCTACATCGGACGCCTTCGATTTGAGCAGTTTAAATACCGCCGCTAATGAATCAAACCAACCACTCGCTGACTCAAATCAATCAACGGAACAAAATCGTCTTAATCAAACAGTAGACAGTCAAAACCTAGATGCCCACAAAGCACACGAATCTGTGCACTACTTATCTTTAGAACCTAGATATATCTACGTAAGTATCGATGACAACTTGAAGACGGATGCCTTTAAACGTGGGATCATTCATAAATTAATGAGCTACTTGACCACCTATCGCGATTTTCGTGTCGTAGTCGATGAAACCTTGGTGCCGAATTCAGCCAACGTGATCAGTTTCAAGAGTGAAATTGATGGCGACAGAGAATACCTTGATATCACCTACTTCAACCGAATTTCTAATTTCAGACACCTAGGTCGAGATTACCTGATTGACCCGGCTTCACTCCACACGACCATGCGTTCAATGCTCGATGATCTATTGGATTCATTTAATTTGGATATTCAAAAATCGATATTGAAGCAGCAAATCTCTGAGTTACCCAAACAAGAAGAAGCCTTAAAGCTCACCCTTGAAGCGCTCGGGCTCACCTTCATGACGTTAGACAGAACCGACACCTTGTCTAAGATCGCCCAAGCCAATGAGCTAGAACCCGACAACCACTTCGTTATGTCGAACCGTTACATGTATGAGCTTGCCGACATTTTTATAATGAGATCGAAGAATAAGAATAAGAATAAGCAGGTTGAAGCGCTCAATAAGAAATTCAAAAAACAGTTACTCAATGCTCAGAACAATGCTAACTCTTATCGAGTCTATGACGCGTTAGCAGCCTACTTCCTCACTGAAGATAACCCTGACCAAGCCGAATACTATCTAAGCTTGATTCCGAGGAATGAATACAGTGTGATGTCTATGATTATCTTGGCAAAAATTGAAGAATCTCAAGGCAACCCTTCAATGGCGGAAGAGTACTACTATGAAGCGATATTAGAATCTGGCCACCCTGTGGTTTTGAAAGTCGCTCAAACGTTGTTTTTCAAAAGTAACATCACCGAGATTGAATCCAAATTGGGTATCAATCAATGATTAACAGCTCTTAACTATTGGCTGTTAACTATTAACTATTGGCCGTTAGCTATTAATATAGAAAACACACCGCTTACTCAGGCGGTGTGTTTTTGGGTTCTCACAGAAATCGTTAATCGCTCAATCGTTGATAAAAAAGCGATAACCGCTATAAGGCATTGGTTAGCAGAATACCCACACCAATCCTTTCACTGTTGTAGTCATAATCAATCAAGCTTTCTCCATAGCCTTTGTAGTACTGGACATACCCTTGAAGCCGGCCATACAGAGGAAAGCTGAGTGATGTCTGTATTCCACCATACCCGGTTTGAAAGTTGTAGCGACCCAATGCTGAAACCTCAAAACCATCCCATTTGTAAGCGCCAGACAATTCATAGTGACCCAAATAGTCTTGAATATCAGGGTTGTCATCGCTACTGCTCGACTCAGGAATTCGGTACCAAGGCTGGAAATAAACCGCAAAGTCATCTTCGGTATACCCTAGCCCAACATAAGCGCGGTTCCAGCTACGACTAAGCTCTGCCGTTCGTCCGTTAGATTCATGCTCTAAACCCAAACGCGAAAACCAAACACCATCAGCTGACTCGATGTTCAAAGGCGTTTCGTAAAAGATCTCTGGGCGATAGTTAGTCTCTCTAAATGGTGCCGAGATATCAGAAGAGTACGCCTGCCAAAATGATTTGAGCGTAAAACCAAAATAGATTTTGTCCGCTTGATTAAAAACACCATCATCAACCACTGGAATTTTTAAACTTAACTGCAGTTTGATCTCTTCATCGCTGAGGTCATCCGCTTTACCTCCGAATCGCTCATCCCCATAGGGCTGTGTATTCACGTTGGTCATATGAGTCACTGGCAAAATATAGTTCAAACGATAAGGCGTTATAACAAACGGGTTATCTTCAGTTGTGTACTCCATCTTCAATCGCGGGACTTTAGACTCCAGTGCACTTTCGCTGATGGAGTCTAAACCGTCTTCGCTGGTTTCACCCGACAACTTATTCTCGGGTGTTTTGTTTGATGTAACGGCTTCTTGGGATGCGCATTGCTGCTTTAACCACTCAATACTTTGTTGATTGGTTGCTTTGGCCAATGAAGACAAAATACATTGCTCATAGCTTGCTCGTTCATCAACACCGCTAGTATTGGCATACGCTGAAGCATTCACAGCGAGGCCGATAACCAGTAGAGCAAGCGTGTTTTTGTGTCCAGCTAGCCTTTCACCAACCCCAAGGCGTTTACTAGCGCTGTTCTGTTTACGAGATCGCATGACTCTACCCTTGGTCTTTATCTTGGTAAGTCACTTCAAACGCAAAGTCGACCGCTTGCTGAGTAATTTGCTCAACGTTTTTATCAAGCATCTCGATGGTGATTTCTGATTTGTCGTTCTCAAGTACGCCATTATCGTTCACGACGAAAATACGGCGACCAATGAGCTGAGATGAATCATGATCTTTCAGATCCACACTCGCCAATATACGAATAGAGCGATCACGAGTACCTGCCGCGTATTTTACAGCGCCGATAACCGAACCTACTGGGATAAACTCAGTCACACGCATGTCTTCAGGAATGTCATTGATATCATATAACTTCACGCTAATATCAAGCTCCTTGTTCTCCAAAACTACGTTCTTGTAGCCCTGTAATTTCTCAGCCAACTTCTCATCCATTTTCTTATGGATCTGTGCTTTAAATTGAGACTGAACCTCCTTTGATACATGCTGATCAACACCCGAGCTTTTCATGCTAACGGTTGTAAATTCAAATTGATTAAAGTGAAGTGACGCGCTGTCTTTCGCTATCCAAGAAACGCCTTTCCTATCATCATCAAACTGGCTATCAATAAAATAATGGTTTGAGTCGACGCTCTGGATTTCTTGTTTATCTGGCATGTTGCTTGAACAGCCAGCAGTGAATAAAACGAACAATGGGAATAGGTAATGTAGTTTCATGTGAACCTCTAGTTTTCTAAATTTTGAGTGCACGAATCCCTGAGCGATAAGGCTCATAAAATGGGACTCGTGTTGATTAAACTTCTATGTGTATTGGCCGCGTAACGTTAGCAGCCAGATAACGGACTAAACTTCTTGCTCTTGCCCGCGGTGATCCGCAGCCAAGTAGGTATATATCGTTGGTACCACGAACAGGGTGAATAATGTGCCCACCGACATACCCACCGTGATGACCAAACCAATCGAGAAACGGCTTTGAGCACCGGCTCCGCTTGCAATGAGCAGTGGTACAACACCAACAACCATGGCTGCGGTTGTCATCAATACTGGTCTCATTCGAACGGTAGCCGAACGAATGGCCGCTTCACGTCGGCTGCATTTCAATTCCTGTTGCATTTGGTTTGCAAACTCCACAATCAAAATACCGTGCTTACTAATCAAGCCTATCAAGGTCACCAGCCCCACTTCGGTGTATATGTTGAGCGTATCAATGCCTAAATACAGTGGCATCAGGGCGCCAAAGATAGACAATGGAACACTGGTTAATACCACTAGTGGGTCTCGCAAACTTTCAAATTGAGCAGCCAGAACCAAGTAAATAATCACAAGAGCAAGGAAGAACGTCGTAACCAGTGAAGAGCCTTCTTGTAGGAACTGTCTCAATTGGCCTGAAGTGTCTGTCGTATAAGACTTAGGCAATATCTTCGCCGCCCCTTCTTCCATCACTTTATAGGCTTCCCCGATACTGATTCCCGGCATCATTTTCGCTTCAATCATGGCGCTGTTAAGCTGTTGAAACTGATCCACTTTCGATGGCTGCACTGATTGGCTAATTTCAATCAATGATGCCAGCGGTACCATCTCATTGGTGTTAGAGCGCACGTGGTAGTTCTTCAAATCATTCCAAGAGTTACGGTTCTCGTTAGGTACCTGAGTGATAACTTGGTAGCTGCGCTGATCCATCGAGAAGTAATTCACGAAGCCTTCACTGATAAAGCGAGACAACACGGTACCGATGTCTTGTGCGTTCACGTTCATCTGAGCCGCTTTATCGCGGTCGATGCGAATCTCTACTTGTGGCTTATTAAAATTCAGGTCGTTTTGCACATAGATGAACTTGCCACTCTTCTGCGCGTACTCTTTCAGTTTTTCAGCGTACTGATAGAGTTCTTGATAAGAACCCGTTGGCGTTTTCAGAACCATTTGGAATGGCAAGCCTTGCGGTGTACCTGGTAAATCTGGTGGAGAGAAGGTATACACCTGCAAGCCCGGTAATACAGAACTCTCTTTTTCGAAACGTTGCATTACTTCTTTTGCCGTTGCGTCACGCGAATCCCAATCTTTCAATACACCCAAACCAAAGAACGCATTGTTGTTCATGTAACCGTTATCTAGCATGGTCATTTCGACTTCATCGTTCTTGCTGATAGAGTCAATAAGAGCCGGAGTAAAGTGGCGAATGTAATCGGTATTCGCTTGTGCAGGACCTTGCCCCATCACAATCATCACGCCCTGATCTTCTTCAGGTGCCAGTTCAGATGAAGTATTCATAAACATGAACACCAGACTGATCATTAACGTTCCTACCACTGGCCAAATATAAACACGGTTGTTCAACACATGTTCGAGCACTTTTCGGTAGCGCTCTGTTACGCCTTCAATCACTGCATCGATCTTCTTAACCAGTTTTCCGTCGAGAACCGATTTATTAAGCAGTTTTGAACACATCATCGGCGTTAGCGTTAAGGCGATGAAACCCGAAATTAGTACTGAACCCGCCAAAGTGAATGCGAACTCAGTAAACAGCTTACCGGTGAGTCCTCCCATGAAACCAATCGGCGCATACACTGCGGCCAATGTAATGGTCATCGCGATAACCGAGCCTGCAATTTCACGAGCACTGTCTATAGCAGCCTTAATTGGGCTGGTACCATCTTCTAAGTGACGAAAGGTGTTTTCCACAACAACGATGGCATCATCAACCACCAGCGATATTGCTAATACCATGGCAAGCAGCGTCAACAGGTTAATACTGAAGCCCATGCTCAACATGAAGAACATAGAGCCAATCAATGACAAAGGAATCGTTACAAGTGGTATCAACATCGCTCGCATTGAGCCCAAAAAGGCGAAGATAACGATGACTACGATCAGTGCGGCTTCGATTAAGGTTTTTGCTACTTCATCAATTGAGGTTTCGATAAACTTAGTCGAGTCATAGATTACATCCGCTTTAATACCTTCAGGTAAGCCTGCTTGGATCTGTGGAAGCAATTCGTAAATGCCTTCAACAACGGTCAATGGGTTAGATGTTGCCGTATTACTGATCGCCGTTGATACGGTAGTCACACCATTGAATTCAACGTCTGAGTCATAGTTTGCTGCGCCTAGTTCAACCGTCGCCACATCTTTTAAGTGCACCAGTTGCCCGTCATGCGCTTTCAAAGCCATGTTCTTGAAATCGTCTACCGAACTTGAATCGGTATGAGCGTTAATATCAACTTCGATATAAGGGTTTTGCAACTTGCCCGCCGCACTCACAATGTTATTTGCACGAAGCGCGTTTTGAACATCTTCAGCCGTCAGACCATATGAAGCCAGTCGTTGAGGGTTCAGCCAGATTCGCATTGCAAAATCTTCTTGCCCCAATATGTCGACCTTTGACACCCCTTCAACAGTAGAGAAAGTCGGCTTAACCACACGGCTCACATAGTCCGAGACTTGCTCCGTCTTCAATGTGTCACTCGAAAATGAAACATATAAGATCGGCGATTGAGACGTCGATTTAAGAATGCTCGGGTCCAATACACCCGACGGCAGCTTATATTTCACTTGCTGCACGAGAGACAAAATTTCGGTCAAAGCACTATCCGACGGATACCCTAGCTTCAAATAAACGGTAATCACGGACTTACCCAGAGCACTATCCGATGTCATGTAATCAATGCCCGCTGTTTGAGCAATTTCTGCCTGCAGTGGCTGCGTCACATACCCTTGAACGCTGGATGCACTGGCACCTGGATAATTCGTTGTAATGGTAATAACGCCCGTTTCAATTTCTGGATATTGGCGCACTTGCAGTGAGGTAAAAGCTTTAAGACCTAACACCAACAGTACAAGGCTTAATACCGTAGCCAAAACTGGACGTTTGATAAATACATCAGTAAATGTCATGGGAGTTTCCTAGTTACTTTGCTTAGTACTTTTATCAGTAATCAACGGATGTTGGTTATTAACCAGAACCCATCCACTATTCTTGAGTTGGTGTTGGTTTGAAGTCACAACAACATCCCCCTCTTTCAAGCCCGAAACCACACCAACATAACCGCCTTGTTTGGGGCCGACTTCAACAGTGCGCTGCACAACCTTGTACTCGTAAAATGGTGATGCATCGTTGCTCGAATGTTCGCTGGCCTTTTTAGTCGACGTATCCAACACAAACACGGTGTTTCCGTATAAGGTGTAACTGATCGCAACAGAAGGTACTGCCACGATAGTGTCCGATTCTGATGTGATTAACGTAGCGTCGACATACATACCCGCCTCTAACGGCACGGCTTGGTTAGCCATGGCTCTCAATTCGATATTGTGCGTGTTGCTGTCTGAGCTCGGTTCAATGGCAGAAATCGTGCCGTGAAAGACTTCGTCGTTCGTTGCTTCTGAATAAAATTGTAAATCTTGCCCTACCTTCACATCGTGTAAATAAAGCTCTGGAATAGAGAAATCGACATATTGCTTTGATTTGTCTTCCAGCTCGACAATCGCTGTGCTTGAATTAATAAAGTCACCCACATCGATATTACGAATCCCAACGCTGCCAGAAAATGGCGCTTTCACTTTCATGTAGTCAATTTGCGTAGCAATATATTCCAGCTTTGCACCTTCAGCATTAAATTGAGCTTGTAGCTTATCAACCGAGTTTTTTGAAACACTGTTATTTCTAAGGAGCAATTTATTTCTCATCAATTCGACTCTAACCAATTCAACTTTGGATAGCTGGCTCTTATAGTTGGACTTCAATAACGCATCATCCAATTTAACAAGAACATCACCCTTATTTACTTGCTGACCTGAAGTAAAGAGAATTTCTTTTACTTGGCCTGACATTTGGCTCGTCACATCAATAGATTGATTAGAATGAATGTTACCAATGACTTTTAAACTTTTATCCCAAGTATCTTGATTTACTTTTTCCGTTGTTACAGATATAGCTGGCAATTTAAAATTAGCGACCTTCTCTTTGATCATTTCACCTTTTACATAATGAAAGCCAAATACAAAAGACAGTAATATAAAAAGAGCTGACCCGACAATAACGCCTTTATACTTACTCATGTGTTCACCTTGTTTTTTAAGTCTGGTCATTCTATCTATCGACACTGCCAATAAATCAAACTCATATAACATCCACCCAATCTTATATAAAATAAAAATCAAACCTTAAAAATCAAACACTTAATATAAAAATACCAATCGGCACTCAATTTTTGTTTTATTGCTATTTTATTTGAACATGATTTATCTATTTTCTCGATCGATATAATTCTCATCGTTCCTTAAAAAATAAACGAGTTAACTATGTCGAATCAAATTAATCACACTAAAGTCGCTATTAAAGAAAAGATGAAACGTATATATGGAGAAGATGTTACCCATAAACATAATAAAGACCATTTAGAATATAGAGAACATCAACCCTCTCATTCTGGTCAACATGGTGGCGACCCAGAAGGTCATAAGCATTTAGTCAATCACCATTCTGATGGTCATCATGATAAACATCACAAAGATAAAATGCATGACCATAAAAAATCATCGCGACTTCATCATAAAAAGTAGAAGACTGGATGAAGTTCAGATTATTAAAAATAAAGCATTAGATCAGTTCATCAACCAAATGTTTATTAATGCTTAATCAAACGTTAAACCAAATTAAAAAATGAAATAGCGAGTCAATGATGATGCTATTTCATTCAAGGATTACTATGTCATTTATTATTGAACAACTTAGAGACTATCCGTTTATAGCGCTCTTTTTATCACTCGGTCTCGGTTACTTAATTGGTAAAATTAAAATCGGTAAGTTTGAATTAGGTGGAATCGCAGGTTCACTGCTTGTTGCTGTAGCACTTGGTCAGATCGGCGGTATCACGATCTCTAACGAAGTAAAAAGCATCTTCTTTGCTTTATTTATTTTTATGGTGGGTTACAACGGCGGTCCGCAGTTTTTCTCGTCATTCCGCCTTTCATCGCTAACACGCTTATTCGCTTCGTTTGTGATGACGTTTGTAGGATTAATCACGGTTGTGTTGCTATCTAAATGGGCAGGACTAGATAAAGGTTTAGCGGCGGGCCTTGCGGCTGGTGGCTTAACACAATCGGCAATCATAGGTACTGCAGGTAATGCTATCGATCAGCTGAACCTAGCGCCAGATGTCACCTCAACGCTTAAAACAAACGTGGCTGTGGGTTACTCAATCACCTACATCTTCGGCTCTCTTGGTCCGATTCTAATGATGTCACTCATTCCAATGGTAATGGGTTGGAACATAACCAAAGAAGCGAAGAAGCTTACGGAAAAAATGGGCGCAGGCAGCAAGCAGCTAAACGAGGGTGAATTCTCTGCATTGAACCGCGTATCTTCTCGTGCTTATCAAGTGACCGCGAACTCTATGTTTGTTGGAAAAAGTGTTGTCGAGTTAGAAGAAGCATTCGATGCCGACCTCACAATTGAAGCTATTTACCGCTCACACGAAGACACAGAATCAACGTTAGATTTGGCGAAGAACCCTATTTTAGCGGCGGATGACAAAGTTTACCTTACTGGTCTGACTCAGGCATTTCCTAAAGTGACCTCGCTGGGTGTCGAACTCGGTGAATTTAGTGAAGAAAGCAATGTTGTCCAAACACAACAGAAGGTCGTACTCACGAATAAGAAACTAGCGGGTATTACGCTACGTAAGCTTCACGATGAAACGAACGCACGTATACGTCGTGGTGTTTATATCACTCAGCTATCACGCATGGGCCATGATATTTCGACATTGCCAGAAACTGAACTGCACATTGGTGACGAAATCACCTTAGTTGGACAAAAAGAAGACATAGCTAAAGTCATCAAAAAAATTGGCTACAACAGCCCACTGCCTAGTGTTACTGACTTCGTAACAATGTCTTTCGGCATGGTGCTTGGCTATCTGATTGGCGAGATTGGTTTCACTATCGGTGGTTCTCATATCGCTCTAGGTTCAGGTTTAGGTTGTCTGGTTTCCGGCTTACTTGTGGGCTACTTAAGAATGCGTACACCTCGTTTAGGCAGTGTTAACCATGGCGCAGCCAACTTTATGCAGACATTCGGCCTTGCAGTATTTGTTGCGGTTGTTGGTATTAATGCAGGCGCTCCAGCGCTGACGGCAATCAAAGAGAATGGCGTAACGCTCTTACTGCTAGGTGTGTTGGTCACTCTAATTCCTCAAGTACTGACGTTCCTATTCAACTACTACGTACTCAAAATCAAAAATCCAGTAGAAGCGCTAGCGGTTATCGCGGGTAGTCGCAGTGCAAACCCTGCATTCGCATCGCTACTAGAAAAAACACAAAACAGCACACCAGTACCGAGTTTCACGATGACTTATGCGGTTGCCAATATCTTCCTCACCTTATGGGGTCCGATCATCATCAACCTAATTACCAAAATTTCGTAATCAACACCGAATCAGCCAATTGATGATTCAACTTATTCATTAACGATTTAACACAGTAGCTAGCCAAGCAGGCTAGCTGCTCAAAGAAATTAACTCATTTATATATCCAAAAAACTTGGATCTTAAACAAATTTAAAGAGAAACGACTATGAAACGCACAGATGAAAAACGCCTAGAAACACTAAGCCCATTCGAAGTAAAAAACACACTGATCGACCTTGCTCAGCATTCACATGAGAAAACTATGATCAACGCTGGTCGTGGTAACCCAAACTGGGTCGCGACAGCGCCACGTGAAGCCTTTTTCCAATTAGGTATGTTTGCACTAGAAGAATCAAAATCGAATTTCTCAGGGTATGAAGGCTTTGGTGGAATGGGAGTTCAACAAGATATTAGCCTGCGCTTTCTTCAGTTTTGTGAAAAATACGAAGACCAAGAAGGTGTGCAATTCCTCATTGAAGCCTTCCAGTTTATTACGGATCAATATCAGGTAGACGGTGATGCGCTTATTTATGAATGGGTTGAGGGGATTCTAGGTAACAACTACCCAGTGCCTGATCGCATGCTCAAATATTCGGAACTCATTGCTCGTAAATACATCGAGCAAGAAATGGCAGGCTGTCAGCCGCTACCTGCTGGCAAATTTGACTTGTTTGCAGTTGAAGGTGGTACCGCAGCAATGGTCTACATCTTCAATACATTGAAGAGCAACCGCTTATTAAACAAAGGCGACACGATTGCGATTGGCGCACCAATTTTCACGCCTTACATCGAGATGCCAGAGCTTGAAGATTATTCACTAAACAAAGTGGAAATCATGGCAACAGAAGAGTCGGCGTGGCAGATTCCTGATTCAGAATTAGAAAAGTTAAACGATCCAAGCGTAAAAGCGTTCTTCTTAGTGAATCCAAGTAACCCAGCATCAGTAAGATTAAGTGACGAGACGCTCTTGAAGATCGCAGAAATTGCTAACCGTCGTCCTGAACTCATCCTACTGACTGATGATGTTTATGGCACCTTTGCAGATAACTTCACTTCGTTAGCGATGCTTGCTCCGAAGAACACAATTCTAGTGTATTCGTACTCTAAGTATTTTGGTGCTACTGGCTGGCGTTTAGGCGTAATTGGCGTTCACGAAGACAGTAACTTCGACCGCATGATTGCAGATCTCCCGGAGCAAACCAGAGACACATTAACAGCACGATACCAAGGCATCTCCCTTGAACCGAGTAAGATTAAATTTATTGACCGTTTGGTGGCTGACAGCCGTGCTGTCGCACTGAATCATACTGCTGGCCTTTCAACACCTCAGCAAATCCAGATGACGATGTTCTCGTTGTTGTCATTGATGCAAGGTGGTGAAGAATATAAGCGCTTGGCTAAGCAGATTGTGCGTCGTCGATACAATACTTTGATGCAGAAAAACCTAGCAACGCCAATCATTGCTGAAGGCGATAAAACAGGTGCGTTTTATTATGTAGAGATTGACCTGAAAGAAATCGCTCAAACAGTTCACAGCGAGGGCTTCTTCTCTTGGTTAGAAGAAACCTACGAACCGCTAGACTTCTTGGTTCGCCTTGCAGAAGAGCATGGTGTGATTGTCATGCCGGGCGCAGGGTTTGATGCTCCAACATGGTCACTACGTGTGTCTCTCGCGAACTTAGAAGAAGAGCAATACGCCAACATCACGAAAGCGATGAATGAGGTAATGCAAAGCTACGTAGAGCGCTACCAAGCGACTTGCTAACATCGAACAACAGCTAAAAAGCTCATAGAGAAATGATAAAAGCTGAGTGTAAGTTCACCGACTTAGGTTGGCCTACACTCAGCTTTTTTATTTATGGGGAAACGAGTTGAAGCTTAGTTGAACTCATAGGTGTAAGAAGCACCGACACTGTTATTTTCACCGAAATCGTCCTCAGCAAAAATAGTGAAGAAGTTGAATGATTGAGCATCACTCAATTTGTAGCTTGCGCCGACGCCAGCCCAATAGCCGGAGTAATCATCAGACCCCATTGAACCGCCACCGAAGCCCATGATAGACCATTCATCCGTAATCGTTTTTAAACCAAACGCACCAATGTAGCCACCGTGTGTTGAACTCGGCATCAATACATAGTCAGAGCCAACGTTATCATCATCGAACACCGCCACTTCACCATCGTTATAGCTGTAGCCAGCCATCGGGAAGATTTGCCATCCAAACGGCTCAATATCAAAATAACTCAACGGAACAAATGTCCCGATACTGTAGTTATTCTTATAAGCATCGTTGTCGTATTCAGAGCGGCTAAAGTTGAAATTGACGATGCCCAAAGGTAATAACCATGAACCACCCACTCGCCACTCTTCGCCGTCCGCGTTGACACGAGCATTGATCATTCGAGCTTCATCAAGCCCGATAGAGCCTGAGAACTTAAGCTCTTCGTTATAAGCAACGCCGGCTTTGGTCACGATTTTAGTCGGATCATCTGGATGCTTCTCTTCAGCCAAAGCATCCGTTGAACCCAGTATTACCGAAGTAACAATTAATAAATTACGTAATGTCATTAGAATGTCGCGCTAACGCCAACAAAGTGAATGCGGCCATCGAAAGAACCATTCAACAAGTTCACCTGTGAACCTGCCAAGTTTCGGTTCATATCAACTGAACCTAAATCTGCGTATTCATAGAAAACGTCAATTAAGATATCATCCCAATAGGTAGATGCTCCTACCGAGTAGCGGTATTGCTCGCCCACTGGAAGGTCAACCCATTGCATTGAAGGATCGTCTTGTGGTGACGTTTCGTAAGAGAAGCCTGCTTTTAAGCGCCAATCAGAGTTAAGTTGGTAATCCGCACCTACTGCAAACTTCCATACATCATCCCAATCACGTTCGATTGGAACGCCGCCTAAGTCAGTTGCTCCGAAATCTAATACCGTTTCGTCCCAAGCACTCCAGCGGTGGAATTGAACGCTTGCCAAGAGATCAAGTTGAGAATTCAATGCATAACTTGCACTGAAGTCAATGATTTCAGGAAGAGCAATATCTGTAGACAAAGAGTTAGCAACATTACCTAAACCTTTCACTTCGTTATTAAACTCGTGTTCTAGCTTAGAGCGATAACTGGCACCTAACTTGAGTTTATCTGTAGGCGTGTACATTACACCTAGGTTATACCCGTAAGCCCAATCAGTATCTTGCTTAGCTGTAAACCCAGAAGTCGACTGCTCGAATGCAGCCCAACTCAATTGAACGCCAGCACCCACTGACCACTGATCATTCAGCTTATAACTCAGTGATGGGTTCACTTGCATTGCGGTCAGGGTAATGTCTTCTAGAAGTGCAGCACCCGCCCAATCACTGCCGTAATCAAGGCTTGAACCACCAACAGCACCCAGCGCAATACCAAGGTGTAATTTGTCTGTGACTTGGTGAGCATGGAAGGCACCAAATGAAGGCATGACTGAATGAGCTTTGCCGTCTGGATTACCATCGTTGTCTTGATATTTCATCTCAAGATCGAACGCCATGGTGTTGATGGTCGTTTTGCTCTCGCCCATGTGAGACATAGTGGCAGGGTTAGTCCATATCGCAGCAGCAGAGCGAGTATAAACACCGTCACCAGCACCAGTAGTACCAGCATTGGCAACGACCGCTTCTTGCAAAAACAGGCCACTTGCGAAAGCATTTAAGCTAGTAAAAATTGCGGTGGCAGCTATAGAGTAAGTAAAAGTTTTGTTCATCAGATTGCTCATTTAGCCTTAGACATTAAATTGTTCTAAGGTTACCGCAAAGCCTCATAAACAAAGGGAATATCCATTATTCCTGTACAAACGCTATTTAAACTTTCTGGCGACGTATGGTCGTGGGTTATCTCGATGAATTTCACGTTGAGCAGCAATCGCTCGGTTCTTACCCAAAGCGACCTTTATCTGATACCAAGTCTCGTAGAACACAGCCATGCCTGGGCTTGACCACCAAGTCTTGTTATAGAGTTTCTTATTAGCAGCGACAACATCTGGCGACCGATTCGCACATTCCAGAGCCAAAGCATAAGCTTCAGCGTAAGGGTCTTCGGCAATCTTGGTCACCAATCCATATTCTTTCGCGGTTTCGCAGTCGATCACTTTGGCCGTCATCGCCATTTCTAGGGTGTGATCTTTTCGCATCAGCTCTCGAAATGCGATGGCGCCTCCCATATCAGGAATCAAGCCCCACTTTGCTTCCAATATTGAGAAGTTCGCATCAGGGCTAGCAATCCTAAAATCACCACCACTGACTAATTGCAGACCACCTCCCCAACAACGACCATGAATCGCAAAAATGACAGGGCATGGAATATCTCGCCAACCCAATGAAAAACGTTGTGCAGCATTAGGCAATGTCGGTAACCATTTAAACAGCAGCTTCATCGCCCCAGATTTACTGGTTAAAAGGGACTTAACATCAAGCCCTGAACAAAAATCAGGCCCCTCGCCCTTCACTATTACAGCACGAATCTCAGTGTTCTTTTTCAGCTGAGTCACCATGTTATTCACGCCTTGGAACATTGCCATATCAATAGCATTGAGCTTATCGGGTCGATTCAACACAACCGTCGCAATTTGGTTTTCATCGATAGAACAAGTAATACGATCGAGGTTTGGCATGGCGGCTACCTTATCAGTGGTCAGACCTTTAGATTATACATTTTATTAACATATGCCAAACTTGCACATTAAGAAGCGAGACCTGCGTTGCTTAACTCCCCCCCTTTACACAAACGACTCCTACAAAAAAAGCAGTGATGGATCGCTCCATTCACTGCTTTTTATTCGTAGCTTTGGTTGCCAATAGCTTTGATTACCAGTGGTTTTAGGACATTAGCAGAACCTATGCTGTTCGAGATTTCAGTAATAAGAATATGAAATAACTGCCACCAATAATGGAAACTAACGTCCCTGCCGCAAGTTGCGCTGGGAACACCACCACTTGCCCTAACCAATCAGCAAATAACATCAATGCCGCACCAATCAAAAACGATAGAATGATCTGTTCACGAACCAAACGAGCACCAACCATCACCGCGATATGTGGAGCCAATAGACCAACAAAGGCGACCGGCCCCATGGTGGTTGTGACCATCGAACATAACACCGCGACAATACACAACAGAGCCACGTAAGCGATGTTGATGTTCAGCCCTCTGGCACTCGCGAACTGTCGTCCAGTCGCAATTAAGGTCACCCAACGACTCAACAGCAGAGCAACACCAATACAAGCCGTTATCACGACAGCCATTATAGTGGCAGACTCAGGCTCCACACGGTAGGTAGACCCTGCTAACCAAGCCAATAATGTGTATTTCCCCTCACCCACTCGTGTTAAAGAGAATTGCACCAAAGCTTCCAATACCGCGGTCAGCGAGATACCTGTCAGAATTAGAATAGACGGAGCAAACTGATGCTTCTTGCCAAGGAACAGCAATAAACAAAGCGCAATCGCACTACCTAAAAATGCAACCCACGGGCTTAGTGAGTGAATCGAATAGCCCATGAATAAGCTACTGAAAATCAACGCCAGAACTGCACCCGCCGACACACCAAGAATGTCTGGGCTTGCGAGCGGGTTGTAGACCAATCTTTGTAAAATCACACCCGCCACCGCTAAGCCGCCACCAGCGAATATCGCGGTTAACATTCTCGGCCAACGAATAGACCATTCAAATGCGTCTGGGATAACAAAGTAGCCCATATCAGAAGAAGGCTGTGACAATGCACTCAACGCCAACAACCCGAAAATCATTGTGCCCAACAAGAAGTAAGCCAAAGATGAAATAGACTTCGGACCTTTAGGCATTGAGAAAAACAACTGATCTTGAGCAGACATTTGCTTTCTCGCAATAATGATCAACGCAGGAGCACCAATCACTGCGGTTGCCGTCCCTGTTGGAATCATGTCCAAAGACCATTGCGCCAAGAAGATCGCCAAGCTGTCGGTGACACAAAGTAATAGCGCGCCTAATACACAACTCGCGATGAGTTCAGATTTAGCCTTTAGAAAACCTAGATGCCTAGCGATGTTCGGAGCAATCAAGCCGATAAAGCTGATCACGCCCACTGAGGTAATCGACACTGAAACCAACCAAACGCCGATTGCCATTAGCACAAAGAAGGTCGTGCCAATATTGAGCCCGCGCGCCGCAGCCCCTTCAGTGCCGATGGAAAGCAAAGTCAGAACTCGCGGAGCTAAGAAGAATATGGCAAAAATCGGCAACAGCTTAGGCATCAACCAAAGCACTTGTTCCCAGCCATTTTGCCCTAGGTCGCCCGCTCCCCATACAAACAGATTCTGTGCGTACTGGTCGTTGAGTAGAATAATCGCCGTTGCAAATGCCCCTAGCAATAAGTTGACCGCCATACCCGCCAATACAATCGGTAAACCGCTCATATTTTTAATGCCAACAATGGAGACAATCAGACCCATAGCAAGCAGCGCGCCTATCAGCGCAAACCAAACCGAATATTGAGCAACCAACATTGGCGCGACCACGTTCAGAATGACCAGACCAAGCCACGCCCCTGATGATGTACCGAGTGTAAGTGGAGACATCATGCGGTTCTGCGTTAACTGTTGGAACAAACTACCGATAGTGCCAAGTGTTCCACCAACCAAAATCGCCATCACTAAACGAGGTAAGTTGACATAAATTAATGCCATCAACTCGAATGAATCGTCGACCATTTTATTGAATGTAACGATGTCACTGATCTGTGAGACTTGCTGAAACAACTCACCGATAGGGCCAAATTCAGACTGGCCTAACCATAAATGAATAAGGGCGGCGATAAATAACACCGCCCCCATCATCAAACCACTGGATTTCATTACTGCTCCGCTAACGTCAACAACGATTGCGCCATCGCTTCTGCGTTATACAAAATCGACATAGCACCGCCGTAGCTCCAACTTGCTGCTACAGGGCTAAATTGACCATTACGAACGAAAGGCATGCTCTTCCAAACCGGAGAACGATCTAACTTGTCTTGATATGGGAAAGGTTCGAAGTAAAGCGCAATACCACCCTTAACATTCTTAAGCTCGGTCATACGCTTTTGACTGATGCCCCACTGACTCGCAGGAAGATCCATCGCATTTTCAAAGCCTAGCTGCTCAAGCGCATATTGCGGAATCGAGTTATCACCGTATATGTAAACCGAAGTCGTGCTCGCAAAACGGAAAGAGGTCACTTTCGGCTTGTCGCCCGGATACGCTTTATCTAGTTCAGCTTTTAAAACCTCAAGACGTTCGTCCATCGCAGCCAGTTTGTCGTTCGCTTGCTCTTCTTTACCAAGCAATTGGCCTATCTTCTTGAAGTTATCGATAGCCGCCGCCGCATTGCTATGCTGTTCACTGTACGTCTGGTAGTAAAGCACGGGCGCAATTTCAGAAAGTCGTTCCTGAAGATCTTTCTGAGGAGAAGCGATAAGAATCACATCAGGATTTAGCTTCTTCAAAGCAGAGAAATTAGGCTCAGTTCGAGTGCCAATATCGGCCACGCCTTCTGGAATCGCAGGTTGAACAACCCAATCTGTATAGCCAGCGATATCAGGCACTGCCACTGGTGTTACACCGAGTTCAATCACTTGTTCAGCAATGTCCCAGTTCAGCGCAGCCACTCTAACAGGCTGAACTTCAAGGGTTTTAACACCCTCACTGTCTTCAACTTGAAAGTTGGCCATCGCTTGAGCTGATAACAACAAGCTCAATGAGACAATGAACGAACTCACTTTAGGAAAACGAGAAGTAAAATAGTTGGCTTTCATATAATCACTGTCACTTTTTAATTGTTTATTTAACGACAAAAGCAGCCTACACAGGCTGCTTAGATTTATGTATTCAAATGAATTAGAACTCGTAGTTAACGCTGAGCTCTACAGACTGCTCAGCACCGAACCAACAGTTCGATTGGTCGTAACAGGTGTAGTACTCTTCATTAAACAGGTTGTTAACCATCAAATTAGCCGTTGCACCAGATAGTGTGTCGCTTGCCTCACCTAAGTCGTAACCCATAGAGATATCAACGACAGTGTAAGACGGCACTTTCCCTTGAGTATTGGTTGCATCCATCTCCATGTCACCCATGTAACGAGCGCCAGCACTCCAACGCGTACCTGCTAAAGCACCACCGTACACATAGTAATTACTCCACAAATTCGCAGCGTGTGTAGGTACGTAGATTGGTGTCGTTCCTTCAAGGTCAGGGTTTGCATCTTCCGTTACTTCCATATCGACGTATGTATAGCTCGCGTTCACATCCCAATCTTCCGTGACAAACCATCGGCCTTCAAGCTCCAAACCTTGCGAGCGCACCTCGCCTAGCTGAATCTTAGAACGGTATGTAGGATCTGATGGATCAGCAGCAATTGAGTCTTTCTTAGTAATATGGAAATAGGAAGCCGTAACCTGTTGCGACATATCTGGAGACAAGTATTTAATACCCAGCTCGACCTGTTCACCTAGCTGAGGTTTTAAAGAGTTGCCATTAATATCAGTACCTGCCGCTGGCTCAAAGCTCGTCGCGTAACTTACAAACGGAGAAATACCATTATCTAGCTCATACAAGGCACCTACACGATAAGAGAACTGGTTATGTTCAGCTTCTTCTTTTCCATCATAAGTTGGGTAAGAGCTATTTTTATCATCGCTCGCCTTGAACATGTCGTAACGACCACCAGCAAGTAGAACAAGCGCGTCGTAGCGTACTTGGTCTTGGAAATATAGTCCTAGCTGCTCGGTCGTAATGTCGTGAGATTCACGGTAGTTCTCTTGAAGCTGACTTTTATCCAAAAGGTCAGTTTTCGGATTGTAAGCATCAAACCCATAGAAGCCCGCATTCGCAGTGAATTCTTTGTACAGAGAATCACCTGTTAGCTTTAGGTAGTCGACACCGAATAGTAAATTATGCTCTAAGCCACTAATTTCTAGGCGACCTGAAACTTGGTTATCGATAACAAAACTCTGTGAATCCTCATCCGTACTGTAAGCATTTCGAATTAAACTGCCTGTCGCAGGGTTGAAATTAGTCGCGGTGTGGTAAGTATTCTCCTGGTACAGAGATGCATCGGTATAGCGAGCGTTCTGAAGAAAAGTCCAATTATCGTTGATTTGATGATTGATCTTATAGCCTAACATCAAGACTTCACGTTCAAAGGTACTCCAGTTCTTGTCACCCATGGAGACAGATGGATCACTTGCCTTCAGCACTTCAAGCGGCATTGCGGAGTTAGTACCCATTGACGGATCATTTTGATAGTAAAAGTTGAAGTTAATAAGTGTTCTATCAGAGACCTGCCAATCTAGTGAAGGAGCAATCACATAGCGCTCTTCTTCGGCGTGATCGACTTGGCTGTCTTGTTTACGAGCGAGTGCTACCAAGCGGTAAGAAAAGTCACTGTCCCCCAATTGACCTGTTGTATCAATTGACGCTTCCATAAGGTTTCTTGAGCCAGTAGATACTCCTACTTTTGTAGCCCCGTCTTCTTGCGGCGTCTTTGCAATCATGTTGACCATACCACCCGGTGGCATAGCTCCATACAACACAGACGTAGGGCCTTTAAACACTTCAACTTGCTGAATCGCAATAGGGTCTATTTGAGGTTGTAAGTTCCAACCAGTAAGGAACGGAAGTACCAAACCATCGTAGTAGCTTTGGTTATTACTAAAGCCACGAATCGAGAACGTATCGTACATCGTTACTGATGCGCCCTTCTGCTCGGTTACAACACCCGGCGCGTATCTAAGCGCTTGGTTGAGGGACTTCACACCTCGTTGATCTAACTGTTCTTCATCAATAACGGTAATACCTTGAGGCGTCTCTTCTGGCTCAAGTGCCGATTTTGTTGCGGTATTACGATAGGCTTTCCCCATAATCGTGACAGTTTCGATATTCGAGTCTGCCGCTGTAACGGTTTCTTCCGCCAACGCTTGCGCTGAAAATGCAGTGAGCAACGCTACTGCCAATGATGAATACTTAAAACGAGTGTGAGTGGTCATGATTCCCTCGGTACCAATGCTTAACATAAATAATAATAAATCTCATTTGCATTGTATGTATCTAGAGATGGGATAATTAACAATTTGGTGCAAATTAAAAAAGAACTTGGCCTAATTTTAATAAAAATCGGCCAATTGCTGATTAAAAACACAATTGACCTTATTCAGTGGGAGGTTTATAGAAAGAGGTTTCGTGGGGATATGATTACGATTTAATAATAGGAACCCAGTACTCCATTTCAGCATCTGATGCATGGGCTTGATAGCCAAATGGGTACACTTCGAGTTCATAGCCATCGACACCACGATAACCAGAACTCGGCAGCCAGTTAAGCACAAACCAGCTCAAGGTATGTCGCAAGTTTTCAATCGGCCCACAATGCTTAACCACAGCATAAGTTTGCTTAGGGATGGTCAGCACCTTCAATTTATCGGATATGATGCTTGGTAATTGCGGGATGGAAATTCCGTCGTGAAGCTCAACACCGGCCCAATAGTGGATGTTGGTGCCATCAAAACAAGACTGAGTAAGATCAACGACGCCAATAAACTGAAGCACATTATCATTTGGAATCGTAACTTCCTGTTCCAAGCGAGACCAAAGTTGAGGGACTTTCTCTGCAAAATCTTGTGTTAGTGAAAACAAGCCGCTGATTTCTGATGTTATGCCTTTAACAAGGAAAGACTCTCTTTCGTCAATACGAACTTCAACAAAACTCAGAGCGCCTTTTTCTTCTGCGCTGACAGTTTCAGACACTTGTATCGGCTTTCTTAGCCCTACTCTTTTGCCCGCTTTTCTATATTGGCTTGGGCTTGCCCCAAACATCTGCTTAAAGGAACGACTAAAACTAATTTCTGAATTGAACCCAAGCCCGAGTGCAACATCGATGACACGCTCTCTTCCATCAAGTAGCTCTTCTGCTGCCTGACTCAGTTTTAGCTCTCTCACATAGTTAGCCACAGTAAGCCCCGTTTCGGCTTGAAACACTCTTTGCAGTTGCCAGCGAGACCAACAGCTTTGCTTTGCAATATCTTCTAGAGATAACGCAGAGCTAAGGTTCGCATGGATATAAGCTAGAACGCGGCTGATACGGTCAAATGCAGGAGTGTTCATAGTCACGCTTTTATAATCTCGATAGTGGTAACAATTAAGTCGATACAGGAATACTTTTTAACATTTAAAGCGACTTTTATCACTTAATAATGGCCAAGGCGCACTCAATTTATAAATCTTTTAAACCAAGAGTTCTCTGAAGAGATGCACCATTTTGTATGGTTATCGTCAATGAGGTTCGCTATGATAACGCAACTGATTCTCATTTAATGGTTTAAAATGCTTTCCCAGCTGCACAATATTGCCACTCGTCGCAGAGCCCCCTCCCTGCACCAGAAAATCTTCGCTTACTCAAAACAAATAACGCCTTATCTAAGCGGAAGTTATGGCTCTCTGAGCAGCAAAAGCATCGCAATGACAAACGATAAGAGCCATATCGAGATCAAACGTGTTTACGATGGATTAGCGGAAAATCACACAGAAGCAGGCAAAGCTTATTGGTTAACCCGAACTTGGGATCTAGTTTGTTGGCAACCTATCTATGTGACCTTCGTTTCTATCTACGGCCTTCACTCGCTGCCTGATATTAAGAATATCGGTCAGTTTAGGTACAAAGAGTTCGTCACAGGATACCGATTCTTTAATGGTGATCATCAACACGGCTCACCTGAGGAATTGATACCTAAAGCGGGCGAAGCCATACTTGCACTTACTGAGTTTTATCGCAGCCAAATAAGTGAATGGACACGCATCCGCCCAGGCTTTACTAACCATTTGCTGGCGGATCTACTGTTAGGCAGTTTGATCAAATTGCAGCAGCATGAACCGAGCCTGACCAACGACTACATCACAGCACAAGCTAAGCTTTGGTTAGAAGCATGCCAATTACCTGAAAGTCACTTAGACAGCCTCAAGGTCGATGCCGATTCAGGAATGCTTAAACTGATTAGAGTCAGCTGTTGCTTAGTTTACAAATGCGATTCGGGAAAGTATTGCGACGATTGTCCAAGACACCCCGATAACAAAAAAGCAGCACAATAACACCCTCTATTTTTAAAGGCCAATAACGCTCATTTGATTCCATTGAGTCGCTTTATTGGTCTAGACACAGGACTGACATGTTTCAGCTTTCAAACATCAAAATTGTTCGTGATGAACGAACCATTCTCTCAATTGAAGACCTTGCGATTCCGACCAATGAACTGACTGTCGTTCTTGGCCATAATGGTTCAGGTAAATCTACACTCGTTAATTTGCTATCAGGGCAGATGTCACCGGATCATGGTAGCGTTGAACTGGACGGCACTTCTCTTTCTTCACTAAAAAGCAAAGACTTAGCCAAGAAGATTGCGTATTTGCCACAAAAGCTCCCTGCTTCTGCTGGCTTAACGGTGGAAGAGCTGGTTCGTTTAGGGCGTTTCCCATGGAGAGGCGCGTTAGGTCGTTGGAATTCAGAAGATAAGTCGATCATCCGACAAGCAATGGAAAGAACCGGTGTTACTGAATTCTCACAAGCATTAGCGGATGACTTATCTGGTGGTGAACGTCAACGAGCGTGGGTCTCTATGTTGCTGGCTCAACAGTCACCGGTATTGATCCTTGATGAACCGACTTCTGCATTGGATGTTCATCACCAATTCCAACTGATGAGTTTATTGTCTGAACTGAACAAAAATGAAAACGTTGGCGTTATCGTGATTCTGCACGACTTGAACCTTGCACTGCGCTACGCGACGCACATCGTTGCTCTGAAGAAAGGTCAGATTGCATTTGAAGGCAGCGCCGATAAGTTACTCGATGAACAGGCTTTGTCTGCACTGTATGAGTCCCCAATTCGACTTATCGATCATCCAGTTCCAGCTAAGACAGCTGCAAGCGAAAAGGTCGCCGTTGTCTGCGAGTAACCCGAAGAATCAAAGTTAAGTGAATGAGGTACTCATTCTTTGGATAACTCACCAGCATAACGAGTGAAAACAGAGTAAATGTTTCCTTAAACTTAAATCAACACAAGCTACACTAATACCACCTCATGAAATCAAGAGACTTCAATGAACACTTATCACCGCATTCTATGCTCTGCTTTGGCACTTGTTGTGTCCAGTCCTATTGCCTCAACGGCGGCCTTCGCCTGGCAAGCTGAGAAGATCACAGACGGTCTCGTAATCCCATGGGGCCTAGCTTATGTCGATGACGACTCTATGCTTCTCACAGAAAAAGCCGGCGTTATTAAACACGTTAATTTGAAAACAGGTGACCAAAGCACACTATTCAGGCTGCCTGATGTTTGGGCAAAAGGTCAAGGCGGCGCTCTAGATATTACGTTTTCACCCTTTGAAGAAGACAAACTCTATGTGACGTATAGCAAAGACATCGACGATGAAGGCGTAACCACACTCGCTTCCGCTGATTACAAAAATGGTGAAGTGTCTAATTGGCAAGATGTGTTTGTTTCGAAGTCGAGAACCGATACTGGGCGTCACTTCGGGAGCCGCATTACGTTTGACGATAGCCACCTTTACTTTTCTATTGGCGACCGAGGGGATCGAGATAACGGCCAAAACACCATGACGCACGCAGGTTCAATATTACGATTAAATGCCGATGGAAGCACGCCAAGCGACAACCCTTTCACAGATAACGACAAGGTTCTCGACGAGGTTTGGAGTTTCGGTCACCGCAACCCGCAAGGGCTTTTCTATGATTTCCCAAGTCAAAAGCTTTGGTCTATAGAACACGGTCCGCGTGGCGGTGATGAAATTAACTTAATAAAAGCAGGAGCTAACTACGGATGGCCAGTCACATCACACGGTAAGGAGTATTGGGGCCCTATCAGCGTTGGCGAATCTGAAACCAAAGAAGGCATAGAAGCGCCTAAAAAGGTCTATGTTCCTTCAATCGCTCCGGGCAGTTTGATCGTCTACCAAGGTAACAAGTACCCAGAATTACAAGGCAAGCTGTTGGCAGGGGCACTAAAACTTACCCACATCAATATCGTCACAGTTAACGGGCAAGGTGAGGCAATCGAGGAAGAACGCATTTTAGAGGACTTAGGCGAAAGGATAAGAGACATCGAAACTTCACCAAACGGAGACATCTTCTTCAGCACCGATAATGGTAATCTATACCGCTTGAAAAAGTAGTGGCGACACCGATACAAACAGACGATATTTGATAATGATTTTATAAATAAAGCCGTTAAATACAGGCCCTCAAGTCAATTTAACGGCTTTCTTATCACAAAGTAGAATGTGCCAAAACAGTGCAACCACTCTAATTTTGTCATCAAATTCACCTAGGTTTTTCACAAAAACGACAAGAAATCACCATACAACTGTAACTCCATGATATTTAAGGAATGCAAAGTTTGACTACCCCCAAGTTTCTGCAACCTTTCACTATGGATTCGATTGACTATCCCCTGATTTGATTTAGACTCCATTTCGGCTAGAAAGAAAGTTCTTTGTATATAAACATTTCGTTGGATTACTAGTAACCCCGTTGTGTTGTACGCAATAGCAATAAACTTTTCCACGCTATCAGTGCCACAATTGGCTCACTATAAAAATTAATTTTAGGGATAACATCATGTCTAACACAGTTACTGGTACAGTAAAATGGTTCAACGAAACTAAAGGCTTCGGTTTCATTCAACAAGAAAACGGTCCAGACGTATTCGCACACTTCTCTGCAATCACTGGCGAAGGTTTCAAAACTCTTGCTGAAGGCCAAAAAGTTGAGTTCGTAGTATCTCAAGGTCAAAAAGGCCCACAAGCTGACAGCATCAAAGTACTTTAATTTAGTATTTTAAAGCTTTCTAAAAATAGCCAGCCTCTGCTGGCTATTTTTTTACCCGCTATTCAGAGATTTAAGGTAATATTCCCCTTCACTATTTCTACCTAAGACACCCTCTCAATGGCTCTTAAACCGACAATCTATAAGTTTCGTATCTCTTTAACTGATATGAATCGCGACTATTACGACTCTTTTAATCTAACGGTTGCACAACACCCTTCGGAAACAGAACAGCGAATGATGGCTCGAATCATGGCTTTCTGTATCAATGCCTCTCCTGAACTTGAGTTCACCAAAGGGTTGTCTAGCATTGAAGAACCCGATTTATGGCAGAAGTCGTTAGATGATCAAATCCTAGAATGGGTTGATGTCGGCGAACCCGATCCAGAGCGTGTTAAGAAGGCAACTCGTCTATCGAAATCAGTTCGCGTATTCAGCTTCAACACTAAATCAAATGTTTGGTGGGAACAGAACAAAGGCAAATTCGGTTATCTAAAAGCTCAAATCGTTCGTCTAGACAACGATGGTATTGAGCAGCTTGCAGCGATGACACAACGCACGATGGATCTTTCTGTCATGTTGACAGGCAACTCTGCTTTCGTTAATAGCGATACACAATCAGCAGAAGTCACATGGGAAGAGCTGCAGAGTAATGACTGAGCTTCCAACCAGTAATCAGCAAAAGCTTGAAGCAAACCAACAAGCTAAAACCAGACTTCACGTTTGTTTGAAGGAGTCTGGCTTAGACTCAGTAACTGCGATTGCGACAGGTTTTGAGAAAGAGCTAACGTCTTTTATTGACGAAAATCATGCCCTGTTTAAACACGCTTGCGAGAACAAACCGGACAACTCTGCACGTCAGACGTTGCTTGGTCTGCTAACTAAAGTACATATCGATGTAAGCTATCGCTTTGAAAGTAATAAAGAAGCGAATGAGGCGATGCAAAATGTATTCGATAATACAGTGGGCACTGAACATAGCGACAAGTTTCAAAACTCTAACGCCCAACAGTTAAAACTAGTCACGCATTTGTGGTTATTCATTCAAGGACGACTAGGAATGGATTACAGCCTAGCCAATGATCATGCTGCTGCGACCGCAACATTACTGTCTCGCCTTTCGAGAAATACTGATGACGAGATTCGAGTCGAGTTCATGGGCAGCTTTTATGATGGCTTGAACCTCTATCAAGCTGAGAACAAACCATCAGGTTTTGTTCATCGCTTTAAGCGTTTGTTTAATCTTACTTAAGCATTCCACCAGCAGTTGTTTCTAGTTACGCTCTATATTTTCGATAGAGCGTACTTTTCCTCTTCAGCCCCAAAAGATTCCCTATTACGCTCGTTCCTCGCTTTAGGGAATGACGAATATGACTGAGTCGCTCACTCTGCAAGATCGGCAGCGCGTGCTTCTAAAAGGCTGACAATAGAATACAAACTGAACCTCCACCCTCGTATTTTCCCTTATGAGCAAACCGATCTTCTCCGTCATCCCCAAGAAGGAGGAACGACTGAATCGGGGATCTCATACAAAATCAGAAAACAGCGCAGACAAACAGATTCCTTACTCGCTCCTTCTTCACTCTCGGTAATGACAACATTCGCAGTCATGCAGTTAACTTTATTACAGGCACAAAAAAGCCCCGCAGGAAGCGAGGCTTAGAATATTTTTAACGAACATCAATTTACAGAGGCTAAATCGCGTCCATCAAATAACGCAACGTATTAACGTAGGCCGTGTAAGAATTCGTGGCGCGTTGCTGGGTTTGATCTGAAGATACCACCCAATGCGGTTGTCGTCGTTTCGCTAGTTGCGTCCATTACACCACGTGATTTCACGCAGTAGTGAACCGCATCCATGGTTACAGCAACATCATCGGTTTCTAATAGCGTTTGCAATGCAACAAGGATCTGCTGTGTCATGCGCTCTTGAACTTGCGGGCGCTGAGCAAAGAATCGAACAATACGGTTAATCTTTGAAAGGCCGATGATTTTCCCACGCGGGATATAAGCGACCGCTGTTTTACCATCAATCGTCACTAAGTGGTGCTCACAAGTACTGGTCACGGTAATATCTTTTACACGTACCATCTCACGAACGCCCATCTTGTTTTCAATTACCGTAATTTTAGGGAAATTGGCGTAATCCAAACCAGAGAAAATTTCATCCACGTACATTTTAGCAATACGTTGTGGTGTTTCTTCCAAACTATCGTCTGTAAGATCAAGTTCAAGGAGAGTTAGAATCTCACGCATATGGTGTTCGATTCGTTCCTTTTTCTCTTCTCGGCTAACCTGATTAGGACGCATTGGTGTCTCTAATCCGCGGCTTGCTAGCGCATCTTTAACCAACTTCGCTGATTCGCTAAGACCTGACATTGAACTTCCTCTTTTATTGCCCCTTCTGGATGGCAAACAAGGATACTCGGAATTTTGAATAAATACACCCATATTTTAAGGGAGGTCATTATTTACGGGGGTTAAACTATGCTAAAGTGGCTGCAATTTCGTTGGTAAATAGTATTAATTTGATCATTATTGAATCACTGCTGCCAACCACCAAATCAAAATAATAACGACCAAAGGATTTCAATTATGGGCTGTTGCGACGCTCCCGGCTTAATGCCAATTGAAGAAGCACTAGACAAGCTGCTATCACCAATCAAACCAATCCAAACGACTTTATCTCTGCCTCTTGCTGAAGCATTAGGTTATGTCCTTGCTGAAGATATTCTTTCCCCTATTTTCGTACCTCCCTTTGACAACTCAGCAATGGACGGCTATGCACTGCGCTTAGCAGACCTTGAAAACGGTAAAATGCTGCCTTTAGCGGGTAAGTCTTTTGCAGGTCAACCTTTTGAAGGTGAATGGCCAGCAAATACCTGTATTCGCATTATGACTGGCGCAAAGATCCCGGAAGGGTGCGACGCCGTAATCATGCAAGAAAACACGGTTGAAACTGACGCTGTCATTGAGATTCAACAAGACGACATCAAGCTGAACAATAACATTCGTCCTACTGGTGATGACATCAAGCAGGGTGATATCGTACTTAGCCGCGGTGAACGTTTAACACCTCGTGATATTCCAATGATTGCTTCACTGGGTGTAAGCCACGTTACAGTACTACACAAGCCTAAAGTCGCGTTCTTCTCTACTGGCGATGAACTAAAACCATTAGGCCAGCCTCTTGAAGACGGTCAGATCTACGACAGCAACCGCTACGGCATTAAACCGCTGATTGAAGCGTTTGGTTGTGAAGCTATCGACCTAGGTATCATCCCAGATTGCCCTGCAACGCTTAAAGAGACGTTCGAGAAAGCACAGCAAATAGCAGACGTGGTTGTGACTTCTGGTGGCGTAAGCGTTGGCGAAGCTGATTACACGAAAGACATTCTTGAAGAACTGGGGCAAATCGGTTTTTGGAAACTTGCAATCAAACCCGGTAAACCGTTCGCATTTGGTGAGTTGGATAACGCGTGGTTCTGTGGCCTACCGGGTAACCCAGTATCAGCGATGATGACGATGTACGTACTGGTTCAACCTATGCTGGCTAAGCTTGCGGGTCATACCGCGTGGACAGCACCAGAATCTATTCCTGCTATCACCAAGTCTGCATTCAAAAAAGGCCCAGGCCGTACTGATTACCAACGTGGCATCTACTCGATTGAAAACGGTCAGTTTGTCGTAGAAACAACCGGTAACCAAAGCTCTGGCGCTTTCCGCTCAATGAGTTTAGCAAACTGCTTTGTGGTACTAGAGCGCGAACGCGGTCGTGTTGAAGTTGGTGAAACGGTTCAGATCCAACTGTTTAACTCGACGCTTTACTAACGAGGCTCACTGATGGAAATACTGTCTGACACAGAGATGCTTCGCTACAACCGCCAAATCATCCTTAAGCAGTTTGATTTTGAAGGCCAAGAAGCGCTAAAGCAGAGCTCAATCTTAGTATTAGGGGCTGGAGGCTTAGGTTGTGCCTCTGCTCAATACCTTGCGACCGCGGGGATTGGTAAGCTGACACTGATCGACGATGATATTGTCGAGCTTTCAAACTTACAGCGACAAGTCCTTCACGCCGATGCTGACATTGGTAAGAAGAAAGTCGATTCTGCCGCTGAGTCGCTGCAGGTATTGAACCCTCATCTGACAATTGAAACTGTCGACCACAGGCTTGATGATCAAGCGCTTGCAAAGTTGATTGAAACTCACTCTCTTGTTCTTGATGCCAGTGACAACGTCGAAACACGTAATCAGTTGAACCGCCTATGTTACGCATCGAAAACACCATTAGTCTCTGGTGCTGCGATTCGAATGGAAGGTCAGATTAGCGTATTCACTTATCAAGACGCCGACGCGCCGTGTTATCAGTGCTTGAGTGCTCTATTCGGCAACGCCGCACTAAGCTGTGTTGAAGCGGGTGTAATGGCACCTGTTGTTGGCATGGTAGGCGCGGCGCAAGCTCTAGAAGCGATTAAGGTGATTGCTAAATTCGGGCAACCAAAGCAAGGCAAGCTTTTGATACTCGATGCGATGTCGCACAGCTGGCGTGAGATGAATTTGATGAAAATGCCTAATTGCTCGGTGTGTGGATAGACTAAACCATCCTCCTCTTATCGAGAGCCTAAGCCTTGACTATAAGTCAGGGCTTTTGTATTCCTGAAGTTTAGCTTCTACTCAGGGTTATCAATTTGAAATAATTATTAAGGGATTAGTTTCATTTGAATTCTCATTTTGAGAAAACAACAAGAACTTGAATTATCAAAAATAAAAACATATAAAATCATAAGCTTAAAAATGGCACATTACTTGACTAAGTATCTAGACCTTCCATCACAAGGATGTAGATATGAGAATTACAACGTTAAGTTTGCTATTAAGCGCGCCACTGGTCGCCAACGCAGCGCCATTCGATACTTGCCCGAGTAAGGCATACCTCTTTCAATCCACCCCTGTGGAAGTTTGGGGCGTTAACCTAGTGACTGGTTCAACGACCCTTCTCGAAGACGACACGGGGATGAACGCTAACATCAATGGTGTCGGTTTCGACTTCGAAGACAGATACATCTACGGTTATGACACCACTAACAAGCGCTTGGTGCGCCTAGGCAAGGATTTCCAAGCAGAAGTCATCAACACCAGTGGACTGCCGACAGACCATACCTTCTATGTGGGTGACGTTTACGATCATGTTTACTACCTGTACCGCACTGGTAAAGGGCTCTTCACGGTTGATCTATCACCTTTGGATTCTGATCCAAATGCGACAGTTACCGTTAACAAAATCGCAGGCAGCCCAGCAACAGTGAAATTAACTGATTTCGCTTTCCACCCAAGCGATGGCTCTCTATATGGTATCGATAATAACTCTGGTGGCTTATACAGCTTCAACCCTACAACTGGTGCCGAAACCTATATCGGCGACACCGGCGAGTTAGGTACGTTCGGTGCTGGCTATTTTGATGTCAATGGCTACTACTACGTATCGCGAAATCAAGACGGTAAAATTTACCGTATCAACCTGTCTCCAGACAACGCTGCCAATATCGCGGCAGGTATTGTTCCAGCCGTTGAATTTGTTTCGAATGGCCCAGCTTCTGGTCAAAACGATGGTGCTCGTTGTGCCAACGCACCTGTTGTTGATGAAGATTCAAACATCGACTTCGGTGACGCGCCAGACAGCTACCTAACTCTACTAGCGAGTAATGGTCCTCGACATGAACTCGATGGTGTCACATGGTTAGGGACAGATGCACCAGATGCAGATCTGGATGGATACGTTTCTCCACAATCGGATGAAAGCGTCGGCATTGATGACGAATGGACGAATGGTGGTATCGGCTTCGTAACCGCACTTGAAGCTGGCCTCGATTCGAAAGTAATTATTGAAGCTTCAACAACGGGCTATCTTTCAGCTTGGATAGATTGGAACCAAGACGGCAGCTTCGACGGCGCCAACGAACAAGTCTTTACCGATTACTTATTGGCGGCCGGTGAGAACGACTTATTCTTAAATGTCGATATTAATGCCTTAACGGGTACCACTTGGGCTCGATTCAGATTCAGCCAACAAACTAACCTGAGCTACTTTGGTGGTTCTACCTCTGGTGAGGTGGTCGATATTCAAGTCGATGTTCTTAATGATGGCGCAACGGCTCGTTACTTCCCAAGTGCTTCTGGCTACGCCACCCTAGCGTATGAAGACAATTGGCCTTATAAAGCCGACTATGACATGAATGATGCCGTTATCATGTATCGCATCACTGAGATCTTAAAAGACGGTAAGGTTGTTAAGTCTACCATCGATGGTCGCCTAGCGGCTGTGGGGGCAACCTACAAAAATGGCTTTGCGATTCGCCTACCAAACCTTGCACCAAGCTCGGTAGATACCGTTAACTCATACATGAAACACAATGGCGTATTCACCGATTTAGGTATGGAAGACGGTCGTAGTGAAGCTATCTTTATCGCCGCTGAAGACTTGTCTGAAAAAGCGAATACTTCATGCGCCTTCTACCGTACAAGCAACGCTTGTAAAGAAGATGAACAGTTCGCATTCCAAATCGGTATCAACTTATCAGGCGACGGTGTGAGTACTGCGTCATGGACAGACATGCCTTACGACCCCTTCATTTTTGCAACACCGGGCTACTATCACGGCGACAACCTACCGATGCACCCAGGGCGTAGTTGGGAAGTTCACTTGCCAGACCAAGCACCAACCGAGGCCTTTGACACTGTGAACCTATTTGATTCTGGAATCGGTGTTGATGATAGCGACCCAGCAACAGGTAAATATTTCAAAACAGCAGAAAACCACCCTTGGGCACTGATTATCACGTCAACAGAAGAGTGGGAATGGCCACAAGAATACGTTGATATCGTAACTGCTTACCCAGAGTTTAAGCAGTGGGCAGAGTCAGGTGGTGACAATAACCAAACTTGGTACACATCACCAGCAGACAACCAATGTTACGAGCCATAAGGAGAGACGTCATGAGTATCAAAGATAAACCTAATCGCGAACATCATAACGTTGAGTTGAGAAGCAACCTCTCTAAGGAAAATAATATGTCTGCACAAAGCTCTTGGAACATGAAGAAAACAATGACCGTAGTTTTAGCTACAGCCCCACTCCTACTAGCAGGTTGTGGTGGGGGCGGAGGTGGCGGTGGTGGCAGCACGGCTTCTCCTTCACCATCATCACCGGCGACACCTGCAACGCCAGTAACTGCAACGCCATCACCGTCTCCAGTAGCCAGTGCAGCAGCGGAACCAACTTACACTATGAGTGATTTAGTGGTACCCGATGGTTTTGATTACAGCTCTGTAGAGCAGTTTGATATCGACATCGACATCAGTAGTATTTCAACAGACCGTTCATTTGTTACCGTGTATAGCCGTTTTAGTGCTCGTGACGACTCGACATTGAAACCAGACTACTCAAGCAAAGTGATTGCAGGATCATTAAACAATGGTGTGTTCGCCTCTAACTTCTCTAGCCCAGTCAACCACGATTCACTTCTTGTTGAGATTTGGTTTTACGATGGGCAGCCACCTCTACAAAAAGTAGTATCGAGCAGCAACTCTCAGATCGTGTGGTAATGAAAGTTTAGCTTCGAATATCAGCAACTAAAAGTGAGCAGCAATGCTCACTTTTTTAATCGCCCCACACTAATAACAGCGAAAATTATCTGATAGGCGTTCATTCACTTTACTTCGAATCTAACTTATATTTTCAAGATAACCTTCAAAGACTTACTCTCATGAAACAGTTAAAAATAGGTCTACTTATATTAATGTGTGGTGTCGGCGTATTAGTTGCTCTTACCCATTTCCCGTTAACGTCACAGACGGGGCAACGTATTGAAGCCAAAGTGATTTCTAACACGCTCACTCAGTCACTAGACGGACATAGGCGCTACCTCACGGTTGAAACTCAAAACAACGAGATATTTCGCGTTTCCATTCCACCAACAACAGACTGCCCTCTTGATTCTGTGGTCGCGCTTGATACATTAAACAATCAAATAACCGGACAAAGCAGCTATCAGTTCATCCACTGTAGAACAGCGCCTTAGTCGTCGATATAACAACAAGAATGGATATAAGAAGAATGACTCAGCCACTCATTTCACCAGAACAACTTCAACAACGTTTGCTAGAAGAAAACAACATTATAATCCTAGATGCCAGTATCGAATTTCAGATCCCAAGTGAGTCAGAAAAGATCAAAGGACAAATGATTCCTGGGGCTATTCGTTTTGACTACAATAAAGACTTTTGTAACAAGCACACTTTGCTTCCTCACATGTTCCCGACCGAAAAACACTTCAACACTCGCGCAAAAGAAATTGGCATCAATCAAGACAGTACGGTTGTGGTTTACGATAACTCAGGAACCTTCGCATCCCCTCGTGCGTGGTGGATGTTTATGGCAATGGGACACAACGACGTATACATCTTAGATGGCGGTTTGCCAGCTTGGATCGAAGCCAGTTACGCGACCGAGACTGACTATCGAACCGAAGTAAAAGTGGGTGATTTTGAAGGCAATATTCAAGACAACTATTTTGTTACTGCTCAGCAGATTGAAGGTTACTCCACTGCCAAAAGCGCAAACATTGTCGATGCTCGTTCTCAAGCTCGCTTCGATTCAGAAGTTCCTGAGCCACGTGAAGGCTTACGTAGTGGCCATATACCGAATTCGATTTGCCTACCATTTGCCCAAGTGCTCGATAACGGTAAGTTAAAGCCTCAAGAAGAGCTCGTCGATATCTTTTCAACGTTGCAATTAACCCCTTCTCAGCCGATGTTCTTTAGTTGTGGTTCTGGAGTAACAGCCTGCATCATATTATTAGCCGCTAAACTGGCCGGATATTCAGGTGAAATGGGCGTTTATGATGGCTCATGGACTGAATGGGGCGCTAACGAGAAATTACCCATCACTGTGACTAAAAGGTAATTCAACTTCGCTTAATGCCACTGTTAGAATATACTGCGCATGCATAAAGAGCTTACTCGTAGTGATGACTTAACGTCTCACACAGTAAGCTCTTTGCTTTGCGGTAATGCTACGTCGTTTGAAAACAAATCTGGATTTACTCGGTTGCTTTTTAATCTATAGCGATTTATTGACCATAAACCGTGATTAATCTTGGGTAAATCGTTATCAATGTGGTGAATAATAATATTTCACTCAAGAATCTCTGCTCGTAGTCGTTACACTATTTAATCATTGATACTGTCATCATTGATGTTTGTATCTTTCGTTGCACGAATCACGCTGACGACCCAATAGTTTGTCACTTGCACTCTGTTAAAAGTAGTAACCAACAAAAGGCATCTCATGGCTCTATTTAAGAAAAATATCTGGTCGCTGTACGCGTTGATCGTACTACTGACCCTGATACTTTTCGCCGCGTTGGGCGTAACTAAATGGCAAGCCAACAGAGATGACTTCACCCAACAACAACATATCCAAGTCGAGCTTTTTTCTAGCTCTGTAAGCTCACTCTTGACCAGTCAAGAGGCACTGCTTGAAGTGGTTGGGCACCAACTCGCCCAGCAGTCTGACTTCACTCGTACTGCCTCCATTCAAATTCGACCAATACTGGATAAACTGCTAGATACTCACCCTGTGATTGCAGCGTTTGGCTTGTTGAACACCGACGGTGACTACCTCTCGATCAGCTCAAATCTCCAACTTGCGAATCAAAGGAACTTGCTTCAATACGCGCCAACGAAAGACTCCTTTTTAGACGCCCTATCAAGCAGTAGCATGGTGCTTGGCCGTACCTATTTTCAAGAGTCGTTGAATAGCTTGGTTATCCCGCTGAGAAAATCCATTTCGATCGATGGTAATAAAATCGATGCAGTAATGACCGCAGGGCTGCGGTTAGACGCCACGATCGTATTTGAAAATAATGCTCACGCCGGAAGTTTCAATACACTAAGCCTGATCAGAACAGACAGTTATCGCCAGTTTTATTCGAGTGATATCGAATCTGAGAGTGCATATTCCTCTCCAGTAGGCAAAGATGTCCTACAACGTATTGCACGGACCTTTACCGACCACTTCGGAATCAGCGTGCAAGAAGCGATGAATGGGCAAGAAACCTACTCTTTTGTCGTCGACGATGAACAATACCACTCTTTAATGAGCGCAAAATACATCCCAAACTACAAATTATGGGTGGTTGGACGCACGGATCTAACTCACGTTGATAGCATATTTATACAAGAGTTCAGCATTCTTTTCGTTGCCTTTATTTTTCTTCAATTTGGTTTCTACTTTTTGGTTAAGTCGATTGCCAAGAATGAACAGCGCACTCGTAGCCAACTCATTTATCAGGCTAACCATGATCCATTAACCTCTCTACCAAACCGCTTGTACATGCGTAAAAATATTGGTAAATGGATTGAGGATGAGTCAGAGCAGTTCTCGCTGTTGTTTATTGATATCGATAACTTTAAATGTGTCAATGATACCCACGGACACGACTTCGGCGACAAGGTGCTCAAACAAATAGCTTTGCGTTTGATGCGATTCCGATCTCGACTCAGCCTCTTAGTACGTGAATCAAGCGATGAGTTTTTGTTCTTAACGCCATTGTCGAATGAAGCTGAGGTAAAACGACTCGCCAAGCGTATTATTGAAGTACTTTCTCAACCTTATGAAGTTGAAAGCGCTCAGTTTTTGTTAGGTTGCAGCATCGGCGTAGCTCGTTTCCCTGAACACGGGAAAGATCTAGACAGTTTATTACGTTCTGCCGATATTTCGATGTACAAAGCGAAACAACAGCAAAACTCATACAGTATTTTCACAACGGAAATGCAAGATGCGCACCTCTACAAAATGAAAGTAGAACAAAGGCTACGCATCGCTATCGAGAAACAAACGCTGTTCATGGTTTTTCAACCGCTAGTTCGTGCAAATGAAAGTATTCATGGTGTAGAAGCACTCGTTCGCTGGATTGATGACGAATTGGGTTTTGTACCGCCAGATGTCTTCATACCGGTTGCTGAGAACACAGGCTTAATGCAAAAACTGGGTACTTTTATTATTGAGTCCAGCATTATGCAGATCGCCCACTTGCACAGAACAACGGAACAAAAGATCGGGCTGTCGATCAACATATCAGTTCGTCAGTTTTCTCATCAATCTTTCTCTGAGCACCTGTTCGCGACACTAGAAAAGTATCAACTCTCTCCTAGCTGTTTAACGCTAGAAATTACAGAGAGCTTGTTCATTGAAGATGTAACTTTAGTGAAACCGACTTTTGAAGCCCTCAAAGAGAAGAATATAAAGATCTCTTTAGATGATTTCGGTACTGGCTATTCATCACTGAGTATGTTGAAAGCACTCCCTATCGATGAACTTAAGATCGATAAAAGCTTTATTGAAAATATTGCGGTGGATCAGCAATCATTAACTATGGTTCAAAACATCATAGCAATCGGCAAGAACTTTGGCATGGTGGTATTGGCTGAAGGCGTAGAATCAAACGAACACTTCGCGATTCTAAAGGCGTGTGGATGTGACTTAATGCAAGGCTATTACTTCTCTCGCCCTATTCCTTACGATGAGCTGTGTGAGTTTTTATCTCCAGATTTAGCAAAGGAAGTCGAGCTGACAAAATCCGAAAGTTAACGAGTAGCGTCACGATTCAAACCTCTAGACATTGGCTGAATCAAGCAGATGGGGAAAGTAGATTTACATCTATGCTTCCCCAAAAACCATAGATGCATTTAAAGCTCACTCAATCTGGATTCGGTAAATTTTGGCTCCATAAGTCACTCTCTATCTTTTTTTGATATCCGTACGCAAACAACTTTTGCATATACTCTAGGCTAAACGAGTTAAGGTTATCTTTCGAAAAATCATCGTCTATGTAAGCAAGATGAAAGCCAATCTGATTTCGCTCACTGTAATTATAGATATGTTCTATATCACCAATACTTTGCCGGCGAATCAAAATCGATAAAGCACGGTAAGAGACTGACGCTAAACCATTTTCCACTTCTTCGAATTCTGGCTTCAGGAAACCATTACGTATGACGTAGATGTTCCTTTTTACGTCTCTTGACGTTGACGCCAAAGGTGTTTGAAAACCTTGAGGAATGAGAAACACTTGTCGTGACACGCCACCATCTACATGCAACTCATCTAGCGTTCCTCCTTCATAAGGCAACACAATTCGAGTCGCAGGGAACAGGCCTGGTACAGCACTACTCGCGATAATAATATCTTGAATCAAATACTGTGCTTCAGGCGTACCGATCTGCGCTATTTTTCCAATGTCCCAAATTGCCATTTTTTGATTATCTAAACTGGTTGTTGCTATCAGCAATAACCGCCCTTTACTTCTCTCAAGAGCAAGCTGATTAAGCATAGTGACATCGACAGCGTGACGCACTTTGCGTTCAAAGCCACTCACATCCACCATTGAGTTACGAAAAGGTAACTTAAAAATCGAGTTACGCTTAAACATCTCTTCAGCTGACGTTCTCGTATAGTAGTACTCTAGTGCTTGATCGTAATCACTTCCTAAAAAGGCAAACACCGACACAATTGCACCGGTTGAAACTCCCGTGACCACGTCGAACTCGGGTCGAGTACCGCTTTTGGTCCATGCATTCAAAACACCAGCAGAGAAAGCTCCATCAAACCCGCCCCCAGACAAAGCAAGATGATTCACCTGTCCAGACAGGTTACTGTGCTCAACTAATGAATCTATCGCGTTATCGATATCGTAATTATCAGCAGAGTTGACAGACTCATCCCAAAATCTCAACCCAGGAGTATTAAGGGGATTTATCTGCTCAGACTTTAAGGAGATGTTTCGCTCAGGGGTTTGCGCGCACCCAGACGTGACGAGTATCAGTAACAGCGTAATAACTACCGCATAATGTGGCGTCATTATCGTTTCTCTTTCAAACTTGGGGAGTTATCTAACGCTTTATATTCAAGTATTTTTTGCATCAACAAAATAAATAAAGCGCTGACGACAACTGCAATAAAAATTGAACTAAACCTATATAAAATAGAAAAAATAGCGTCTTGCTCACTTGGGGTTAAAGCAGTTGTCAAAGGTACCGTTAATGAAGCCATCCCGGCAGAGGCAACGGCAGATTTTAATTTACCTTGTGTGTGCCAATAACAGAATGGCCCCATAGCAATTGTGAATAATAACCAATACAAAATTGCATTTTCGTACCATGGTCCAAGAATCAATTGCACAGCCAATCCTGTAATACAGCCCAGCGCTGTACCAATCACTCTCACTTTGGCCATTTGCACTGCACCTGAACAAGTTAAAGGTGCCAAAATTACAAGTATTGATGCGTATGCAGCCGATGAGTCATAAAGATCAACAACTTGAAATACGATAAAAGACAGCATCACGACAACCCAAATCACCATGATTTGCGTTGCATCGTACTGAATAGGCAGTGCTGTTTCTTCTGGCTGTTGGTTCTTGTCTGTCGCGTCCGGGAATAACCAATATGCCATAGAGCAGATAACAATATTCATAAAGCAATACACGCCAATCGTGATTGATATTTCTTCTATATCGATAAAGTCGTAACTACTTAGATGCAATAAAATAGATATCGCAATCAATCCCATATACCCGATAATAAAGGTTTGTTTTTTTGTCATCGCAATACATTTAAAGAGAAATACTCCCGCTACAGCGATCAACAAAGCAAAGGGATAACTTCCGAAAGCTCCCCATAGTAAATTAGCCTGAATTATTGACCAAAGTGCACTAGCCGCAATGATCAACAACAGAGGTAGGTTCAAGCTATCACTTAGGCTAAGTATAAAAAGGGGCAGCAGAATCGCCAAAAAGCCCAGTTCCCAGCCCATACTCATACTTATGGCTAAACCGAATGAACAACCAAACCATATTCGAAACGTCTTCATCGCGACCGCCTAATAGATGAAATGAAACCAGCTAACCAAACGGATACGCATCTTAGCGACAAACCCCCAAAAGCGATTATCGTTTGAGTACAAGGCTAACGTCGCTCTAGAACCAACAAATAGTGGGCTCGGCAACACACCGTCACTCTGTAGATTAATTCTTGTTCGTTGCGCATCGCGTACCCAACGGTTATTCCCTTCAATTTGAGTTAACGTACCGTTTGGGGTTTGGTGAGCGGAAGCAACACCTAAATCTCGGCTCGCGACGCGATAGTCAAATATCTGTCCGGGATGAGCATCAAACGTAACAAGCGCTCGATAGCTTTCTTGAACATGCGCCACAGACTTTTCTCTAAAATCAGCCGCGACCCACATAGAACCATCAGATATTAATGTAATCAACGGCATATTGGCTGTCGCCATTGCTCCAACTTCTAAACGTAGGTTAGTAACGACACCATCGCTTTGTGAACGTACTGTGGTATTCATTAAATCAAGCTGTGCTTGCTTAACTCTATTTTCAGCCAGCAATACATCAGTTGTTGGCTGACCCGCTTCTCCTAAACGAGCGACCAAAGTGCTAAGGTTATGCTTTTCAATCTCAAGTACCGAGCTTGCAACTTGGTACTGTTTAAAAACATTGTCTAGATATGATGCCGACACTGCTTGATTTTTGGCAAGCTCGGCAATTCGTAGATAGTCTGTTTGTGCATTTTTATAACTGGCTTCGGCCCTAGATATGCTCGCTATCGCCATCTTTTTCTGAGCATATAAAGAACGTTCTTGTTCTTTTGCCGCTTTCAATGATAACTCAGCTTGCTCCAGCGCTATTTGGTATCGACTCGAGTCCAGTTCGAATAGCACGTCGCCCTTTTCAACCACCTCATTGTTCTCAACGAATACTCGTATGACTCGACTTGTCACCTCTGGCGCTATCTGCACAACTTGTCCATAAACACGTCCTTCTGTTGTGAAAGGAGCTCGACGATCCGCGATAATTAAATACACAAATAAGACAACAAATACGCTACCCAAAATTTTCATAGTGCGCTTAAATACTTGCTTTTGCTTCATGCTACATCCTAACCGAAAAGATTTTTGTGCAATTATAGTCATAATAAAATCTATCTGGTATGCTCATAAAGAGCCCACACTTGAGCTAAAAATAGGACAATGAAAGCAAGTTTTGACGATATCAGACTATTTTCCCAAGTCGTACTTCATGGAGGGATCAGTGCTGCAGCTAAGGCAAATAATATGCAGCGCTCAAAGGTCAGCCGCCGCTTAAAAGCGTTAGAATCCTCTCTAGGTACAGAGCTCTTGATTCGTACCACACGGAATATTGAACTAACTGGGGCTGGGAAGCACTTGTACGAATTGGTGGCTAAGCAGGTTTATCACATTGAGCAGGGAGTCGAAGCGTTGCAGGAAAGTCAGCGGGATTTCAATGGCCTATTGCGCCTAGCCATTCCGTCAGCTTTGATGAGTTCTAGTATTTTTAATTCCACTATCGAAGACTATTCAGCACAGTTTCCCAATGTGCAAATCGAAATTGAAAATTACCAAGATTCCGTGGACTTAAAGCGCCAGGGGCTTGACCTACAGATACTGCCTAATACCGTCGAGATCATCGACGATAGTTATGTTCAGTTTAGCTTGCTACATTATGGCTCAAGGCTCATCGCGACCAAACAGTACCTTGATAGTCATCCCTTCTGCGAAAGCTTAAATGACTTAAAGCTCCATCGTATTTTGTCCAATAGATACAGCGCTGACTTTCTTGATAAGTCCATTCAAATCCATTTAAAGTCCGACGATCTAAACCTTTTACTCAAGTTAGCGTTACAACACCAAGGGATTGCCTTTCTTCCAGATATCTATCTAACGCGATCAGGGGATGAATCCAACCTAGTACATGTTTTGCCAGAGGTTGTTTTCCCTAAATTAAGTTTGACCATGATCTACCCTTCCGCGAATTCGTTATCGAAAAAAACTCGCTCATTTATCGATCTGTTTAAGCTAAATCTAGAACAGAGTATGGCAGCAAATTAGTGAATCAAGCAGCGGGAAGGAAGTGATGTTTGTGATGTCATTAGAATTGTAGTGTCGTTGCTTTATAGAAAAAGGGAGTCGGTACTGGCTCCCTTTCATTCAATGACGATTATATTCTAGCGACTTTCATTTAAACTCAGCATGCTTCATTTGTTCATCTAGGTTAAGCACAGTCAATGCGTTACTTACACTAGTCGCAATCACGTCAACCACACCTGTTCTTAGTGCACCTAAGAGAGCTAATGGCTTACTGTTCTCTGCTGCGATAGCAATAACTTCCGCTATTGGGCGAAACTCCTCTAAGCCTAAGCCTATGACTCGATCACTCATTACTGTGTTTGCTGCTTTGCCGTGTACATCAAAAAAGTCATAACCCGCGAAGTCACCTACGACACCTTGTAATAAGCGAGACTGAACAACTTCACCCGCAGTAAACCAACCTAAGTCGACCATATAACTGTTTTCACTCATATCACCAATACCGACCAAAGCAACGTCTGCTTTTCTGGCTAGATCGAGTGTTTGCTTAACGGTACTGTTTTCCATGAATGCGGTTTTTTGTGCTTTGTTTTCTGCATAAGCGGGCGCATACAAGGTCTCAGACGAGCCGCCGTATTTTTTGGCTAACTGCCTACATATATGGTCGGCATTAAACATACCGCCTCTTGGGTGAATACCGCCGATACCACACACGAACTTACAATCACGAGGAGTAATTACACCAGTATGGTGAGCAACAGAAGATACGTTACGACCTTGGCCTACTGTCACCACCATGCCGTTTTTCAGTGTACTGGTTAGGTAGTTAGACACTAAACCTGCAACTTGAAGTCGCTGCTTCTCTTCGTTCGGTTGATCTAGTGCCACGAGCGCACGTTTCACACCAAAGCGCTCAATCAAGCGTTGTTCTATCTTGGCACTGAATACTGGATGGTACTTCACGGTGATCTCAACAATACCCTCGTCTCGGGCTTGTTTGAGCATTCGACCAACCTTTGCACGAGAGATAGAGTACTTTTTGGAGATCTCTTCTTGTGTCGCGCCATCCTGATAATAAGCTACCGCCACTTCAGTGAGGAGATCAGTGTTTTCTTCGGAAACATCTTGGATATTCTTACTCATATACCACGCAACCTATATTTAACAATTATTTTACCTGCTTTGAGAACAAATGTTCGATGCATCAGCAAGTGATACACAAGTTTACACCGTGAACATATGTAACAACAAGGAACATTTGTTCACAGTGATAGCCTTGGTTTTATTGTTGATTAATTCACCTCTCCATGCCCGTTAAACGTTTGCCTGCATACCCCATGATTACTAGAGCGAAATATATTTGACTGAAGTCACCATACAGGACTATTTACCGTTGACTTTGGTGCTAGATCGGATAAATATGGCTACATCATTTACTCATCGAACGATCAAATGTTCTGTGCAAATGTTCGTTCGGAGAAAAATTTAAATTAATGTAAGTTTGGCTCACTGGTACAACCATTGAGAACTTCATTAGTTAGCTTGCAAATGCCCACACCTCTCCCATTAATGAGGTGTTATGCGATACATAGGATGATCAAAATGAGCAATAAATTAGAGCAACTTCGTAAACTAACAACTGTTGTAGCTGACACTGGCGATATCGAAGCTATCAGCAAGTACACTCCTGAAGATGCAACAACTAACCCATCTCTAATTCTTAAAGCTGCTCAAATTGCTGAGTACGCACCTCTAATCGATGCTTCTATCGAATACGCTAAAGCGCAAAGCGATGACAAAGCACAGCAAGTTCAAGACACTTGCGACATGCTTAACGTAAACATCGGTAAAGAAATCCTGAAAGTTGTACCTGGCCGTATCTCTACAGAAGTAGATGCTCGTCTTTCTTACGACATGGAAGGCAGTGTTGCTAAAGCTCGTCAACTTATCAAAATGTACAACGACGCTGGCATCACTAATGACCGCATCCTTATCAAACTGGCTTCTACTTGGGAAGGCATCCGCGCAGCTGAAATCTTAGAGAAAGAAGGCATCAACTGTAACCTAACGCTTCTATTCTCTTTCGCTCAAGCTCGTGCTTGTGCTGAAGCTGGCGTATTCCTAATCTCTCCTTTCGTAGGTCGCATCATGGACTGGTACAAAGCGAAAGAAGGTCGTGATTTCCAAGCTTCAGAAGATCCAGGTGTAATCTCTGTTTCAGATATCTACAACTACTACAAAGACCACGGTTACAAGACTGTTGTTATGGGCGCAAGCTTCCGTAACATCGGCGAGATCCTTGAACTTGCTGGTTGTGACCGTCTAACTATCGCACCTCAACTTCTAGCAGACCTAGAAGCAGCAGAAGGCGAAGTAGTAGAGAAGCTAATCGACTCTAACGGTACTAAAGAGCGTCCAGCCGCGATGACTCACGCTGAGTTCCTATGGGATCACAACCAAGATGCAATGGCTGTTGAGAAGTTAGCTGAAGGCATCCGCAACTTCGCCGTTGACCAAGGCAAACTAGAAGACATGATCGCAGCTAAGCTGTAATCACTCTTACCAATTACAAATAGGGGAACGTTCAGTTCCCCTACTTTTATCAATTTTGTTTTTCTTAATTTTTATTCGGAAGTTCTTATGAATCGCAAACATCTAGCTAACGCTATTCGTGCTCTAAGCATGGACGGCGTACAACAAGCAAACTCTGGTCACCCAGGCGCACCTATGGGTATGGCTGACATCGCTGAAGTACTTTGGCGTTCTCACCTAAACCACAACCCAGCAAACCCAGAGTGGGCAGACCGCGACCGTTTTATCCTGTCTAACGGCCACGGCTCTATGCTGATTTACTCTCTGCTTCACCTTGCAGGTTACGAGCTTTCAATTGAAGATCTTAAGAACTTCCGCCAACTGCACTCTAAGACTCCAGGTCACCCTGAGTACGGTTACGCACCAGGTATCGAAACAACGACTGGTCCTCTAGGTCAAGGCATCACTAACGCTGTTGGTATGGCTATGGCAGAGAAAGCGCTAGCGGCACAGTTCAACAAAGAAGGCCACGACATCGTAGACCACTACACTTATGCATTCATGGGTGATGGCTGTCTGATGGAAGGTATCTCTCACGAAGCATGTTCTCTAGCGGGTACGCTAGGTCTTGGTAAGCTAGTTGCTTTCTGGGATGACAACGGTATCTCTATCGATGGTGAAGTGGAAGGTTGGTTCTCTGACGATACACCTAAGCGTTTCGAAGCTTACGGCTGGCACGTAATCCCATCAGTAGATGGCCACGACTCTGACGCTATCAACGCAGCGATTGAAGCAGCTAAAGCAGACCCTCGCCCTACTCTAATCTGTACTAAAACAGTGATTGGCTTTGGTTCTCCAAACAAAGCAGGTACGCACGACTGTCACGGTGCACCATTAGGCGCTGAAGAAATTGCAGCAACACGTAAAGAATTAGGTTGGGAGCACGGTCCTTTTGAAATTCCGTCGGAAGTTTACTCAGAGTGGGATGCGAAAGAAGCAGGCGCAGCTAAGGAAGCAGCGTGGAACGAGAAACTTGCAGCTTATGAAGCAGCATACCCTGAGCTGGCAGCTGAATTCAAACGCCGCGTAAACGGTGATCTTCCTGCTGAATGGGAAGAGAAAGCAAACGCAATCATTGCTGACCTACAAGCTAACCCAGCAAACATCGCTTCACGTAAAGCGTCTCAAAATGCTTTAGAAGCATTCGGTGCTATGCTACCAGAATTCATGGGTGGCTCTGCTGACCTTGCGCCTTCTAACCTGACTATGTGGTCTGGTTCTAAGTCTCTTGAAGCAAACGACTTCTCTGGTAACTACATCCACTACGGTGTACGTGAATTCGGTATGACGGCGATCATGAACGGTATCGCTCTGCACGGTGGTTTCGTACCATACGGCGCAACCTTCCTAATGTTCATGGAATACGCTCGTAACGCTATGCGTATGGCTGCTCTGATGAAAACTCAGAACATCCAAGTTTACACACACGATTCTATCGGCCTAGGCGAAGATGGTCCAACTCACCAACCAGTTGAGCAGATCGCTTCTCTACGTCTAACGCCAAACATGAGCACATGGCGTCCATGTGACCAAGTTGAGTCTGCTGTTGCTTGGAAACTAGCAATCGAGCGTAAAGATGGTCCTTCTGCACTTATCTTCTCTCGTCAAAACCTTGCACAGCAAGATCGTGACGCTGAGCAAGTAGCTAATATCGCTAAGGGTGGTTACATCCTGAAAGATTGTGAAGGCAAACCTGAGCTTATCCTTATCGCAACAGGTTCTGAAGTTGAACTAGCGGTTAACGCTGCTGCTGAACTAACGGCTGAAGGTAAGAAAGTACGCGTAGTATCTATGCCTGCAACTGACGCATTTGACAAGCAAGACGCGCAGTACCGTGAGTCTGTACTTCCATCTGACGTAACTGCTCGTATCGCTGTAGAAGCTGGCATCGCTGACTTCTGGTACAAATACGTTGGTTTCGGTGGCAAGATCATCGGTATGACAACGTTCGGCGAATCTGCACCAGCAGGTGAGCTATTCAAGATGTTCGGTTTCACTACTGAAAACGTAGTAAACACAGCGAAAGAGCTTCTAGCTTAATCTTGAATACACTGTCTCGCCCTCAAATGGGTTGATGCATACAGAAAGCCCCGCATGAAAATGCAGGGCTTTTTTGTATCTTTGCGCCTTTAGCCGCTAAAACGTAAACCGCGCCCCCACTCGAATCGTATTCTGCTTTAGGTTTTTGCTATAAGTATGGTCATATCCAGCATCGACAGCGAGCCAAGAAAGAATATCAACTGAATTCACAATCCCGAAATTATTTAGACCATGTTGATGGGTATCTGAATAGCGATAAAAAGGTTGCAGTGACCAACGATCATTGAGTGAAACGACCGCCCCCGCCTCACCAATAAAACCCTCATCGTAATTTTTAATGGTCTCTCGATCACACGGATCCCAAATGGTGTCATTACGGCACGAAGAGCGCCTTTCCGGCCTAACCCAATTCACACCACCAGAGGCATAAAGCTCAACCTGTGAAGTAATGGGCTGATACCAGCCCAACTGAATAGACAAATCAGACAGTGTCGTTGAAGAGCGTGTGGTTGCTGACGAGTCGAAGCCGACGAAGAAAGTATCGTTTAAGGCATAGTTCCCGCCGACATAGCCACCGTAAAGCTGCTTACTCCCTGAGTTATTGTAAGCACCATCAAAATAATCTTGAAAACCATCGTCGCTCACCCTCGTATTCTGATATCCCGTATAGAGATAATTTGATCCTTTAGAGGCTATACAAGGAACACTAATAAAACTTAAGCAAATGGTGGTAACAATAAGGGGGCGCATGCTGATGCTCTGTCTTTTGATTAGAATATGAGAAGTGTAACTTAACCTCAATTGAACGGTGTTTTATTTTTGTTTCAATTTTTTACAAATAGAAGTCCCCACTTCCTTTTTGTGCAAACCAACACCATCTGTGTATACGCTTAGCCTCTTACATTTACTTAAAGAACTAAAAAGTGCCGCAATATAGGATTGTATAGAGTAATTAATCAACAATGGTAACGAGATGCTTAGAAGACTATTCACTTCATTTACAATAATGCTTGCCTGTAACAGTGCCAATGCAGCTTTTTTCGAAAAAGAACTTTATACACCTTTAGCTGAAGCTTATTCTTCTGATAAATCGATAGACAAATACTTCTCATTGACCTGTAACCCGTGTTGGAACATGTCGACATTATTCGAAAAGAATAGTCGACTAAAAGAGCTAGAAATCAACCGTATTCATGCAGTTTTTGATGATCTGACTGAAACTTCGGCAAGGCTCTACTATACAGCTAAAGTGCAAGTCGACCCGGTTCCGCATGCTTTGCTTTACGAACTATTTGCAATCGTACAATCAACTGGTGAATTGAAACTTTCGGATGCTGATTTATTATTTTCGGATTTTAAATTGCTCAATACACAGCAGTTGTCAGAAGATCAGCTCGTTGAAGTCGAATCAATGATCCACGACTCTATAAATCTAACAGAGACCGCCCGAATCTCGGCAATTCCTGCATTTGTCGTCAATGGCAAATTCAGCGTAAATTTATCGAACCATCGTTCTATTGATCAGTTTATCGATACACTTAACCGTCTAAAAGACGCATAACGTATAGGGTTCTTAGGAGGAAGTACACTTCCTCCTAGCAGCAAGACTACCCTCTACGAATCACGAGTGTGACTTTTCCTCCAACGTTACTGTTTGAAAGCAAAACAATCCCATCTAAAACCTTCGTCAACTCAGATATGAGTATTAATCCAATACCATATCCTTGCTGTGATTTAATTTCCCCTAGCGTCCCCGCATTGAACGCGCTGATGATTTTCTCTTCTATGCCACAACCATCATCGCAAAAACGTAGTACGTCATGTTTGGGATAACGAGCTAAAGAGACCGTGATTTCTGTTTTTGCATGCTTCAACGCATTCGAGATAATGTTGAGAAATACAATTCTTACGATAGCGCTATCTGTCTGTACCAACGTATCACATCCATATGTTGTCAACGTTTGATGTGAACCAAGAACATTGTTGAACGATGATAGAATAGTTTGCAGGTTAACTTGTCTTTTTACCGCTTGGATATCTCCGTTCATCAATTTAAACAAATACAAACTGCTCTCACATAAGGTGTTCAAACTATCAACTTGAGTGGCCAATTTCTTTGTCAGATACTGATTATCACCTTGTTCATAAAGGAGCATATCACTAGTCAGTTGAATTGAAGCTAGCGGGGTACGAATGTCGTGTGGCAAAGATGCATAAATAACTTTTTGTTTGTTTATCAAGTTACTCAGCGATTCTGCCATGATATGCTGGTTATCGATTAAGTTACGAATAGGTTCAGGACCTGTTCTACAAGCGCGACTCGCAAAGTTTCCTTTCATATACTCGGTTGATAATCGCTGCATTTCTTTCAAGCCATTCGACCAGGTCCTCAGTGATATCAAGAGAACTAATAATGTGCATGTAACCTGTAACAGACCATCAAGTAAACCTAACCACCTAAGTCGCTTAACATGTGCGTCATCCTGATATGCTTTACTGTTAAATGCACCGAGAATAAAACGGTCAGTATCGTAACGTTTTACAATTGTATGAATGTCGCCTTTCGATTGGATTTTGTCAGTATCAGAAACGACATCACACTGAAATCGCCAAACATTATCTGCACCAATTTGCCGGCTCTGATCATGTTCAATAAAACCTTCAATAACCATTTCAACGCGTTTAAGGTTGAGCTCACGTTCTGCATCTTTTTTCAAAGGCAGAATAAGGCTAAAAGACAATACCGAACTAATTAAATAACCTATAACAACAGATGCAACGATTTGAGACAAAAAAGCATTCATAACTTGCTCACTGGATGTGCTAAATAAAACCCTTTAGCTCTTCGATTTTTAATTAGCTGGATCTCGGGTAAGTAACGAAGTAACTTTTTACGTAATGAAGAAATACGCATATAAATGGAGCGGTCTTCGACATGGTAACTAAATCCATGAATCTTCTCGAAAATATCACTAACCATCATAGGCATATTGGCATCGATTAAAACCTCAACTAGTTCGTACTCTGAAGGGATCAAGCTAACAACAATGTCGTTATAAATAAGAGCTGAATCTTGCTCGCGCAAGTAGAAGTTGTTTGAATCACAAGAGATAGTTACTTTTTTGTCAACCGCACTTAGTTGACGCTTGATACGCTCTACCAACACATTACTGCGAATAGGCTTCGAAACGTAATCGTGCGCCCCTAAAACGAGAGAATTCGTTTCGCATAATTCACTATCATTGGCTGTCATCATGATAATCGCAGACGGTATATTTTTTCGTTTTACTTCGCTTAGGATTTCCAAACCAGATTGCCCGGGAAGTTGTATATCTAACAAAATTAACCTAGGCTTTTTCGATTCAATGTGCTCTATCGCTCCTTCTCCCGTCGCTAAAGAATCAACGTTAAACCCCTCAACAATTGACAGTAAGTAACTGAGCATTTCTCTCAACTCGTTATCGTCTTCAATAATTAATATGTCTAACATTTGACAGCCTCTTTTTATGCCTACTAAACAACTTAAAGTATACCTTAAAGTAGCTTAGGCTTCTTTAAGCCAATGTAAGACAGCCTTTGGATTATGCTGCGTCGTTACTTGATTAGTCTTTAACTCGATTACTATCGATACGAATACAAGCGATGTAATTTGATGTGAATAATAATTTGACGGGGGTCATGTCAATTGAGTAAAGAAATAACTTTTCCTGCTAGTTTTAACTTGCTATCAACAACAGATTTACATAGCTATATTACTTACGCCAGCGACAATTTCTGTACCGTTGCGGGTTTTAGTTATGAAGAACTAAAAGGGCAACCACATAACTTAGTTCGTCATAAGGATATGCCAAAAGCTGCATTTAAGGATATGTGGTCACATTTGCAATCCGGAAAATCTTGGATGGGGCTCGTAAAGAATAGAACTAAAAACGGCGATTATTATTGGGTGGATGCATATGCAACCCCAATAAAATTGAATGGAAAAACTGTGGAGTACCAATCTGTTCGGCTAATTGCAGATCAGGAGAATATTTGCAGAGCTAACAATATATACAAACGCCTAAATAATGGAGAAAAGATAAAAAGATTATCACTACCAAAACTAAAGCTTTGGCAAAAAATAACGCTATCAAATGCTCCAATATTCTTAGCTTTGGCCTACGCAACACCGGTGAATTATAGTTTAGCTTTTGGACTATTTACGCTCTCTATGACGTCAACTTTTGCTTTAACAAGAAGACTAGATAAGTTAACAAAAAGCGCACAGAAGATCTATGACAACCCTCTAGCACAGCTAATATATACCGGTTGTCTAGATGACGTTAGCCAAATTGAACTTGCACTGAAAATGCGTAAATCAGAGTTAAACGCCGTAGTAGGAAGAATCCAAGCCTCCAATACAGATACACTCAATACTGCGAAAGATAATATGACTGCTGCAAATATTACATTGACTAATATTAGTGAGCAAAACGATCAATTATCACAAACCGCAACCGCGATCACTGAAATGGGCAGTGCGATTTCAGAAATTGCTGAGAACGCGTCTAGCACATCGAGGAACGCGGAAACTTCTATAGAGTCAGTAGACAAGTGTAAAAAAGCAGTCAACGAAACAGCACAACACATATCACGCGTCTCTGATGAGTTGACTCAAACATCGAGTTCTATAATCAAGCTAGTCGAAAAGCTCGACAGCATAGACGAAGTCGTGGACTTGATATGTAAAGTTTCAGAACAAACAAAACTGTTAGCTCTAAATGCTGCAATTGAAGCTGCTCGCGCAGGAGAACATGGTAAAGGGTTTGCGGTGGTAGCAGACGAAGTGAGAACTCTTTCACAGCAAAGCCAAAATGCAACCTTAAAAATCACCACTCTGACATCTGAAATTCAAAGTCAAACCCGTAAAGCCGCCATGTTAATAGATGACGCTATTGATGCATCCAGCTCATGTATCGAGGCTTCTGATGAGACGGAGAGAGAGCTTAATGATGCATTACTAAACGTGAACAACATATCTGACAGAAGCATTCAAATTGCAACCGCTATTGAAGAGATGACGTCTGTTAGTCACGAAATGAACCAGTCGATACAACAGATATATGACAAATCAGTAGAAAATCAGCATGCTGCCGAATCTAGTACCAAGTCAAGTGACCAACTGACTCAATATCTAGAAGATCAACAAAACTTAGTGGCCCAGTTTAGGCAAGTTTAATACAGCTAACAAAGCTCAATACAAGTTTTTAACCCTAACATTTAACCATAATAATCACCATGCCAGTAGGTAGCGAACTCTGACTCATTGGCATGGTGGCCTTATCCTAATAAATAATACCTCCCCAGTAGGTAGCGAACTCTGACTCATTGGCATGGTGGCCTTATCCTAATAAATAATACCTCCCCTTCCCCAAAAGTTTGGCAGACTTAGGCTAGACAATGCCCCGGTCGGCGTGAAATACGTTAAACAACACTGAACCTAATCCAAGCATGTACATAAGTAAGCATCGCTATACTTCGAAATAGTTAACCAGTTGCGTCGTTACAATATTCCTCGACTATTTGAGCTATGCAAAACTTATTAACACAAAACTCCCCAAATAGGTCAGAAAAGCTAAGGGTTTTAAATGAGTACCTTAATCCTCAAAATTACAGAGATGAATAAGAACTTTGGACGAAGGCTTGGTGTCTAGGAAATCACCAGCTAGTTGATTTGACGACTTTTCAATCGGGAACAGGTATCTAATACTTGAAGCGGGGGCACGTATTTACGGAAAAACTAAAAGGTAGATTGAATAATTTTGACAGTCCCTTCTACCTCGAGGCACAAACTAATAACTGCCAAACTTAGCCGTCTGACAGTCAAAAGAATAAGCAATATATCTTTCATAGACTAGTGCTATCTAAGGCAGATAACCTATTTCTGATGACTAAGAATTATGGCAGCTTTGATACTTATACTATTTTATCTTTATACATCCTTACATCAACCTGGGAAAGAGCTTCTCTAAGACAGGTATTATCTTCTTTTATAACTAAACTTCCCATAGAAACATCAACACACATTTCTATACCTTCAACAAATACACGAAAAGATTTAAGTTCAGAGACTAAAGAGCTCAGACCTGGTGATAGTCGTTTGGCTGTGAGTATAAATTCGTCCCCTCCGATACGATATGCTCTCCCTGGCCATTTCGTTGATATAATTTGAGAATACTTCTCTAAAACCATATCACCAGCTTCATGACCATATGTATCGTTAATAAATTTAAACTTATCGATATCGGCATATATGATTACTGAGTTTTTTATTACTTTGGAATTTGACTTACGATAAAGGGCTCTACGATTACCCAAATTAGTAAGCTGATCGGTTGTTGCTTCATGATACAAAGCAACAATTACAGAAAGCATTAGTAGGCCAGTAATCACTATCATCGATATAGCAAACTCGATAAATTTGTTCATTTTTATCATGGAGGCTCGCCAATCCTTTCGGTCACTAAACTTGCTAATGACTTCTGGAAAATCTACTATCTGCATTGCCTCTGAAAACAGCTTAGCATAAACTCGACCTTGTTCGTTGTTTTGAAAAGCTATCGCAACTCCATAATCTATTGGAAGCTTAAACCTATTAACGATATCAATCGGAAGCTTGTAGCCTGTTTCATACATAAGCTTGTTGTAATTAATCGATCCAATTGGCAAAAAATCGATCTCTCCTGCAACCAAAGCTTGTATCAGTGCCTCTTGACTTTCATATAAATACAGTTTTTTGCTGGTTAAGAATTTATTGAATAGTTGTTCGAAGAAATCTCCCCTAACTACACCAATACGTTCGGAAGTTAATTCAGATAGAATAATATTTCGACCCGACTGATCTAACTTACCAACGAGGTACATCTCAGGGTAATAATATATCTCGCTAAAACTAAAAAGACGGCTTCGACTATCATTGACTGCCATACCAGATATCATATCAATTTCTTCGTTTAACAAACTATCATAGACGCTTAGCCAAGACTCATCGACTTCATTATCAAACTGACATTGAAAACCAAGCAAAGTACATGCTTCATTTATTGCAGTTTTACTCGCGCTGGAATCTTCTATTAAACCATCGGTCTCTAAGTCTTCAGCTTTATAGCGAATGGTAATGGGCGAAACTATATTGTGAGCAATCACTGATTTGCGTAATCCAGAGATACGAGCTTGCCTTTCTTGCATCTCAATAATATTCGATGACTGAGACAAATAAGAGCCGTTCTGTATAGCGAGATTAATATCAGAAATAAGCCTACCTTCACCCTCTTTTAGACCAGCAAACGCAACAGGTGGAACAAACCAAGAGTTGACCGTTCGATCCGCATAATAACCTTGAGACAGTAGTTTTTCTAAGTGCTCCATACTTCCTAAGACAACAGCATTATCTGGGTAGTGGAAACTCGTCACAAAACCAAGCGTACGATCATAAGTTTTCATGATAATGCGACTACTTGAGTTCCGTAATTTAAGTAAGCTTGCATAGACACTATCCTGTTCGATCCAAAGCTCGGAAACATTAACGCTGTCTATTGGAATTTTGGTATAAACATACGAATAATCAAAAGAGTAAGGTAAAGAAAAACGAAATCGTTCAGTTAACTTATCAATTACATGAATATTAGAAATGAGGTCGATCTCTTTGTTCTCTAGAGCTGAAACTGCTTCTTCATTACTTTGAAAGGTCACTATTTTAAACTCGACATTCATATCTTTTTCAAGTTTGCTCAGCGTCTGAGATACGACAATATCTTGCCCTAGAGAACCCACCCTAACAACTTTTGCGAGTGTAAATGTTGAAAATAAAAAAAGAAATAAGGCTAAAACTATTCTATTCATAACACACACAAACTTTATCTATTGCTTTCGATGATTTTGACGTTAATAGGTTATTAAGTGCAGACAATGACATCGGCCTAAAAAAATAATAACCCTGAACAAGACATGGCCCTAATCGGTTCACAGATTTTAATTGCCTTTCAGTTTCCACACCTTCTACTATAGCGACCGCACCTAATGTTTTTACAATCTGTGTTGTTAACATGAAAAGCTTGCTACCTATCTCAGTATCAATATTATTTGTCAGCGCCCTATCTATTTTGACCTTATCAAACTTGTATTTAGACAAATAACCTAAGGAAGAATAACCGGAGCCGAAATCATCCAACGCAATCGACACTCCTAACCCTCTTAGCTCAGCGATCTTTGCCACAGTTCCCGACTCATCACTAATAAGCACATCCTCAGTAATCTCGAGTGTTATCTCAGAAAAAGCAACGTCACTTTTTAAGACAATACCTACGAAGTTCTTTATAAAACTATCGGACAAAAAGGTGATTGGAGAAACGTTTATTGCGATATTCTCAAGTTCATTATCAAGGGGGATGTCAATTTTTTTGAAGTCTAATAAAGCTTTTTCAATAACCCAAAGGTCTAAATCGACAATCATCCCTGTCAATTGAAAATCAGTGATAAAAGTAGGAGGTGTGATTTTTCCCTCGTGTGAACGATGACGAAGTAATGCTTCAACTGAAACTATAGAGAATTTATTTTCAGAACAAATTGGTTGATAGAATAGCTCAAACTTTCCTGTAGACTGCAATCGTTCAATATTTCGTTGTGCCTTTATCGATTTATTAACCTGACCAACAACATCTCCGACACCTAGAGCCTGCCTACTATCTTCATAGTCGAAAAACTTGTCACTTGTCATATTAACACTTGAATAAAAGGTTAAATTGCTAATTCTTTTAAAGAATGGAAAGTATATAATCACGCCGATTGTAAAGTTTAATATTTGCAACAACATTTCATTTGATAGCCACCCATATAAATGGAACGTATTATAAAACGTTGGCAGCATCCAGTTATAATTATCAATAACAGGTTCGATTACTCCTAAACTTAAAAAATAGTAAGCTATTAGAGCTTGAACTATAGGTATTAATATGAAGGGTACCATCATGAATGGATTCAACATAATCGGAACACCGAAAATAACAAGTTCATTAATATTAAACATGCCAAATAAAAGTGATATCGAACCTAATGCTTTATACCTATAGTTCCAACACAAAATCATACAGATGACGAGACTCAACGTACTCCCCGAACCGCCCAGAGCAGAATACTGGTCAAGAAAACTAGTCAATACTAATGATCCTTGCGGTGCATATAGTTCATATTCCCCAATGAAATTTGCTCCATTAATTCCAAAAAACCAAGTAATATTTTTAAAAAATAGATATAAGGCAATTTGTAAATACTCAGGAGCAACCCATTCATTTGAGTTTAGGACAACTTTAGCACTGTCTAAAGCGAGGCAAAGGAATTCGTAAACAACTTCAAAACAAAAAATAAAACTGAATATCGCTAATAGTGTCCAAACTATAAGGTTTACTGTTTGTTGTACAACGAGTGGTAAAGATTCACTCTTAAAAAATCGTTTCTCACTTATCCTTTTCAAGAGGTTAGCCACAAAAATAGGCACAATAATTGATAAAAAAACAGAAGATGACACAAATGCTTCGAAAAAATTATCATCATGTTTAGTTAGCGAGACAGCTTTTATTAAAATAAACATGGTCGAAAGTGATGGTGTTATAACCATTGCTCGCGACAGTTTATATTTGTTACTTAAAAACAAAGAGAAATAAACACACAATAGAAGAGGATAAACTTCTTGTATTACATGTGAAGATGAGTACAAAAACGAAGAAACCGTTTTATCGCCATATGATGATGTAGCGTGAGCAAGTAGTGAAAGTAACCCAGATATAATTGGAATAGGTATCAGAGTCACCATGACATTACATATGCCTAGAAATATTTTATTTTTTTCTTGATTCATAATAGATTAAGCCAAAAATTCTCAGTATTTTAAGTTGAAATCGCTAACTGTCATTGGCTTTCCTAATAGCCAACCTTGCCCAAAGGTTACTTTTAGTTCGTGTGCAATTGCCAAATCATTTCTGTCTTCAATTCCTTCTAAACACACAGTACTTTCTTTGCTTTTTATGTAATTTACAATTTCTTTTATATGATTATATCCACCTTCGTTTTTTCTCAGTATTTCCAAAATACTTCTATCAATTTTAACCGTGTCAAAGTGTATTTTATCTAGTACTAACAACGACGAATTACCTGTAGAAAAGTCGTCGAGTGAGAATTTTATTCTAGATATTTCTCGCACCTCACGTATAAATTTTTGAACAAGGTCGAAGCACTCTCTAGTCAATGTTTCTGTTATCTCAAACTCAAGATTATCTAAATCATTGTTAACTGAAATCAGAGATAGTACTTTCTCTCTAAAGTCATCACTAGCAATACTTGTTGAACTAACATTGACAGAAAAGTTCACATCAAACCTGGATCTTTCGTTGATATAGTTAATTGTTTTCTTAATCATAATATAATCAAGCATATGAATTTTGCTCTGCGACTCTAATATTGGAACAAATATTTCAGGTGAAATAGTCTGATTTCTAATGCTTAATCTAGCTAATACTTCGACACCATACAGTTCACTGTTATCTAGCCTTATTTTAGGCTGAAGATAACAATCAAACTCTTCATTAATTAGACACTCATTGATTGAATTTTCTATAGCTCGATTATCCATATAACTCTTAGCTATTTGAGAGTACTCGTAATGGCAATAATTTTTGTTTTTTTCAGCACTGTTTACCAGCATCGCAGAGCTTGATAATTTAATATCAGAGCAGCAGTCCCCTGTCGTTTCTTTTATACCCACATCTATAATTAGGTGATACTTTGAAATTTGACGAGAAACTTCATCTATACACTGATAAATCAACATATCATCATGACAGTCGACAAAAATAATAATGGCATCATCTAGGTATCTAAAGGCTTTATAGTTAATACACTTAAAAGGGGCAAGTTGCTTTGTAAGTAGAGCTAAACTATCATTACGATGCCTAGATAAGTCATTTACATCATCATAATTGTTATTCACCCTTATAAATAAAATATGACTATGATTCTTCTTTCTATAAAATAGATTGATCATTCTCTTATTGTATAATCCATTGATACCGTCGGAGAAATAAATTTTTATTCGATACGCACAAAGAGTCAAAATCAATACTAACGATATGATATATGTCATATACATTTTTTTTCGTTCTACTAATTTACCCTGCGTCGCCTCTTCAATCATATATGTATTAGCCACATCTTCTCTATCAATAAATCCTGTAATTTTAGCTGTGCCAATCAAATCTGATATAGAGTCATAAATAACTCTAGAGTATTTCATATTTTTAGGTATTGCGAACACAACAGACTCATAACCAATCAACTGATTTTTATATTTTTCATAGCCTAGGTTAGCCATAGCTAAATGACCATCTAAATCACCAGCTATAAATCCATCAACCTCCCCACTTTCAAAACCCTCAATCAAATCATTCGAGCACTTATAAGATATCGTCTCTATACCGTATTGATATGCTATTCGCTCGTTTCGTTGCAAAACACCTACACGACCTGTTTTCTCATTGCCGTCTAATGTAAACAGATTCTGCTTTAACAAACCTATGCTCTCGGTTACATAATAACCCTGCAATAGATCTTCTGAATAAATTGTAAGACGTGATAATTTATTACTTTCTAGCTCGCACTCTTCATCGTCACACTCTCTGGGTTCTATGTTAAAAACCCCCATTTGATTCGATAAATATTGATATTTTGACAACACGGAGACATCATTATCGTCGTGACTAAAAAATGGCCTTACATCGACATCTACAATTAAATCCAATTCAACCAATTTACTATTTTGTATTTCCTGTTCTAAATATATATCCCCGACATCCGATAATGCCGAGTTAAAAGGATCTAATAAAATATCAGCGTATTCTTTTATAATTCCAACATGTATTGATTTATTAGACGTAATAGGTGCCTTATGTGGATATAGTTTTAATAAACTTGTGTTACCCGCTACAAAGATTGGTTTGCTATAAAGATCCGATATGCTTTCTACATAGTAGACCTTATTACGAAGGCCAATTGAATGTAAGTAGCTCTGTGCGTCCTCTCCCCAAGTTGAGCCTTTCAACGCATATACTTCATCGCCTCTTTGAAAACCTTCTTCAAAGTCTAACTTGCTATATATGAAAACAATCTCATCACGGATAGGGTTAGTGAATGAGAAAGTATCTTCTCGCCGTTCATTTTTGGATAAGTCGAATACCGCATGAACTGCACCTCTTTTTGCTAAGTCTAAAAGTTCACTTAATGGTGCTTTTAGTAACTCTACTCGTATTCCTGGTGGTAAATATTTCTCTAAGCTATCCAAATACTTTTCGTAAACTCGCTTTTTACCTGTATCACTCACATGCTTATCGGAAGCGCTGCCTGTGATGACCCCAACTCGTAAGGTCTTAAAGTCTTCATACACAGTTGGAGTCTCATTGAAAATATTCGTGGCAAAACTCTTACTCATCGAGAGCACGCAATATATAAATGCGAACAACACACTTTTATATACATACGATTCGTTCATTCGCATCTAACAGATTCCGGTATGGATAAAAATAACTCATAACCTACCAAAGCCCCCCCCCCTTAAATACTAATGTTACTTAAGGAAAGTTAAGTAAAAAATTAGCTCTCGGAAGAAGAAAGGCTTACTGATCCTCGACGACTGGGGGATGGAAAGACTGCCTCAAGAGCATGCAGGTCACTTGTTAGAAGTTCTTGAAGACCGCTACCAAAACAGCAGCACAATCGTCATCAGCCAACTACCCGTAAAGGAGTGGTACAACATGATCGGCAACGCCACCATCGCTGACGCTCTAATGGATCGGCTGGTACATAATAGTCATAGAATAGAACTGGGAGGAGAATCAATGAGAAAACTGGCGCAATCCGAACACTTAGAGTAAAAATAGGGAAAGAGAAAAAGTGCTGGTTCAGGTGTTCGGAATAAACCGAAACAAGCGTTCGCAATCACCGAAATACGCAGTATGCCTGAAACTCAGTGTATTGTTTAAGTATTGTTCAACATGGGGCAGCCATGTCTTCTCACTTAATTAAGCAACAAAGCCGGTGGAAACAGCAAAACTGAATGGTCTAGAGCCGTACCAATACTTACACACCTTTCTTACTCAGTTGCCATACGCAGAAACCGTGGAGCAAATCGAGGCGCTGCTACCTTGGAACATCAAAAACGATTAAATCATCACTATTATCCGCTCACGACCTGCTGAGTATTGAGCGGATACGTCATTAACGTGATGTTGCCAAACTTGCGATGAGTGAGTCATAAATTTCTCCTTGTGTAATGAAAGTAGTCATTATCTACCATGGAGATCAGGATAGAATTATGCGGAGAATTGAGCGCTTACAGCATAGAGGCTTAAGATTTTGTCATCCATCGACTGGAAACGAGTTTGATGCTTACGAACCAGCTTTGGTTCAAGGCTTGACTCTCGGTCACGAGGAACGTCTATAGGCACTTCACCATCATCAGTGAGAATCGACTTGGAGGAGTACCCATTACGGGAGTTAGAACTAGGTTTAGAGGAGTGTTTTTCGTAACCAAGGTGCTCATCAAGCTCGACATTCAATGCCGTCTCAACAGTCACCTTGGTTAACATTTTGCGGAAGTCATCAAGATCAGTTTCTGTCTTAATTGACTTAGCTGCTTCACGAGCAAAAGCTTCAAGTGCTTTCTTATCCATACTATCCATCCTTAGCCTTTAAGGCTTAAGTTTAGACAGTTACACAGAATTTAGGACAGTCTCCTCTACCGCGTTTGCCATGTTGGCCTTTGCAATACAACGCTTCAATGATTGAAAATATTACTGAGCCTCTTTTCCACAAGGCTTTATTATACTCATTCCCGTTTGTTATCTTCTTTTTCGATTTACCCGTAACATCACTATATATCGGCTCAGCTCACCGTATTGAGGAAAGGTTCAACGAATTTAGTTAACAACGCCAGTTTAGACAGTCACACTGAATTCAGGATATTCTCTTAAAAAGCTGGTTGGAAAGATGATTAATCGCCTTGATTCTTCTTTGATATATAAATCATATCGAAGCATGCTCACGCCCTGATTTGTGAGCGGCTATCTTTCACTTTTTTAGTTGGACAATGATAATCATGTGAGAATTTCTCATTTTTTCTTCATGCTAAGAACGTAATTATCTAAAAACGCTCCCACTGAGATAAATTCTTTTTTCAGTAGTTAACGTTCGTTCCCGCCCTTTGGGAAGAATAAATACTCGTTTGATTTCGTCCCCCTTCTTTTGAATCATAAAGCGCTTTGTCTGCTTTTTCTATTAAATCCTGAGCTGTTTTTACTATATCAGTAATCTCACATAAACCTAAACTTATCGTAATTTGAATATTATGCTCTTTTGTCGATATGAATAATGATTCTATTTTTTTCCTCAATCGCTCAGCTAAGTTGTGAGCCTGTACGGTAGAGGTATTTGGCAAAAACACCACAAATTCTTCCCCCCCATAACGTCCAGCGTAATCAGATCTCCGAGCGATTTCCTGCACTGTATGCGAGGTTTGCCGAATAACTTCATCACCGACGCTGTGGCCGTATATGTCATTTACTTTTTTGAAATGGTCAATGTCAAACATTACCAAAGTAGCCGTTTTGCCCATTGTTTTACATCGGTGAAACTCTTCTTTCAGGCAACATTCCCAGTATGCACGATTATAAAGGCCTGTCAGCCCATCTATCTGACTAATTTTTGATAACCGAGTGTTCGACTCATTAAGATACAACTTACTTTTAGCAGTATCAGAAACATCATTGACCAAAATACTAATATGAGATATTTCTCCGCTTAACGAAGTTAGTGGGGTAATAGAGATATCTTGATACATTACAGATAAACCATTAGATACTGGTGAGTAGTTGTTAAAATTGAACAAAAATGGACGATTTTCCCAACTTGAAAAGGTTCGAGATTGTACTGATATTGAAGAGGAAACTTTTGTACGCAACCACTTCTCTGGCAAATCTGGGAAGATATTAAATAGATTCTTCCCCATGATCTGTTCAGCACTAACTTTACTGTATGATTGCATAAAAGAATTCCAGATACAGACATTATAATCTAGGTCAACAATTAATAAGCCAGCATCGACATTATCAATCACCTGCATAATCCGATGAAATTCATCCATTCCTAACGTGATCTTTGGCATTATAACATCTCCATTAATTGCTTTAATTTATTAACAGAAGCTGAATCCATAAAGAACAAAACATCAGCTTCAAAATCACTTCCACCAGCTGAGTAACTATATTCAATAGTAAATACATCGGATTCACCTTTCGTGTCGTTAAAGTTGATATCACGATGTAACTGCTCAATAAATACAGGCTGACGTAATGAGAATTGAGTTGCAAGTTGTTCTGATAATGAACTTAAGAATGAAGAAACAAGTAAATGAGAAATGAAATGAAAAAGTTCATTGCTCGAAAAGTTAAAGTGAAGTTGGGCGCCAGCTTTTTTCAAATCTCTTCCTCGTAAACAAACTAAAGCTTCACCATGAATCCCATCACCAACAAACCGCTGTGCGATTGCAACAGAATTTTCACGATCAAGTACATCATTGATTGTCATCTCTAATGCTCCAGTACTCAAAGTACCTGCATTAGGGATGGGCATGTTAACAAATGAGCTAATATGCTCAGCAACAAGTGCAGCACCACGTCCAAGTGCAATGTTTGCAAGCTCTTTTAGTTTTGAAGTGTAGCTGACATCATCAACTTTCTTTTGGCCAACATCTAATGTTATTCCCAGCTTAGAGACAACCCCGGCAAGTGCGGCTCTATCAAATGGTTTTTTTATAAAACTGAATGCACCCAATTTCAAACAACGCTCAATTGATTTTCTCTGAACATCACCAGAAATAACGACCGTTTTTATTGGGCTGTTTTGATTATGAAGGTGCTCAAGAACTTCAAAACCATTCATAATCGGCATGGTTAAATCTAAGAACATCACATCAATTGGTTCCCGATCAATAACCTCCAAAGCCTCTCTACCATGCTCCGCAAAAAACAAATCATCTGAGCTAACTTCCGTTAAACTACGAGAAAGCGACTTTCGTGCAAGAACTGAGTCATCGCAAATAAGAATTTTCATTGAATAAATACCATCTAAAACTTAGTCTTCTAAAAGTAAAAGCCTCGAGTTTAACTCCATCGTGTGTGCCATCTACCAACGATGTGATTCTCTATCGACAAAATTGGCACTGTACACATCATAATCGTCGCTGCAGCACCTTAAGGGCTGCCACTTTCTATCAAAAGATATTATTCTCGAAGCTATCCGCTACAACCTCGCTTACGCTATTGAAGCCAACTCAGCCCCAATCAGTATAACGATGAGCTGACACTCACGAGTCAAGCTGTCGTATTGGAGGAACTCTAAAACGGTCTCCAATCTTAGTTGCGCACTTCAATGAGCTAGTAACGCCTCGTTGACAGGTAACATATAACCAATTCATAACATTTTCAGGGAAGTGACAAATCACCATTTTTGTCAACTTCCCATTATTTCAATAGGTAGCCAAGCTACAGACAGGTTAAGCTATGAATTTAGTCGACATTACCTGTAGATGTCCAAACTTCTGCTCGTCTGTTCTCTGCTCTTCCCTCTGAACTCTCATTAGAGGCGATCGGCTTGCTCTCACCAAAAGAACGAATAACCAAGCGATTCTTCTCTACACCATCAGCAACCAAAGCATTTGATGTTGTAAGTGCTCTTTGTAGCCCCAAAGCTTGGTTGTAGCCTTCATCACCAGTGCTGTCTGTGTGCCCATCAACAGTGACCGAGTTGCCACTAGCCTGCAATTCGCTAGCTAATTGAGTTAAGGCTTTGCTGCCCATTGGCGTTAAGTTGTGTTGATCAAACCCAAAGTGAAGACGAGCCAATAGCCCGTGTCGCTCTTGGTTACTTATCCAAGTCTTACATTCTGATTGATCCATGCCAAAATTTGACTCATTGGCCAAAGTTTGTCTCAACTCATCGTTATTGGATTTTTGTTCTATTTGTAAAAAACCCTGCCTATGCTGCGCGATACCCACAATATTATCCACCGTTACACTATGTTGAGACTCACTAAATGCTCTATCACAATAAACGCTTATACCTTTTTCCGCGTTGGCGGGAAGGCTAGCTTGTAAGGCCAAAAGTACAATGGAACTAGCCATTAATTTTTTCATCTTTACCTCTAATATAATTTAGTTGTACCGCTTGTTTTGTTTGAGCCTTTACGGATGAGTTCATCTATCTTTGTAACCAGTTCATCTACGTTATTGACATCAATGATATCTTCGTTAGGGTCAACCACGCAATGTTGAAAGGCGTCCTGTACAGATGCATTAAAGTCTATCCCAACAACGCCTATGTATAAGCCAGGTATCTCCTGCCTTGCTTTGTCACACATGCCTACGGAGACTAAATCTCTAAATATACCGTTATTTGGGCTTTCTACTCCATCACTAAGAATAAGTAACATCTTGATTTTATTCTTGTAAGCATTTTGTACTTCTTGGTCAGCATTTTGGGGTTTACCATCATTTAGAATTTGAAGCCCTCTTAATACCCCTTGGTAAGCCGCTGTTCCGCCCGCAGGCCACATATACTGAATCTTGTCCATCTCAGCCAGATTATTAGTCAATCGTATATTATAAAATTGTTCGGGCTTCTCTGTACCATGCCATCGAAGTAGACGTGATCCTGATGCATTATAGAAATTAGATTTCAAAGCCGATTTGTCGGTAAATAAAGTTGACACAGTTTTATAAAAGTCAACATACGCATAATTATCGGCTACCGGGGCACGGTAAGTGACAACATTCATTATACGCTTAGCATATTCGTGATTATCTTTTTTAGGGGCAGGGCAATATGCTGGTGACATTGCACAATTTTGTACCTGATAATTGGAATACCTACTCCAATAATCCCAATCCACATCATTGTAGGAATAGCGGGATAAATCAGCTCTGTAATAGTCATGATAACTCAACTGGCTGGTTACATTAGCTCTACTTGCTGAGACGAGTTCCCTCGTTCGAACATTAAAAGGAACAAATCCAACTCGGTTAAGTAACTTATCTCCGGTGGTATCTACACCTGGTTCATCACATACCATCGTCAATTCACCGTCAACAAATTCCTCCCTAGTTGAAGTACAGAGGATCTTATTAGATATTTTATCAATCGCGGTTTTTAAATCCTCGATTTTTGTATTTTGGTCATCTCCCCATCTATGACTCATTGAACCAGAGAAATCCGCCACAAATACTAAATCGATGTAGTTACTACCAGAGTTAATACCATGCTTTCGCGCAAGAGAACGCCCCGCTAAAACTTGCTGCTCATCAAATGAAGGGATAAAACGGCTCGCAAACCAACTATCATGAGTTGTCTTTGCATTAACCGTATATTGGATATATTCAAGAATCCCTGCTCCCTCATCTTTCGGTTGATGAAACCTCTGGGTAGAAAGATTCGTTGACTTGATGTCTCTCACGTAATTTTCGACATATTGAATCGCTAACCCGCGCGCAAGATCAGGCTGATCTTCAATGGTCACCGCTATCGCCGCCGCCTCTGCGGAGTCTCTGAGCCGACTGGTCTCTTGTACGTAGCGTGTGCCTTCAACCGCCCAAAAGGTCACTCCCATGATAGGAACAAGTAATAAGCCCATCCATACCGCAGCAACCCCTTGTTGTTTTCGAAGGCTGGGGTGCTGGAGATTGATTTTCCGTTCAAGCTGCATTTTCATCTCCTTATCTCCCCGGCATGATTGAAGAAGAGGTAATCTTGACGGAAGTGCTAGTACCGCCGTTAAAGAAAGGTTTGAACCAGGAGCTTTCTTCTTCACAAAGGCTAACGCGGTATAAAGGGTAAACAACACCTTTATCTACCGGCGCTAAATCCGCATGATCAATAATTGAGTCGGTTTGACAGTTTAAGCTTCTGAACTTACTACTACTAAACTCAGCAACATTATTGTTGTTGGTTAACGACTCTATCTTGATGGCAACATTGTTAACGGGCGTATTCAGCATTCGACTTGCAACTTTCACCATATCTCGTAATTCTTTCTGTGTAACGGAAACGTTTTGCCCGGCTAGCACATCGCCATCAAAGTAACGAGAGCGTTCTTTGATAATATTCACCAAAGCAAAACTCGATCGATCAAGCTTTGCGCGGGTAAGTAATTGATTGCTCAAATCAGCAGCAAAAAGGTAAACACCCCAAAGTGCGATCAGTACAAACAGTAATTCAATGGTAAAAGAGCCCTGTTGACGAGACGCGGAGCAAACACGTTGTTTACAACTCATCATCTTTCCAACCCTCATGTTCTAAATTCAAAACCATGGTACGAGAGATATCTCTATCTGCAGCACCTGCTAACATAATGACCGGCGTGTAGCGGTAGGTTATAGTGATTTCGGCAAGGTCATAGTTGAAGTTCAAACTTTGCCCAGCGTGTCCTCTGTTCGCCACGAAATCATCATAGTTTTTAAAATACCTTCCTTTGATCGAGAAACGTGAACCGTCAATTAAGAAGCGCCATAAGTTGTCATCATCTTCAATTAAGGTTCTGAACCTTTTCTCGTACTGCTCGTTGATCCCTTTACCCTCATAGATCTTGGCGTTTCTGATGGTTTCTCTAAGCGAGTACTCGGTCATGTTCACGACGTAGATTCGATAGCTCGACTCAAAAATTGCGAAGGTTGCAAAGAACAGAACCAGAGCACCCAATACAAACTCAATGGCAGTGACTCCCTTCTGCTTATTAAGGCGCTTCATTAGACGCTCCCGTTTGAGTGAGCTCGGCGGTAATAGCCTGAATTTCTTGCGTCGAAAAGTCGTCTTTTAGTAGTTTTTGGGCTGAGTTGACTTTGTCCGTTTTCATCAATGCTATCGCCAAGTTTGCTTTGACGATCTTATTCGCGGGATCTTCTTTCAACACCGGAGCTAACGTTTCAATCGCCTGATGATACTCACCATTAGCTATCTGAATCATCGCGATATTATTCTTTATTACAATGTCGTCGTAGCCACGTAAGCGAGCAAGACTCAGCTCCTGGTATGCTTTTTCGTACTGACCTATTTTTGCATATGACACACCGAGTAATACGTGGATTTGACCGGAATTGTTTCCGGCCTCAACCGAATTTATATAAGAGGAAATAGCACGGCCAATGTCATTTTTATCATCGAAAACTTGGCCCTCTAGCTGATACAAACTTGGGTTAACGATGCCCTCTTGATGAAGGTGTTGAACATAGAAATTTGCCGATTCGATATCACCTTTGTGAAAGTATGCCCAGGCCAGCCTCTGTTTCACAGCTGGATCTTCCGAGCCCTGCTCCAACTGGTATTTGTAATGGCTGATAAGACCATCGTAGTTTTTAACCTTCTCCATATTGGTCACATCAGCGTGCAGTTGTTCTTGCTCAGTAGGTGTCGATTGGCAACCCGCTAACAGGCTTAGCGTTAACAACATCAAATAAGTGCGCTTTTTATTCATTCGACCGGCCCTCTAGATACTCAATGTCATTTGCATGATGCTCGGTGCAAGAATCAAAATGACGATTGGAAACATGATAAATAAGATTAAAGGCACACTCATTTTGGCAGAGAGCTTACCGACCTTCTCCTCAACCGTAAGCATTTGCTCTTTACGCATATCCTCAGCAAGGTCACTGAGTATTTGTGCGACGGACGTTCCGTATTGCAAGTTCTGAATAATAGTCAGAACAAAACTTCTCACCGCAGGGGTTGGAATACGCTCCGAAAGGTCATTCAAAGCCTTTTCGATACCATGTATTTTACCTGAGTCAGATGTGCGCTTAATTTGGTAGCAAAGGTCAGAATCGAACTCTGCAAGCTCTAGAGCCAAATAGGCTAAACCAGCCTCTATAGTCATACCGGTTTGTACACATACTGACATCATGTCCAAGAGGTAAGGAAGCTGTGAGGAGGTTTTTCGGATAAGTATCTTACGGCGCACTTGCAACAAAGTATCTGGAAGTACAATTACAGTAATTAAAGAGGTAATCGCGACCAACAGTTGGTTACTCGAAGTCATGTCTCCCATCAGAATCAAAATAGAGACCAAAACCAATACCAATACCTTCGCGGGAAAATAGAACTTCGCCCATTTCGTGTTGTAATATCCCGCTTCGATCAGTTTCTGCTCGAGCTCATCATGATGCTCCTTGCCAAATCTAATGAAAAATCGATTCAAGCGCGAAGGCGGTTTAATAGCATCAGTCGCTAGATAATTCGCTAATTTCTGTCTGCGCTGTTCGGCCTGTAACGACTCGATGATCAAAAAGAGCAGCGACAAAAACAGCACAATAAGTGCAGCTAGTATCATCATGCGCGAACACCTCTTACTAATAACCAAACAATAAATAAGCCGATAAGCTCACTGCCCAGCACATAAAACAACACGACTCTCCCCTCGGGATCATGAAGTACAAAATCAACATTAGACGGATTGATTTGGTTAAGAATAACCATAAAAACCATAGGGATAGCAGCAACTATCTTGGCTGATATTCGGGCTTCCGAAGTCATTGCCATCTTCTTTTTTTCTAACGTTCTAGCATCGACCAACACACGAATTAATCGAGCCAACACACCTTTAAGTTGTCCGCCTCGCGCAATATTGGCTCTAAGCGTTACAGTAAAGAATAAAAACTCTGAATACGGGTAGTTTTTACACGAGCGTTTAAGTACTACTTCCGGAGACTCACCTAACTTAAGTCGGTCTCCCATCAACTTAAACTCACGCCCGATAGGATTGTGCATCACTTCGCCGACATAGCTAATGGCGTGCATTAAACTGTCACCCGCCGTCACGGCACTCATCAGAATATTCAACGCGTCAGGGAAGGTATTTTCGAAATCTCGGCGCCTTTTAGTCACCAAGAAACGATAGCCGAAAAAAGTAAAAACGAGAGCTAACACAGGTACACACCAAGCTTTAGTCATCGATAATAGATTTATCACGACGTACCAAGAGACGACCAAACTACCCATGATGTATAAAGCGATATACAAGGTTGAACGCGGCCCCAACACCATCAGGGTAGGTGAAATAGTCTCTCTAAACCTGTGCCAAACCTGTCTCCCAACTAATGATTTCACGTTAATAGCGTCAAAACTTTCAACTTCTACGTCTTCAATATTGAAGAATTGATTGACTTTTTTTACCTTTGAATCTCGGATCAAAAGAAGTAAAAGAGCGAACAGGATCAATGAAATCCAAAGCATGCTAGACTCCCTTGAAGGATTCGATAAGCTCTTCATAAAGCCCAAAGAATTTCGCTTTTTTCACTAACTCAGAGCGCTGCATGATCCCATTGGTGACAAACTCCCCTTTCACATTTTCGCCGAAAAGAGCATCGTCGTGCCGAAAGCCATAAATCTCTTCCATCACCACGCTATCGCCTTCAAGTCCAACAATTTCCGATATACTGGTAATTTTGCGCGTGCCATCACGAAGCCTATTAACTTGCACAACCATCTGAACGGCACTCACGATTGTTCTTCGAATCGCATCTAACGGCTGATTCAAGTTCGCCATCATCACCATTGATTCAACACGGGCAATTGCATCTCTCGGCGTGTTCGCGTGCAGTGTAGACATAGACCCATCGTGGCCGGTGTTCATCGCTTGCAACATCTCAAATGCTTCCGAGCCACGACATTCACCGAGAATAATTCGATCAGGACGCATACGAAGCGCGTTGATCACCAAGTCTCGCTGAGTCACAGCCCCAGTTTGTTCAACACTGGAGGTTCGCGTCTCAAGTCGAACTAAGTTAGGTTGTTGCAGACGCAGTTCAGCGGCATCTTCAATCGTGACGATACGTTCATCTTCCGCAATGTATTGAGACAAAGCGTTCAATAAGGTTGTCTTACCGGAACCAGTACCACCAGAGATAAGCACATTAATACGACAGCGAGACGCTATCATTAATACTCTCGCCATATCAGGTGACATCGAACCAAAATCGATCAAATCATCAAACCCGATATTCTGCTCTCTAAACTTTCGAATAGAGATCGATGTGCCATCCAGCGCAATCGGTGGAATCACGATGTTCACACGGCTACCGTCATCTAACCTGGCATCAACCGTTGGAGAGAGTTCATCAACGCGTCTGCCTACACGTGAAACGATACGCTTAGCAATAGCCAACAACTGCTCTTCATTCACAAACGAAACTTCGGACTTTTTGACCTTGCCATGTCGTTCGAAAAAGATGTTATTGGGCCCATTAACCATGATATCGGAGATAGACTGGTCTTCGACCAGTGGCTGCAAAGGACCAAGCCCAAACAGCTCGTCGATAAGGCTTTTCACTAAACCAGATTTCATCATCGATGTGATGGGTCTCTGGTAGCTATTGGCTAATAAGTCTACTGCCGCTTGTATCTGTGATTCTAGTTCTTTGCGGCTCATTTTCTGAACCGCTTCGGCGTCTAGCGCTTCAAAAATTTGACCACGAAAGGCGAGATATAAGTCTTTATTAGAACTCATTTAACACGCACCTTCTTTAACCAAGAGTTCATCGCTTTCTGGTCGATCGGCTGGCCATTAATAAGTTTGACCAACTGCTCCATAGAGTGACTAATATTTCGGTCGTGTTTATGTCCTCGCTTGCCATCAATAATGATGTGCGCAAGCGACTTACAATAATCAAACTCTAGATCAACACTCATTCCCAGATACTTATTAAGATCCGACTTTTCCAACACAAAAGAATTTTTAGGACGATGGTAGTTAGCGACCATAATGATGCGAGTACGCGACGACAAAGTCAGCTGTAAGCTCTCTATCTTTTCATAGAGCCGCTTAGCATTTCTCACCGATGACACCGATGCGTCAAACACCAACACAACCACATCAAAATTTTCTACCAAGAGTTGTGGTTCAACTTTGAAGTCCACAGCCCCAGAAAAATCTTCAATAATGAAGTTGGTGTTTCTCGCCAACAGTCCACATAAGGTTTGGCTATAATTAAAAATATCACTTGGGCTCTTCTCACCATCAATCGCTAATAAACGAAGATGCTTACGAGCATTAAAGAGGTAGCTCAATGCACCCTCTTCGTCCATTTCGTGTAATGGCGTGGTAAACTCATCAATGGTTCGCGGCATAAAATCTTTTAGCCCAAGCAAAACATCAATATTAGTACCAGCATTTTGATGGTCGACAAGAATCGTATCTGAGCCTTGTGTCGATAACAGTGACCCAAGCTCAGTAGAGATAAACGACGCGCCCACACCACCTTTGCTACCAACAATAGCAACGTGCTTTGCTTTACGTTTCTGGCTTACACCAGAAAAGGTTTTGAGGTTCTTACTCACGTGAGTTAAGAAGTCCGCAAATTCTTGTTTATTCACCGGCCAGAAAACGTAGTAGAACCCCATCTCTTTAAGAGAGCGAAGCGTTGAAATAGCATCTTCTTTACCTATAACTACCACGCCTTTATGAGTTGGTAGTTTACTAGCGAAAGCTTTTGCATCTTCTACAACATTGCTCGACTCATTAAGCTCAAGAATCACAATATGACTGCTTTGTTGCTCGGTAACTTTGGTTAATCCGGCCGTTGTGTTTACGCAAGCTGGCTCATCCCACCCTTCAAACAGAAATACTTCTTGAACTAGATTCAAACACTCTTGTGATTGATAAAATAACGTACACCCTGCCACACCGCTCGAGGTTGTCAGAACTGGCTTGGCCTTAGTTGCTAACGCTTTTGTCAAATCAAACATTATTGTTCTCCTACCAATCTTGATTTGTGCGCCACTTGCTTCAATCTCATCGACTCAACAAAACAGTCAGACTGCCTCAAATTGACATGTATTTGGGCTGGCTTGCACGTTTGTGTCTTCAAGCGCGTTAGCGTTACTTTGATTCCTAGGTCACTTGGCAACGACTGGGCATACCGATAAACAACTCGTTGTGGTGTGATAATATGCGATGGATACTGTTTAAAAATACTCTGCAGCAGCTGTTTGTTCGCAGCTGACTTATAATCCACCACATAGGTAGCCTCTTTATCGACCGATTCAATTTCCTGTATCAAGTCACTAATCTGCTGAGCTGTTTTATCGCGTTTTTTAATAACAAACTCAAAACTATGGTGCTCTTTGTAAACTAGAGCTTCAGCACCTTGACCAACGAAATACTGTTCAGAAACACAGCCAAACAGTGAGGTAGAGAACAAGGCTATCAATGCTAATTTCTTCATTGGATAAACCCTCCTTGCGACAGCAGACGAATTGTTGCATCAGACGATGTCACTTCCTTACCATCCCATTTGATGTTCAACCAACGTGCCAATGTCGATGTCTTCTTAATGTACGGAAGTTGAATATCTTTTGGCTTCATTGGCTCTACTAGATTTACAGTAGCGACAATGACCAATTCGGTACGTTTTCTTTCGGTGGTTGCTTTTCTGAACGCGGCGCCAAGAACTGGAATATCACCAATAAATGGGATCTTTTGCATTTTTTCCAAATCAGCGCTGCTCATCAAACCACCCAGAACAAAGCTATCACCATCGGCCAGCTCCACCGTTGTCATTGCACGACGAGAAACAAGCTGTGGCACTTTGATACCAGCGGCTTCAACATAACCCTCAACTTCACTCACTTCAGGTGCCAGTTGCATTCGGATCTTGTCTTGGCTCAACACTTTGGCCGTTAGATCCAGCTTGATACCGAACTCTTTGAATGAGATGTTGACGTTATTATTGGAAGACATGATTACAGGTACTTCCCCGCCAACCAGAAAACTTGCAGACTCACCGGATAATACGGTTAAGTTCGGCTCAGCCAGAACCTCTGCGATCTGGTCATTTCCTAACGCTGTAATTAAGGTAGTGAGATTAGCCGCATCGAATTGGTCAAAAACAAATTGCCCGACACTTGAACCTACCGTGCTCCAATCAGAACCGATGGTTTGTCCAAACGATTCTGTCACTTGCGCGACCGATATTTTGACGTTCACCTGCTGAGTCGTGGCGACTTCAATTCGCTCGATGATCCCTTGCCACGTCATATTGCGAGCAAACACCATGCTTTCAGACTCTTCATAATCCGAACTGTCGGATTTAAATTTTAGCTTTTGTGTTTTGTCCCATTTCTCCATTTTTTCTCGGTCTAGTAACGTCGCGACCAAGCGATAAATATCGTCACGCGTTTCTTCTGAATCAACGATACCACTCACTGCAACTTGCTCACCTATTGACTGAACCTTTACTTGAGCGTCAGGAAAATGGAATTTAAGTTGTTTTCTGACGTCCGTTAAGTTCAAATCAACAATAATACGGTCGGATAGCAGCACATCGTTATCCACTCCATAGACAATCAATCGCGATTGGCCCACACTGTTCGCAAACACAACAAGAGTGCTATCGTTGATTACCTTGTAATCGACGATGTTAGGGTTGTTTATGAACACTTGACCGATTGGTGTTTTAAGTTGAATGTGTTGGCCATCATTTAAAGTGATAGAACGATCAGCAGCGAAAGTGTTTGTTGTTGAAAGTAAGCCAAACAGCGTTACTAGAATGGAGCCAAACAATGCTCCTTGATGGATAATCCTCATCACAAAGCCTCTCTTGGGTTGTTCTCATTACCACGTAACTCATTAACTCCTGTGTAGTTATCAATGATGTTACGCACCTCGGCAAACTCAGGCTGACTATAGGTTTGGCTGCGATAAATTTCGATGTGCATGGTTCGTTGTGCAAGGGCGAGTTTGGGTAGATCATCCGGGCCTACTTCAATGACAACCGTCATTAAGCCAGCTTCTTCACTTGGAGAGCGAGCAGTAATCGATCTATCCCCTGTGTCATCATTTCCGATATTGAGCACCTTGACATGTTTCAAAAACATCGACGCCTTAACTCCGCGAAAACGCTTCGGCTTATCTAGGTTGCCAGCCAAATTGGCATGAGGAGAGCTCACCGTAAGCACATCGACAAAAGACCCCGGCCGGATGTAGTCATTAATCAAGTTTTTATCGCTAACTTTCAATGGGTACAATGTCATGTTCTCGGTAACGAGAAGATCGATGTAGCCAGGTCTACCAGGGCTCACTTGATATTCAGGTAATACCACATCACCAGAGCGCAGGTTTCGATTTAATAGAATGGAAGGCGAGAAACTGATTTGTGTATCTTCTCTGACACCAAGTTTTAGTGCTTCACTAAGAGGCAATTGTTGTTTAACAACGTCTTGTGCATTGACTGCATGCCCTTTTTTAAGCGCTTCAGTTGCAATCCACACTCCCACATGTTCTTCGCTTTTTTCTACGACCACTTCATCAGCAGTGTTCGGCTCGGTTTCAGTCTTAAACAAATCGACAGCGCCTAATGCGCCCACGATTAAAGCAGCGATGGCAACAAGTAATACCAGTCGTGATCTCATAATATTCTCATTTTTTGAGGTTATATATATGGCGTAGATTTGGTTAAAATAACCAAATAGAATCCGATACTGATAGCCACACCGTACGGAATACCTTTTTGATCATTCAACGTTTTTTTCGCTAGTATTTTGTTAATCAACTTTGTCTTTACGAGATAAAAAACAACTAAAATCCCACCAGACAAAGCCATCATAACGAGTGCCCAAACTAGATCATGAACAGGAATGGTAAGTGATAAGACAGATGCATATTTAATATCACCAGCACCAATCCAAATTAGCTTATAAAGAACAAGCCCTATACTTAGCACAAGTAGAAAGCTGATCGTTTGAATGTCTAATGGGGATAAGGAACACTGCAAAAGCAGCAATACGTATAAGGCGTTATTTTGTATTTTTCGGTAGAGAAAGTCAGTGGCTGACACATATATAATCAATATCGCCAAACCTACTAGATAAAATTCATGACTAAAAATAGGGACGCCACATAGTTTGAGTAAAATAATTTCATTTTATAGCGAAAATAAATTATGCCAGACATCTTTAACATGGTACTGGCATAATGATTTGCTATATTAAACTTCCTAGCGAATAAGATTTATTATGACTTATCACTTGCAGTGTCGATAGCAGTTGCTACTTGTGCGAACGCACCCTCAAGCTTGCCAATGAAACCTGTAGGGCCCACAGCTGTAGTTACTAATACAGCCATTGCAACAGCAATCAGGCCATATTCGATCGCAGTCACGCCGCGTTCATCGTTTTTAAATGAATGGAAAAAATTGCTAGCAGACACGTATGCTTTAGTTAACATTAGATCTTTACCTATACAGTTGAATATCAATAATTGACTCGCTTTGAGCAAGTTAATCATCACACTAAAATTCAAGAATTAGCACATAGCTAAGTTAAGCAAGTTTAAGGCAAGAGTTTTATCCTAATTACTGAATAGCCAACAAACTGAATGTTATAAACATTAAACTCCTTAATACTATGTAACAGATAAATAAAAGCCCCGCTAAAAAGCAGGGCTGAACATTTACATTTTGTTTAATTTTGACATTTTTAATAGAGATTAAAACTTAATACATCGCTACTTTTCTTCAAAACGTTTAGCTAACTGATAGAACTCGTTTACTTGTTCTTTAAGCTCTGTCGAATGATCCTTCACAGAATGAGTGGCGACCAAATTCTGTTCTGCAGTCGACGCGATTGATTGCATGTGAAGATTCACCTCACTCGAAAGAGTCCGTTGCTTATGGGCGGAGTTTTCAACCGACTGCATCAATTCATTCATGGATTGCATCAGGTTTTCAACGTCAGATAAACGCTCTGCGCTCACCTTCGCCACATCACCGCACGCATCGGTCTGCTCTCTGTTCGCCAAAATATCTTTCTGCCAACCTTCAATGGTTGTGAGCATGGTTTCAATGCTCTCTTTGATTTGTACTGTCGCATTAGAGGTGCGCCCAGACAGCGCACGTACTTCATCAGCAACCACAGCGAAGCCTCGACCTTGTTCACCCGCTCTCGCCGCTTCAATTGCTGCGTTGAGTGCCAACAAGTTGGTTTGCTCGGCAATTCCACCAATCTCTTCCATAATCTTGCTTACGCTCTGCGCTTGGTCGCTCAGTTGGTAAGTCGTTTGCGTCGCCTTTTCGGCCTGAGAAGCTAGGCTCTCTAAGTTTTGATGAGTTTGATTAATGCTCTCTTTAGCGCCGGCACAGGTTTGCAAAGTCACATCAACAATCTGGTGCGCTTCTTCAGTACGAGAAGATACCTCGTTCGCGGTGACTTCAACCTCTTCCGTTGCTTCACGCACTTGTAGAATGTCTTTTGTTTGTTGATCTAATGCTTCTGATACTTCAAATGATGTGGCATTCAGATTATCGGCTAAGTCCTGCAGCGGTTTCGCAGAATCGGTCATACGACCGAGTACCGTGCGAATTCGAGCAGACAAAAGTTTTAAGTGAAAATCGGCCACGGAGAATTTGCTGTTACCTGAATAAACAAGGCGGCTCACACTGTCGAATTTCGACTGCAGTTTTTTCAGCTGTAAAGGAGTATCAATCAGCTCTTGTCGGAAAAGCAGAGCTAATGCTGAAACAGGCAGCAAGCTAAGAAGCCATTGGGATACCTGCCCTACTTCGACAAGGTTTGAAATCAGAGGCGCAGCCAGAGAACCCAACAACACCGCATAGCGAACACTATCACTGATCTGCAATGACCATTGGCGGCCAGATTTCTCAGCCTTCAATAAGCCTTGGTAGGCCTTATCTGCAACCTGCACCCACTCGTTCTTCGGTTTAACACGAACAGACTGATAACCACTCACCTTGCCGCTCTCGTAGATTGGAGTAACGTAAGCATCGACCCAGTAATATCCACCAGATTTAGTCTTATTTTTTACAATCCCGCGCCATGCCTTACCTTGCTTCAGATTAACCCACATATCGGCAAACGCCGCTTTAGGCATATCACCATGCCTAACAATATTGTGGTGTTGCCCTAGCAATTCTTGTTGGCTGTATTCTGCGATGCGACAAAAAGCATCATTACTATAAGTAATCACGCCTTTAAGGTCGGTGGTTGATACGAGTTGTTCGTTTTCGCTGAGAAGCGTTTCACGAGATTGAGAAGATGAGCTGACAGTCATTATATTAACTTTTGTTAATTATTATTTTAGGCGAGGAATATATACAATTATTAAAGTTATGACAAAATGTGAACATCACATTTTGTGTAAATGCCTGCTATTTAAACAAAAATAAGCCAGGTACCTCACAAAGCTCAATGCCTCACGTCTCTTCAATCTAACGATTACGACTCATCTAAGTTCACGGCGGTACTAAACTTCACAGTTCTCATTGACACAGAGGTGTGGAACTTACGAATGTTCAAATCTTTACGCAGTACCCGCTCAACAAAATCTTCATAAGCTTGAATGTCTTTGACCGTAACAATCAACATGAAGTCAAAGCTGCCTGAAATTTGGTAACACTGAGTCACTTCCGCAGCCTTCGAAATAGAGTAGCGAAATATCTGATAGATGTCCCCTCGATCTCGCTCCATTTCTACAGACACAACCAAAGTCATCTTACTGCCTGTAAGCTCAGGATTGATGATAGACACATCACCGACGATTACGCCCTCCTCTCTCAAGCGCCTTACTCGCTTTAAACAAGCAGGTGGTGACAAGCCAACAACCTCAGCCAGCGCCTGATTAGGAATTCGGTTATTCTTTTGAAGCTCTACGAGAATGCTTCGATCTATTCGGTCTATTTCCATAATTTCTTAGAACCACAACTTTGTGACTTATAATTTTCAATTCTACGACAATTAAAAAATTTCACGCAACTTCACAAAGCAATTTCAAAATTATGATCACAGCAATCGCGATAAGATCTTCTCATACAACATAATCGAACAATGGTCGTAACAATGAAATTCACTTATCAATTCTTTAAAGAACTCCTTAAAGAAATTTTCGATGTCACCTCGACGCTTTTTCGAATCATGATTCCAATCATCATCGTTATAAAGGTAGTTGAAGAGCTCGGCGGCATCATGATTCTTAGCGAATGGCTGAGCCCAATAATGGAAAGTGTTGGCTTACCGAAAGAAATGGGGTTGGTATGGGCAACCACCATACTCACTAACATCTATGCAGGGTTGATTATTCTCATCAGTTCCGATGTTCCCCTTACTGTCGCTCAAGCCTCAGTATTAGGCAGCATGATGCTTCTCGCCCATTCATTGCCAATTGAAGGCGCAATAGCGAAAAAAGCAGGCGTAAGCTGGCTTGCCACCTTATCAGTCAGAGTCGGCGGCAGCTTGGTATTGGCATGGCTACTGAATCTCAGCTATCAATACGGAGATTTACTCAACTATCCAGCAACCGTTTTATGGCAGCCAGAAGTATCGTCAGATAACAGTTACATCGGTTGGGCTATCGAACAACTCAAAAACTTTGCAGTGATATTCATGGTGATTTCAGCACTGCTACTGTTACTTAAAGTTTTAAAGGTTCTTGGCATCGAGAAGTTAATGGCTCTGCTGCTACGACCATTTTTAAGACTACTAGGCATCAGCAAAGATGCGACCAATCTAACCATCATAGGGATCACGCTCGGTCTTTCGTTCGGTGGCGGGTTATTGATCAACGAAGCAAAGAAAGGACATATAGCCGCAAGAGACGTGTTTACCGCCATTATGCTACTCAACCTGCTCCACAGTTTGATTGAAGACACCTTGTTGATCTTGCTGATTGGGGCTAATTTTTACACCATATTCTGGGGAAGAATCGTATTTTCAGTCCTCATCGTTGCTTTAATTTCGCACGCTATTAAACGTGTCAAACCAACGATTTGTGAGCGTTACTTTTATCGCGACGTATCCCAATCATAACAGCGAAAACTCACCTTAAACCTTTTAGCAAAAGAGCCGACACACAGGCTCTTTTATCATCAGCTTTTTCACTACCCAACTTGTTCGCCGCTCCAACCCAAAAATTTGCGTAACATTGCGCCCACAAGCGCTTTCACCTCTCCTCAATCGAAGAAATCGTGATAATTCGAGTGAAAATAATTTAAACACGAATAATCCATCATTGGGCTGACAATAAAATTCACTATTCTTATATCAACACAAAGTATAAAGGTATTTTTATTACTATCTAAAGCCTTACCTCTATTAACACGAGAGACAATAACCATATTATCCACACTGATACTTACTATTAAAACAATCAACTACAAATTCACCAAAATGAAATAAATAACTGACAATAAGATAATTATCTAAGGCTATTTGATATTAACTCTTAATGTTGAAAATAGGATAGACAATAACTTGTAAAAATTTACAGTTTGATTGGTTAATTTTATAAATATATTTTGTTACACAATCGAAACAAATGGCTAATTATAACAATGTCACATAAAACAATGGCTTTAATGGTTCTGTCCTTATCCTCACTGTCACAGGCTTCCACTATAGAGAATGATGAACCATTGCTGAAGTCATTGATTGAACAAGGCATTATCTGTCCCGGCTTAAATTATAAGGACAACCAAGAAGCTTTGCGTATCTATCTCAATGCCAAAGCAAATAAGAACCATCAGCCTAATTTCGATTTAAATAAAGATATAAAAAACCAACGTCAGGTAAATAAAGCACCAAAAGAGTGCATTAGACCAATATCGGTGAATAACACCGGTGAAGGAAGTTGATATTAATATCGACATGGAAATATAAAAAGGAAATGTAATGAAGATAATGAGAAAGACGTTGCTGGCTTCAGCAATGATTACTCTATTTAGCGTCAACAGTTATGCTAAAACACCTATTGATTTAGGTGTTGTTAATGAAGATAAGCTAATTGAAATGCTAGTAAGACAAGGCTTAGTTGATGAAAACGCTAGCGATCAAGAAAAACACAGCGCCCTTGATCGTTACCTAAAAAGTAAAATCAATTCGGGTTTTAAAGGTGATGCGCAATTTGGCAAAAAAGCCATGGAGCTGAGAGCAAAGATTCTAAAAGCCATCGAAAAAGAGTCCGGCGTCAAAAAAGCGAGTGTTTTCGCACTGGAAGTGGGTACCAAGCGCACGGACAAAGTGCTCGCGCTGCTTGTCGACTTCCCTGATCTAAACTGGGACGATAACAAGCTCACTAAAGAGCACACGCAAATGCTCTACGAGAGCTACAACCCAGAACACTACCAAGAGTTACTGTTTTCTGATTCAGGCTATACCGGACCAAATGGTGAAAACTTAATCTCGATGCGCCAGTATTATCAAAGTGAGTCAGGCGACAGTTACAGTGTGGCGGGTCAAGCCGCAGGTTGGTATCGAGCTTCTAAGCCAGCAGCTTTCTACGGTGGTAACTCCCCGACAACGGATAACGACCTAAATGCTCAAGAGCTCGTTCGCGAAGCCCTCAACCAGTTAGCTCAAGACCCTAGCATCAACCTCGCTGATTACGATATCGAAGATCGTTACGATTACGATGGTGACGGAGACTTCCGTGAGCCAGACGGCGTAATTGATCACCTAATGGTGTTCCATGCCTCTGTAGGTGAAGAAGCCGGTGGCGGTGTGTTAGGTCCTAATGCAATTTGGTCTCACCGATTCAACCTTGGGCGCACACATGTGCTAGAAGGCTCCTCTAGCTCGCTTCCAGACCGCTTTAATGGCCAGTACGCGGCGTTTGATTACACGATTCAACCGATTGACGCAGCAGCCGGTGTTTGTGCTCACGAATATGGCCATGATTTAGGCCTTCCAGATGAGTACGACACACAATACACGGGTAAAGGTGAACCTGTTTCTTATTGGTCTATCATGTCTTCAGGCAGCTGGGCTGGTCAAATTGGCGGTACTCAACCAACCGCATTCAGTTCTTGGGCAAAACACTTCCTACAGAAGTCTATTGGTGGTCGTTGGATTAATGATGACCAAATCTCAATTGATGACCTGGAAGACAATCCACAAATTTACACCCTGTTCCAAACGACAGATAACTCTCGTCCGAACATGATTAAGGTCGACCTTCCAGAGAAACAAATCGAAGGTTTGAAACCGTTCGAGGGTGAGTACTCATTCCACTCTCAAAAAGGCGACGACCTGAAAAATAGCATGACCCGTAAGCTGGAAATCCCGGCGGGCGATTCTGCAATGCTTACCTTCAAAACTTGGTACCAAATCGAGAAAGACTATGATTTTGCTCGTGTCCTTGTGAACGGACAAGCCATCGCAGGCAACATCACTTCTATGGATGACCCCTACAATACCGGCCTAGTTCCTGCGGTTGGTGGAGAGTCTGACGGCTGGATTGATGCTGAATTTGATGTTTCTCAATGGGCAGGACAAGAAGTCGAGCTTTCGTTCGAGTACATCACCGATGGCGGCTTAGCCATGGAAGGTTTCTACTTAGACAACCTGAGCCTTGTCGTTGACGGCGGCACGGTTGCGGTAGATGACGGCGAAGATAACTCTAGCTTTGCGCTTAATGGCTTCAAATTGAGCAATGGTTTCCATCAAGCTCAACACTACTACCTACTGCAATGGCGCAGTCATATGGACGTGGATGAAGGCTTAGCGAATATCAAGCGCATGGGCCAGCTCATGTCGTTCGATCCAGGTCTGATCATTTGGTATGTCGATGAGTCGCTCACTGATAACTGGGTAGGCAAGCATCCAGGAGAAGGCTGGTTAGGTGTGGTCGATGCAGACCAAAATGCCATGATTTGGCAAAACTCAGGAAAAGTCGCTCAAACACGTTACCAAGTCCGTGATGCCGCGTTTTCACTGAAAGACCATACTCCTATGCGTCTTGTGAACAGTGACAACGATGTGCTTCAGGACACAAGCCTAGTGGGTACAGCAAGCTTCTCTGATGATCAAGATTACACATCACCACAAGCTCCTGATTCGGGTCGTATTTTGACTAAGTTTGGCTTGGTGGTAGACATTGTTAACCAAAGCGATGTCAACGAATACGGTGTGGTACGTCTGTCGAAAGTAAGCCAACACAACATCGCGCCAACAGCGAACTTCGAACTCAATACAGATGGGTTGAACGTCTCAGCTCGCAACTTCAGTTCGGATCAAGATGGCGAAATCATCAGCTACCTATGGGACTTCGGCAACGGCGTAACAAGCAGTGAAATAGCGCCAACGTGGACTTACGAGCAAGCCGGTGATTACACGGTGATCTTGACTGTTGTCGACGACAAAGGTACCACAGGTTCGTTCAGCTCTGTAGTGAGTGTTGAATCTCCAAACGCCCTACCGGAAGCAAGTGCGAAGTACATCCACTTGGGACGCTGGGTAACCATGTGGTCAACAAGCTCAGACAGTGACGGTCGTATTGTTGATACTGAGTGGACGCTTCCAAATGGAAAAGTAAAACGAGGTCGCACATTCACTTCTATCTTCCCTTCATACGGGAAACACGAGGTGACCTTGAAGATAATTGATGACCAAGGCGGGATCACGACTAAGACCATTATGGTCGACCTATAAGTCGCTTCCAGCTCAAATCATTGAAATAAGTACGTAGACAATAACGTGCGTACTGATAAACCAACTTAAGTACTGCTGTCTTTGGCATGAGTCAGGACAGTAGTTTTAAGAAAACGTTATTATTTAAGCCGTAAGCAAAAGCCCTACCGTCATCGGTAGGGCTTTTTATTGGTCTGTGCTTCGGAAAAGCTAGCCTAACGCTCTGTTCAAATGAAGAGGTCTATCTCACCCAAGCAGGTGACAACTACTCACACCGGCTGCTTTTGAATGCGAGATTTACGTGCGCTAAATGCAAACAATAAAATAACGGCTAGCACAAATGGCAATACGTAGATATTGAGGTTTTGCCAGCCCGCAGTCGACTCTAACCAACCAGAAAGCAACGCCGTTACTGTCACACAGCCAAAGACAACAAACTCATTAAACGCTTGAGCCTTCGCTTTGTTCTGCGGTTGATAAGATTGACTGAACAAACCGGTTGCCGCGATGAACATAAAGTTCCAGCCTACCCCGAGTAAAACCAAAGCCGCTCGGAAGTGCCAGATTGATTCGCCATGAATGTTGATAGCAATACAAACAACGAACAACACCCCACCCGCCAAAATCATCATTCGTGAACCAAACTTCTCAATAAGTGAGCCAGTAAAGAATGCCGGGACAAACATACCCAACACGTGCCACTCAATCACACCGGCGGCTTTAGTAAAGTCGAATCCACAACCGATCATCGCCAATGGTGTAGCCGTCATCAGAATATTCATCACCGCATAGGCAACCATTGCTGCAAAGACGGCTCCGACAAAATTTGGAGCCTTCACGATTGCACTCAAAGAATCCGACTTCGGTGCTTGGTGACTAAACGACACTTTAGGGAATTGAATGGTCTGTAAGATAAGGAGTGCTAAAATGTTTAAGCCAATCAATGAAGCGAACGCACCAATATATAGGCCATCTTGCGACCATTGTTGCGACATAATCGCCAAGTTCGGCCCTAATACCGCAGCTAAAACGCCACCAGCCATCGATATAGAAATTGCGCGATGTCGTGCATTTTCATCACACACTTCGATAGCAGCGAAACGATAAAGCGTACCAAAACCAATACCTATCCCGAGCAAAAATGTGGCGAAGCAAAACAAGTAGAAATGCTGCTGAGATAAAGCGTAGGTAGCAAGGCTTGCCCCTGTAATGCCAACGACATTACCAATGCTAAACCCTCTCTTTCGTCCTAGCTTACCTGAAATTAAAGACGCAGGAATCGTGGCAGCCATTAAGCCTAAAAACTGAAGCGCAACGGGCAAAGTAATCATGCTGACACTGGGCGCAATCTGTTTTCCTATCAAGCCAATCACGGAAATCAGTAAGATATTCCCTGTCATTAATAAGGCCTGACACAGTGACAGTAGCCAAACATTTCTATTCATCTTCGTTCCTAAATATGAGCACGGCTGATCACTAGACCAAATAACCAACAAAGTCTCAACACTTTGTTACAAAAAATGAAACTCACCTGCTACCAATGTATTGCTTTAAAGCCATCTCCTTTTGGATCTTCAACGATATCGAATGCGTCGCTTTCTATATTTTCAATTCATTCTGGATTTGCATTTATCATTAACGGAGATAATAATAATTTTCTGTTATTCACTAGCACTGTTTCAAAAAACTTCGGCATTAAGAGGCAAGTATGATTAATCCACTTTGGCTCAACACATTTAAGACTCTGGTAGAAGTCGGCCATTTCACCCAAACGGCTGAAAAGTTGTACATGACTCAACCAGGTGTTAGCCAACACATCAAAAAACTTGAGCAAGCATGTGACTGCGAGCTACTCTCTCGAGAAAATAAGAGCTTCGAGCTGACCGAGCAAGGTCGGATTATGTATCGCTATGCACTCAAATTAGAGAAAGACCAAGAAGACCTTTTCGAATCACTTAGTTTTGATAACCCTTACTCTGGGCAGTGTCACCTATCCTGTTCAGGCTCGCTTTCCTTACGCTTATATCCCAAGCTTCTTGAGCTGCAGCAGCAACATCCAGATCTAAGCATTAATCTAGAGGCAGCGCCGAATAGAAAGATATTGAATGACCTGCTGCAAGGCACGACTGATGTCGGTATCGTGAGACACTCACCGAACGACAGCTATTACCAAAGCCAAGTTATCGGCAAAGAAGCATTGTGTCTTATCGTGCACCACAGTCATGCCGACCTTGAGATCACGCCACAAACGCTGCATGAGATTGGCCTGATTGCTCACCCAGATTCTGCGCATTACCTCTCTTTGTACTTTGACCTGTGTGGTGATAAAGAGCTCGCGAACATCAACATTAATGAGATTCCGAAATCAGGCTACATCAACCAACTTCATCAGATACTGCTGCCCGTATCCAAGGGATTAGGGTTTACCGTGTTGCCAGCTGGTGCCGTTGAACATTTTGCTGAAAGAGATAAGTTGCACGTCGTCCCGCCAAAAGTAGAAGTTGAGGAAAAGCTGTACTTAGTCCAAAAGCGAAACCGCAAGCTCCCTCATCGATACAACACCGTGATTGATTTAATCAAACAGAATGTCAGCAATTAGGTTAGTGCACAGATAAACAAAGCCTTTAACCACGATAGTTAAAGGCTTTGATTACTAGCAAAAGGTTTTGGTTCTATGGCTGTGAAGCGCTGAACACCTCAGTGGCACCTTCAAAATCGTAACTCTCTAGCAATCTCAGCACCTCTTTTAAAGCACTCGAGTCAGGGTGTTCAATGAGTAACTCCGAAACGTATTGAGTCGCATCGTTATCGTAAGCCTCGAGAAGAGATAGCAGCTTAGCGATTTGCTTGGGATCTAACTCAGAAGAGTCCGAAGTTTCACCTGTATCTTTGTCTGCCGTGACTGCGCATGGTTTGCCAAAATCGCGCTCGACCGCTTCAATTAACTCCGTTAAGCCAATTTCGCCATGCTTAAGATCTTGCTCCACGCATGTCCTATTATGAGCTCGACTTTCTAAGTCACTGAGTAATTCAGCGAGCCTCTGCCCGCCAATTGAAGCCGCCATACTTTTTAGGGTGTGTAGATTCCGCTCTAACGTCACCCACTCTTCTTGCGCTAGATTATCGAACGCCTCAGACAGCATCGATGGCGCCCCTTGGCAGAACCTATCTAACACCTTATTTTGCAAGGCTGTGTCGTTATTGGTGAGCTGCTCAAATCGAGCTAGTGAGAAAATAGGCAAGCCAGAGTTGTCAGAAACTGATTCATCAACTAATTTAGGCGCAGGCGCTTTACCTTCAATCAACACCTCAGGCACGATGTACTTAGAGATCAAAGACGTCGCTTTATCAATTATGATTGGCTTATCCAAGAAATCTGTTACGCCTGCGTCTCTTGCTCTTTGTTTCGCATCACTAAACACGTTGGCCGACATCGCAATAATAGGCACAGCTTTATTGAATTCACGGATCAACCTTGTAGCCTCAAACCCATCCATAATTGGCATTTGCAGATCCATAAAGATCATTTCATAGTCATTATTCTGCGCCAACGCCAATGCCTCTTTTCCGTTTTCGGCAAGGTCGGCATCTAACTTAAAGCGACTAAAGAAGGCTAACGCAAGATCTTGGTTTAACTCATTATCTTCCACTAGCAGTATCTTCTGACCTTTAAACTCTATCTGATAATCCGATTGCAATTCTTGAGCTTTAAACTTAGCGAGTTCTTCATCCGTCGACCTTGCAAGTGTCACAATAAAAGAAAACTCACTGCCCTGCCCGAACTCACTCTCAACCGTAATTTGGCTACCCATCGCGTTAACAAGTTTCTGGCTAATATTGAGCCCTAACCCTGTGCCACCAAACCTGCGCGTTGTTGTTGTGTCTGCTTGGCTAAACGCTTGAAATAGTTTGTGGAGGTTCTCATCGGAGATCCCAATACCGGTATCCACAACGCTGACTCTCATGGTCAAGTTGTTATCATTCGATTCCATTACATCGACGGTTAACGTGACGTTGCCTTTTTCGGTAAACTTAATCGCATTACCTATCAGGTTAAGTATCACTTGGAACAATCTGAGTGGGTCCCCCATAAGAGGGGTATCCAGTTCTGGGTCAACCGACATCGACAAGTTGAGCTGCTTTTCAGCAGCTTTCGATTCCATCAACTCAATCACATCTTGAAACGTCGTTAGTGCATTAAATGGAATATTATCGATAAACAACTGCCCGGCTTCTATCTTGGACAAGTCTAAAATATCGTTGATTATGCTTAACAGAGAGTGCCCTGAACGGTGCACTTTTTCGATATAGTTGCGGGCTGTAGGGTTAGAGATTTCCCCAATAGCTAAATAAGACAGACCAATAATGGCGTTCATTGGCGTTCTAATTTCATGACTCATATTCGCCAAGAACTCTGATTTCGCCTGACTTGCCTGATTCGCTTTCTCTTTTTCCTCTGCCAACTGCTCGTTCAGTCGCTTCATTTCAGAAATATCGAATGCCCAAAATAGCGTTGCGATTTCACCATCAAGCTCAAACAAGTAATAGCTAACAAGTGCGACAAAACGAGTGCCATCTGACTTTCTAAGCACTAACTCTTTGTTCACGACTTTTCCGTTTAGCTTGAGCTCTTTATGAATGTCATCACGAACTTCGAGAGAATCATGAATAGCAACTACATCGATAGACGAGAGTTCCTTATTTTCAACGCCAAACAAGCGTTTTGCTGTGTCATTCGCATAACGACATTGCTCATCAGACACCACAGCAGCGGCAATTGGGGAACTATTCAGCATGCTATAGAGTTGGTCTTGTGCTTTTTTGAGTGCCTCTGTTGCTTGATTGGCTATGCTAATCTGCTTAGCGAGTTTTCGGTTCCAGAAGACAATCAGCAAAAGAATCACTAACGAAAAAGCGGAGATGGTGTAAACCAGATGATAGTCAACTCTTTCTATCGCTTTTGGTGCTGCCCACTTCGCTGATATCTTTTGATGCTCTTCTGCAGAGATCTTATCAATGGCTTTATTCAAAATAGAAAATAGAAGAGGTTCCGATTTAATCACATGTAAGGTCGGTGAAAGGAAAAAGTCGAGTCGGCCGATAATCCCAATATCTCGGTGTCCAAATGAATCGATCAAATAGTTTAAGACATCGACCGTATCGATCATTCCGTCTAAGCTTTGATCATCTAGCAAGTTCAACCCCTCTGCGGTTGAATCAACAAATACCCACTCAACGTTTGGATACTTCTTTACTATCGCCTCAGTATTCGCTGCATTTCTTAAAATACCAATTTTCCATCCTGTCGCTTCATCGAGCACCAGACTGCTCACCTCTCGTCTTGATGCAAGTGCCAAACGGCTTGAGAAGAGGCTATTTACCGCTTTGACATTCTCTCCCAACGAGCGATTTTCTTGCGCAGCAGAGACGAGTTCAACTTCTTGATGATCAACTAAACTTCGAGTCTCTGACCAATTAGCAACATCAACATGCTCAATGTTCAAGCCTGTTTTCTGCCCGATGAGTTCCAGGTAATCATCAATCATACCGATGTACTCCCCAGTACTAGAGACAGCCTCATACGGGAGTGAATTAGGGTCGATACCGATTCGCACCGTTGGATTATTTTTAAGCCACTCCCTCTCCTCTTCACTTAAATTTAAGATCTCTCCCGTTAAGTTATTTGCTTGATATATCTCTGCAATATACCGCTTAGCGGGTTCACCAAACGAATTGAACTGCTCTATATCTGGAAAGTAAATATGGTTTCGCTGTTGAGATCGAGTGTCAAAGTAAAAGGTCATGGAGCCCGAATTAGTAATACCACCTTTCGTGCGGTAGCTGGCGACTTTGGTCACTGATGCAAAATGGGAGGTATTGCGCTTCTCTCCAAAATCATCAACTAGGTTACCTATGTACCAGGCTTTAATTGGGCGATTATTGTTGTCTGCTTGGGCTGTGATCACCTGAAATGAACTGTCTGTATCAAATACTTCAAAGAGCTCAGACAAGTCGTCAAAGCGGTCATTTACGATAAAATAAGCCGAGATTTGAGCAATAATACTCGCTTTCTTCAGAACCTGGCTTAGGTCACTCTGGATATGAGTCTCAATGATTTGGTTTAAACCATCATCGACTTGCTTAAGGTTGGCCACCGCAGCGTTAAAGCGGTCTCTCAGTTCTTCACTCTTAAAATCGACATAGATTGGATACTCCACTCGGTAGTCATCGTGTAATCGAAGCTCTGACATTTCAATAAAGCGAGTATTAGTAATAAACCACTCCAGTACTCGCCTCTCGACCATTAAGACATCTACGCTCTGTGCTCTTAACTGTGCGAATGCAGACTCTAACGTACCGATATCTTCAACTCGTTCGATATCAACTTCCTTAGAAAGCATCTCTATCGAGTTTTTTATGGGGGAGGTGTCATCAAACAACAGTGCACCCAGAGACAGGCCTTTCTGAGATTTAAGATTGAGTTGGCGCCTTGCCAGCGACACAGGGACGAATTCAACGTTAATAACACTATCACTTAAAAAGTGGGCATCCGGATCGTCAGCCTGAACGCCTGAGACAAAAGAGATCGAGTTATTATTATCAATGGCCTTCCTCGCGGCACTCGGCGGAAGCGTGACAACGTCACCTAACTTGTAGCCCATGTCATTCAATGCGCGCTGTATAATGTCGTGCTCCAAGCCAACAGCGGTACTATCTGGATACATGTAAGGAGGATTACCAAAGCCAAACACGCCTTTAAGTGGAACCCGATAAGGAGACGCATCTAGCCACTTAGATAAAATCTGGTTCTCTTTGTGAACATCAAAAGTATTTATCTGTTTGTTGAGTAGAGTTAGGAGTTCTACATCGCTGCTACGAACCACCATAGTGGCCTGTATTCTTTTCCAATGCTCTAACACGTAGTTAACAGCTAAGTCATGAACGCCCACTTTCTTTGCAAGGTCCATAGTGGTAATGGGTTCGGCCACAATCCCTTCAACTTGACCTTCACCTAACGCCCTGACCGCATCGATAACGTTGTCAAAATCGACGCGCTCGATAGAACTTAATTGAACACCCGCTTTTTTTAAGTCAATGTTTTCATTAACCATAGCAATTCGGCGCTTATGGTTTTGGTCCAAACTAACGGTGAGTTTATTATCAATAGGGACAATCACAGCAACCTGATAAGGGATATATGGGTCGCTGGAAATAAAACGCTTTCCTTCACTGGGATCAAACTGCTGGAAAGGAAAAACATCACCTCGACCATCAAGGAGCGCGGCTTTGGCTTCACTGCGCGAGCTTACGCTAATAAACCTCACGTGAACGCCAAACCGCTCTTCAAGATCCTGTGCCCAGTCTTTAATAATGCCCGACACTTTTCCGTTGTCGTCAAGGAACGAGTATGGGTAATGGTTAGTAAGGGCTATAAAAGTCACTGAAGGCTTGTTGTCTAACCAACCCTCTAGCTCTGCATCAGTCACTTCAGAGGCGCTAACGGTGTTAGCAAACACTAGACCAGTCAGCAACCATAATGTGAATACATAGAACCGAATGAACAGATTACTCATCTTTAAATCTTTCTTTAATCGCTAAAATCTTAGGTAAGTTTTCAAATAACAGCTCTACTATCCTAGGGTCAAAGTGTTTACCCTTTTGCTCTTCAAACAAGGCCAGCGCTTCATCAACGCTCCAAGCCTTTTTATAAGGCCTTTCTGCTGTCAAAGCATCAAATACATCCGCAACCGCAGCAATGCGCCCGACCAGAGGAATCTCTTCGCCCGCTATTTGATTTGGGTAGCCGCTGCCATCCCATTTTTCGTGGTGATATTGCGCGACTTGAATGGCCATTCGCATCAACTTAGAGTCACTCTGCCTGCCGAGTATCTCTACGCCGTATTCGACGTGTTTTTGCATGGTGGCCCACTCGTCCGGGTCTAATTTACCCGGCTTAAGTAACACACTGTCAGGGATACCTATCTTGCCAATATCATGCATGGGTGCAGCATCACGCAAGGTTTCCGCGTCTTCGTCTGTCATGCCCAAGGCTTTGGCTAATATTTCGCAATAATGGCTCATGCGCATAACGTGCATGCCCGTTTCATTGTCTTTGAATTCAGCCGCCCTACCCAAGATATTCAGCGTCTCTAGCTTACCTAGATTGATCTCTTGGGTTTTCTCTTTTACCTGACTAAACAACGCGCGTTGTTGGTCATAAAGAGAAATATGGGTTTTTACACGCTGAAGTGCGATTTCTGGGGTAATGGGTTTCGTTAAATAATCAACAGCACCTAAAGACAACCCTTTCACTTCAGCTTCAGGATCCATTTTGGCGGTCACAAATATAATCGGTATATGCGCGGTATTGGGTTGAGCTTTCAGTTGACGGCATACCTCGTAACCATCTATATCAGGCATCATGATATCAAGGAGAATTAAGTCAGGCTGTGGCACCATCTTCGCTATTTTGATACCGATAGTACCGTTGATCGCGACCTTTACTTGGTAAGTATCTTTGAGAATTGCAGTTAGCACATCCAAGTTACTTGGGGTGTCATCTACGACTAACACTATAGGTTTACGACTCATTGACACCTCGTATAAAAATCAAACAGTTATAATCATAGTGTAGATGGGTTTTCGCACCACTCAACATGAAAATGACAAATGATTGTTAAAAATGAAGAGTAGATCTTCGAGTGACGTCAAACTAACGATTTGAGTCTAGTTTGATGTCAAAAATTCGGCAGAAATTAATGTCTAACACAAGAGAAAATATGCTCTCTTGGACATATGAGCCAAACGAAAAGAGCTCCTCATAGGGGAGCTCTTTTATTGAACAGTTAGAAAACAAACAGCTTTGATTATTCAGTAGCCTAACGACCTGAGTAATACATACAGATTCGAACGCCATCGAACTCGCGAATCTCAAATGGGATCTCGTAGATAGACTCCATCACTGACTTTTCAACCACTTCAGAGACCTTACCCGACTTAACCACTTGGCCTTTTTTCATCGCGACGATGTTATCTGAGTAGCATGAAGCAAAGTTGATGTCGTGAATTACAATAACGACCGCTTTGTTAAACTCATGCGCTAAACGACGCAGCGTCTGCATGATTTCGACAGAGTGCTTAATATCTAGGTTGTTCAGTGGCTCATCTAAGAACACATAGTCCGTATCTTGCGCCACAACCATTGCGATGAACGCCATTTGACGCTGACCGCCACTCAACTCATCAAGGTATTTGTTTTGAATATCAGTAATGCCAAGGTGCTCGAGCGCAGTGTCGACGATCTTATGGTCTTCGTCTTTCAAGCGACCTTGTGAATGTGGGAAACGGCCAAAACAAACCAATTCGCGAATCGTAAATCGCATGTTGATGTTGTTCGACTGCCTTAACACAGCAAGGTGTTTTGCCAGCTCTTTGGTATCCCATTCAGCCAGTAGCTTGTCGCCAATAATGACTTCACCGGCATCACTTTCGGTTAAGCGACTCGCCATAGAAAGCAGTGTACTTTTACCCGCACCATTTGGGCCAATGATAGAAGTCACTTCTCCTTTCGGGAACATGGCACTGGCATCATCCACCACAAGTGTCTTGCCATACTTCTTACTCAAACCTGTTAATTTAATCACTACTTACTACCTTTACTGAATTCTGGTGCGTAACAACAAGAACATAAAATACAAACCGCCGACCAAGTTAATGACCACGCTCACAGTGGTTTCAAACGCCATTACTTTTTCGATAAACCATTGGCCTGAAACCAATAGAACGACCGCTAACAAACTGCTCGCAATGATAAGCACGCGATGTTGATAAGATTTGAATATCTGACGAGCTAAGCTCACGGTGATTAATCCAAAGAACAGCACAGGGCCAACCAAAGCCGTCGATACCGCGACCATCACTGACACAATCACCAAGGTAATTTGAGTCAGTCGCTTGGTGTTCACGCCCAAGCTTGTTGCGTTATCGACACCAAGCCAAAGCACATCAAGCTTAGGCGCTAACAACCACAGGCCAAGCAAGCTCAAACCCAATGGAATAAGGCTGAGGTAAACCAGTTCACCTTTCACGTTGTTGAAGCTCGCGAACATCACATTTTGCAGCACGGCAAACTCGTTCGGATCAATCAACATCGCCAAGAAGTTAGACAAGCTCGAGAACACGCTGCCACACACGATGCCTATCAGAAGCAGTGTGAATACGTTGTTTCGCTTGCTCTTAAAGTAGAAATGGAACAGAGCAAACGAGAACAAGATCATCACAGTCACAGACATCGAAAAGTTTGCGATTGAATCAACCACCCAGAAGCTAGCACTGCCAAACACAAACAAAAGAACCGTTTGAACCAGCAAATACAAGCTGTCAAAGCCCAAGATGGAAGGGGTTAGAATTCGATTATTCGTGATGGTTTGGAAAACCAATGACGATGCAGAAATCGCCACCGCCGCCAACACAATCGACAGTAGTTTAGGTAATCGCAGAGACAAGAAAAACTCGTAGTTATCCCAAGTAAGTCCCTGCCCCACAAATACTGTGGCCATACACAAAGACGCGATAGCCAGAATCGCAATTTTTACTGAATCACGCATTCGACTTGTCTCTCATGATTAGGTAAATAAAAATCAAGCCGCCAAAGATGCTGATGACCATTGAGATTGGAATCTCATAAGGAAAGATAACGATTCGCGCTAACAAGTCACAAGCCAATACCAAGATCACACCCCAGTAGGCTGTCCAAGGCAGAATCTTCTTCATGTTATCACCCATCATCAGCGACACGATATTCGGCACGATAAGGCCAAGGAATGGGATAACACCAACAATCATCACCACCGAAGATGCACAGATCGCGACAAGAGCAACACCAATGAAAACGATCTTTTGATAATTGAGGCCGATGTTTTTTGCGAAGCTTTCACCAATACTTGCCGCACTGAACTGACTCGCAAAGTAATAAGCCAACACACATGCAGGAATCGCGAGGTAAAGAATTTCATAGCTGCCTTGCAATACACTCGCAAAGTTCGCCATCGTCCATGCCGACATGGTTTGTACTAAATCGTATTTGTAAGCAATAAAGGTTGTTAGAGATGAGACAACGTTGCCATACATGATGCCAATTAAAGGCACCAACACCGCATTCTTAAACTTGAGGTGTTGTAAGAAGCGAACCAATAACATGGTGCCTAACACCGCAAACGCAAAGATAAAGCCTAAGTAGCTCCATTGAGCGGCATTACCCAGCACCAGAATACCGACGATGTAACCCAACATGGCGCAATCAATCGTGCCCATCGTAGAAGGAGCAGCGAACTTGTTCTGAACAATCTGCTGCATGATAAGGCCAGAAACACTTAAACCCGCCCCAGCTAGCACGATCGCGAACAGTCGAGGTATCCGACTAACAACATAAATGGAATTGGCATGTTGGTTACCATTGAAGAAGTCACTAAAACTGATTTCAGCGACCCCAATCATCAACGACGTAACGCATAACACAACAAGAAATACAGCAGCGGCAATGGGTTTCAACATAGAAATAATACTAAAGGTAGGGCTCTTTGAGTCCGTATGAAAAGTGAAAAAGGGCTTATAAGAACGTTCTTATAAGCCCGAAAATCTGATGATTGGTGACTATTGAATCGTGCGTTCAATATCACCCAACATTCTGTGAATCGCTGTCACGCCACCACCCGCCAAATACCAAGCACTTGAATCAAGGTAAACGATGTTGCCTTGCTGCGCTGCAGGTGTCGCCGCAACTAATGGGTTATCAAACAGCTGTTGTGCGCGACCTTCTGACTTACCAATCGCTTTTTCACGGTCGAGAACATAAAGTACTTCAGGTTTTGCATCGGCAATGTATTCGAACGAGATTAAGTTACCGTGTGTACCTTTAATTGGAACCACTGTCGCACTCTTTGATTCAACGTATCCGAAGTCATCAAAGATGATTGAGAAGCGACTACCTTTGTTGAACATCGCAATGTTATTGCCGTTGTTCATCAGCATCATCGCAGTGGTTTCGCCAGACGTTACTTTATCGTTTACCGCTGCAATCGAATCTTGAGTCTCTGTGATGATCGCTTCAACTTCATTTTGTTTATCAAACAGTTGACCTAGTGCACGCCAGTTTTCTTGAGCGTCAGCCCAGTACTTATCGCCCTCAATAGAGAACATGATCGTCGGAGCAATTTGTGCCAACTTGTCGTAGACCTTTAGCATGCGGTTTTCAGCAATGATAACGTCAGGCTTCAACATGTAGATAGCTTCAAAATCAGGTTCGCTCAACGAGCCAGTGTTTGCTGTCGTTGCTTTGTAAGACTCTAGGTAATCAGGCATAAGGCTATGAGGTGCGCCGACTGGCTTGACACCAATTTTATCTAGCACATCCAAGCTACCAAAACCAAGAACCACGACTCGTTGCGGCACTTCATCAAACTGCGCTGCGCCCTTCACGTGTTCAATAGTCACGGTTTCCGCTTGAGCGGTCATCATGAATGATGATGCAAGAACGATGGCAAGCCCGCTCAATAACTGGCGAACTGAATTGATTGTTTTCTTCATGTTTCTTCCTTTGCCATTGAGACAAACCACCACTCATGACAATGAAAGTCAGATGACTCATAGGTGAGCATGGGGCCTACACAACGGCTAAATAACGATAATTTAAAGTCTGTCATTGCTTCGACGACAAACCTGTAACGCAAGTGAGAATTATTATCAATTATATTTGCGTTAAATTAGCGACACAACAACTTTATTATTCAGAAACGTAAAAGTGAGTATTCATGTTTTGCGTAGTCAAGAGAAGTATTAGGAATCAGAAATAACAAAAAGACGCGAAGAGGAAAATGAGCATTAATCTGGAGAGGAAAATTGATGGCAAAAAGTGACCAACTGTTCTGTAATCATAACGCTTAACCCAAAAGCTACGACTTACAGTTTACAATGTAAAGCCTAAACATAACAAAGGCTTATGTTAAGATTAATCAAGCTAGCAATGAAAAGAACTAATTACAAAGAAGACGAAGCGGCGCAAAGCCAAAAATCTGTCAGATATCATAGTAAATATCCTAACCGTCGCTCATTTAACCTTCAGTAAGCGATGATAAGTCACTCAAAAATATTTTTTAATTTAATTGAAAATAGGGTTGTAATTTTAAAAACTAGGCGTATAGTTCGCCACCTGGCTCTAATCTATAGAGCTGTTAATGCTAAAGTAAGTCCAAGTTCCACATAGACAGTTCTCGATTCCCTCGTTACACCATCTCTGCGTCAGCTTTCACCTAGATAGTCATTCAATAGCTTCTCAATTAGATCCCACTACCGTTCTATTCGTCATTTGCTTTCTTTTTAGCGAATTCAAGATAGAGCGACTACTTAAATACAAATGTAATAAATACAAGGCACAGTTATGTCACGCAGAACAACACGACAAACCCATTGGTACCAACTATCACGCGAAAAAACAGTCAATAAACTAAAAGGTAATAAATGCTCAAGATTAAAATAGACTTACACAAAGAAGAGATTTCATGGGTCACCGAGATTCGACAGCTCAATAGCGATATACTCCACCGCCACATATTGCCCAAGCTACAACATCACAGTTATCTCATCGACTTTGAATTTAATGAACGAGAAAGCATCGGAACTATCGTTTCAGGCAACGGAAACACCCTAGGACATTTCACACTCCTATAGCATTTCCCAAAGGCGACAAAAAGAAACATCGCCTAGCTCCAAAGATATAAAAGATGTCACCCTCAATTCGCTCTAGCAGAACAAAATAGAGTAGAAGTAAAACAGATCAGAAACCTAGCCCTTTTTGCATTTCACACGCGGCTAACGCTAGCTAGGTTATCGTGCTTCTATTGAAACCAACTTATATCGAACTCTGAATCACCAATGAGTCATTATCAGTGCATTCATGGACTAATAAGTTAACGGTATCGACCTTAACTTCTGATCAAGAGTATATAAGTGTTCTGCAGCTTGCATGTGTTGAGGGTAATCACTGAATTTCTCACGATTCTCTTCATTCATCTTACATGTCTCATCCACCAGCATTAACTTCCAATACAGCTTTGTTGTATGCAGCATCGCCAGTAAAGGTTTGAATACCTCTTTCTCATAAGCTTGAATCAACTCTTCAATCAACTCGTCACGTTCGTCTTCACTTGCGATTGAACCCTCGGTTGCCGACAACACTTTTTGATACTTCAGGTTTTGTTGCAGCTTATCCATAACCGTTTGGTTTTCTTCCGCTAACTCAACAAGTTTCGACTTAATGATATTTATCCAGTTCGCTTGGCTCAGTACTGTGTCATCAACGTTGGTAAAGTCTTCTCTTATCTGTCGTTCCACATCTTTTTGAGCTTTCTTTAAAACCGCACGCACCTTTTGGAAAGGCAACTGATATTCCTTACTTAGCTCGATAATCAGTTTATGAAAACCACCATTGGGCAGGTGTAAGTTTTCCTTAAACGTCGCCATTGCAGCTTCTTGCTGTTCGGTAAGGTGAGTCATTCTGTTTCCTATTCTTTATCACTTATGGTGCTGAGCCCGGGATCATACCACTATTACCCTCGCTTTTTCGGTAACTTGCTCAGTTACACCTAGGTACGTACTTAATTTCTCTCAACTCGTTATCTTTTGACTAGTTTTCACACTACTTGGCATGAAATGGTAAATCTCATTCGGGGAAAGTTCGTACATTACGCGCTCAGGGTATATCGCCAGACAGGAGTCGTTACTTACATATGAAAGATAACAGCCAGAAGTGAGAAAACACATGACCTATTCAGAATTCAAAGAATCCGATTTGCATAAGTGCGTGAGTATTGGTGCAGAAGCAATGTTATCAGTCGCTAAGTTTGCCTTTAGAGCCTCGACCCTTTTATTTCAATTTTTCCGTTGGCTTGTCGTATCGGCCTATTCTTATGTGATGAAGTAATTCTATATTGGAGTCGTTGTTTTCATTACGACTTATCCAAATACCCAAAAGCGCGCCCTATTAGGTCGCGCTTTTTTTGTGCCCAGTTTTATACCTAGCTTTATGCCAAAAACCCGAGGACATTTGATATTGTCAGTGGCGCTAAATGGTAAAACTGATAATCGAATAAAAACCATACTACACCTGTTCCAACAAAACAGACTTCTAACTTATACAGGTACTAAAATGAAAAAGATTGCACTTAAAATTGTAGGACTAACGGTTTTGGCTTCTGCGCTAACGGGTTGTATCGGCAGTAACGCCGTAACAGGGAAAGTGATGAAATTTAACGTTGAAGTTGTCGATAACCGCTATGCTCGTGCAGGTGTAAACTTCTTATTAGCGCCTGTATACGGTATTACAACCGCAGCCGACTATGTCGTATTCAACTCACTTGAATTCTGGACAGGTAAAAACCCGATCAGCGGTTCACCACACGTATTTGATACAAAAACAGATACTCACTTCAAAGTAAACGATGAGCTAGACCCAAGCCTTAAAGAAGCCCCTGTAGGCCCAATTTCAAACAATCGCACTATTGAAACGGGTGAGATGATTATGATCGACGAGAATACGGTTCAAATGGACATCGTCTATACATCTGGTGAAACGGCTACTCTAACGGGCATCAAAGAGGGTCAAAACGTTAGCTATTACATGGATAGTCAACTTGTATCGCAAACGACTATCGCTGAATTAGAGAAGATTCAAGGCACTGAAGCTTAAGGTTTGTAGCTCACACTGAGTTCAGACTTAAAGAGACTTTGAAGCTCATAAAATAGAAGAAGCCCGGCGATTGCCGGCTTGTTTGTATGTGCTCTATTATTTGTAAGTGTTCTATTGGGACTGAGACTGTGCAAGTCGAATGCTCACCAAACTCGCCACCATAATAGCCAAATAGAAGCTGCCGATAATGGATTCCATAAACACAAAGAATTGAGCAATAGGCAGGGCCGGTGATATGTCGCCATAGCCAACCGTGGTCAAGGTGATAAAGCTAAAGTACATCGCATTGAACAAGTTGGTTAGCCAAATTTGCTCTTCTAACCCATTAAATGCATTAGGGAAGATCTCTAAAATCAACAAGTAGATGGTCGACCAAGCAAACCCTAATAACAAGTAGATACAGATTGACCCGATAATGTGATTGGGCGTCACCGTTTTTGCTTTCATCACCTGTTTTAACGCCGAGTAAATGTGTGAAAACAAAAATACAGCCAACGCTGATAGTGTCACTATCGACAGGTTATAGCCTTCCAAAAACGAAAAAACGCCAGACACTAAAGCCGTAATCAATAACAGTCCATACCAAGAGCGATACAAGGCTCGCTCTTTATGAATACCGACAATTGAACTCGCCAGAGTAATGATGATGAGAAATAGTATTCTTTGGCAAGACAATCGGCGCAAGCATGATTTCTTCTGGAATTTCAAAGGCCGTAACGGGTCTCTGTGTATAAAATTGAGCAGTGCCCATTTGTGGAAGAGATTGAAAACATTCGAGATCGCCACTTTGAATGCCAACCTCAGACGGCTTCCAACGTCCTTGCGTTAATACTGAAAGTAGCTCGTTTATGAAAATGACAGAGAACAATTCAGCGAACTTAAACCAAGGCGCGTTCGTAAATGGCTTCTCGCGAACAAACCACCACTTACCACCTGCGTATTTGGTATAGACATGAGCCCCATTGGATACCAACTTTAACTGTTCACCAAATTGGTCTAACGCACTTTTCAATGAATCCTGCTGGCTTAGCTTAACCACAAACCTTGGAACATAAGTTTGCTTGCAAAAGCTCCACATAAACAACGAGAACTCCTCTCTCGACGCCGACTCCCCCATAATCTTGACCACATTTTTTATGGTGGTCTCTGGGAGGTAATCGTAATGGTCATTGCTGGTGAGAATGTCATTGGGGATTTTGGCACTGCGTAACAAGGTGTAGATTTCACCATCGATATGTTTGAACAGTTCCGCAAACAGCTCTACTTCCTTCTTATCAACCACTGTCATTATCTGAGAAGTATTTGGCATCCTTTCCTCTTAATCTGTTCTTTCAAGAACTCTAATTATCACCTTCTTTAAGATAGCAGAACAAACGACGAGTTACCTAGGCCTACTAACCGAATGTCTCTGTCAAAATAACGAATAAACAAACGGTTAGTAGTTAAACACGTGTTTACTGACTTGGTAGATTACTGAACGGCTAGATCCGCTCGGCGTACCCCTAATGCTCGGACATGATCGTAAATCAGATTAAACACAAACGCGTAAATGGTAATAAAAATGGTCACGCCGATATCCATCAAAAATGCCTGCCATAACCCCACATTAAGCAAGTATGCCATCACAGGGATCGTCGCTATCAACAAGCCAGCCTCAAATAGCACGACATGAAAAACACGTAACTTGAGTGAACGCTTGGATTTTTCACCCGTGAAATAACGATCGAAAATACGGTTAAAACAGTAGTTCCAAATCATCGCGATGGTCGCAAAAACTATCATGGTTCCTGATAAGGCATTTACATCGTGCTCAGTAAATATCGCTAAACCTATAATTGACAGTGTGACAGCCAATACTTCAAATAATACAGAGTGAAACACTCTTTCTAAGGTACTCATACATTCCTCTAAATAATCTAATGCGTGTTGGATTAGCCGAGATTATGTCACCGGAAACAATAAGAGAAAGTTAACAGCCATCACGATTAGTGATAACTTAAGCATGAATAACCCATTTTGTATTGAGCGAGAGATAGCATGTACAGTTTTGAGCAACTAAAAGTCTTCGTCACAGTGTGTGAAAGTGGCTCTTTCTCTGCCGCCGCACGCAAGTTGAAACGCGCTCAATCCGGCGTCAGCCAGTCGATCGCCAATCTAGAAATCGCCATCGACCAAGAGCTGTTTAACCGAGAGAAAAACATCCCCGTTTTGACCAATACAGGTAAAGCGCTATTGCCTGTGGCTAAGTCGATTCTTGACCAGCAAAAGTATTTCGATCAAAAAGTAGAATCCCTGACACAGGAAGATGAGCACGAACTGATCATTGCCATTGACGAAAGCATCATAGATACAAATTTCATCAAGATAATCAGCTCACTAGCCGATCAGTTTCCAATCACACACTTCGATATCATTATCACCTCAACCTTTGATGTTGAAGATCTAGTAAGACGCGGAAAAGCACAGATTGGCATCATCTACGCGGACGGTGAGCTTAAGGTTGATATGGATTTCTTCTTGCTGGGCCAAGCGCGTTTCCTAACCGTTAGTTCAGCCACTCACGAACTGAGTCACATGTCCGTAGTACAAGACTCAGACCTCAAGCACTATCGCCAATGTGTGCATCGTAGTTCAAAACAGCGCGAACTGTGGTTCACCTACGGTATTAGCTCGATGCTTTGGTATGCGAACAACCACAAGACCATAGTTGATCTCGTTGAACAGAACGTCGGTTGGGCAAATGTGCCCGAAATGATGGTGATGGAAGGCATTCAAAAAGGCGATCTTGTGGCGTTGCCTGTCTCACACGAGCATGGTGGTTGGATTACTCCTGTGGGTTGTTTAGTTTCTCGCAGCCACATCAATGGCCCAGTTCTCACCAGCCTTATTGAGCAACTTAAGGGACACTCACTGCAATACAATCAATGGCAGGCAAACTAACCTCCCTTATTCTTCACACATCGTCAATTCAGAGGTTCAATATCGGCGTGGAACTCACCACTGCTACCTCATTTCTGCTTATCTTGCCGATAAATATCTTTGTCGTCTGGATAAAACACCCTAGTTGATGTCCAAAAGTGACCTAACTACACTGCGATCCCAACGGGTTTGTCTTTTCAAACAAATTTAGACGGACCCAAATCGCTCTTTAACACCACTGACCCAACTTCAAATCTCTCAGATAAACGCTCTGCCTTGCAGTCGCTTATTCCGGTTTCAAATAGATCACTTTTTGAATATTAATTCGCCCCAGTTTATGAGCGCTCATCGAGTGCTTTTTTATATCTAAATGAACCTTTTGGAAAATTTGTCGTGAACGTTTTAAGAAATATTTGCCCTGAGAAAATGGGTAAAGAGCGTAACAAACGAGAGTATGATTTACGCGTACTTAATTGTGTCAGTGAAAGCGAATATGAATCGCGTATGGCGGTTTGGAATAGTCTAGCGTTAACTGCTACTCCGTCTGCTTCGGAAACAAAGGGCTTCATCGATGAGTCTTTCAACAAGCTTCAACAAGACCTGAAAGAAGCTAGCCGTGAGTTGTCGATTAACTACACGGACTTCATCGCAATGGCGCATGAAGAGATCAACTACATTAAGGTGTTTGTTGCTGATAAAACCGCACAATACGGTTGGTACGCTGCGATCGTTCTTATGATCATCGGCACCGTTGCTCTGTGTATTCAATAGACCCAACAGTGTGTTAGATAGAGCACCTTAAATGCTCAGTCGATAAGCACATCTACCACTACTTTGTACTGGTGCTTTCACTAGAAAACAGATGACTAGCCTCATTTGTTTTCTAGTCTATAACCTCTTCACTCTCCCATTAGAGATAGTAAGTCTTGGGTCGCTTCTTTAGGGCTTTCAGCGTGACATATCGCCGACACCAAAGCCAAGCCGTGAATACCCGTCTGAACCAACTGCGGAATGTTCGACTCGTTGATGCCACCGATACCCACAATCGGCAGTTTGGTCGTTTCTAACGCTATTTGAATGCCTTCGTAACCCCAGTGTTTCTTTAGATTTGTCTTGGTAGGTGTCGCGAAAATCGCACTAAGGCCAATGTAATCAATCGGCAAACTATCGGCTTCTTGTAACTGCTGCTCAGTCTCAATCGACAAACCAAGAATCTTATCAGGGCCAATCAGCTTGCGTGCTAACGCGGCAGGCATATCCGATTGCCCCAAGTGCAAACCATCGGCATCAACGGCCAATGCCACATCAACTCGATCATTAATGATCAACGGCACACCTGAACCAGACAAAATCGACTTAACGGCCTGCGCTCGTTCAATAAAAGCTCTCACATCTCCATGCTTCTCTCTTACTTGAACCATAGTGACACCACCAGCGATTGCTTGTTCAACCACGAACTTAAGCGTTTCTAAATCTTGTTGGTCATCCGTTACTAAGTAGAGCTTATAAGGGTTCATATCGTGCCTTTGGAGTCGGAGTCTAAATTGAGTTGCTACCATTTTACCGACAATTCGCATCATGTGCATGGAAGTTAATACTAAATTAGCTCAATTAAGCGCGCACCATTGAATATACAACTCGTTGAAAGCATACCGAAAATCCTGAAACTTTTAACGAAAGCGTTACTTATTACACAAACTATTCACTTAAGCCTGCCCAGAACGCTGTTTTATGGAATACTTCGCTATGAAGGAATCAGGTAAATATAGGGATAGTTATGCGCCACCTTTCTATAGCGCTCAAGATCAAGCTGGGTTATGCCATCTGCTTGCTCTTTTTCGTCATTTCAGGCTTTGTGAGTTACAAAGGTATCCAAACCTTGTCGAACGGCTTCAGCCAATACAGTGAACTCAGCCATAAAGCGACACTCTCAGGCAACATTCAAGTGCACTTTCTTCAGGTGCGTTTGGCTTCTGAACGTTACTTAGAGTCATTGGATGAACAGTACGAAACGAATTATCAATCAAGTAAACTCGCGATTGATGAACTGCTGAACAACTTAATCCAAACCACCACCAACACCGATAGCTTGTCGAGCCTGCAATTAGTGCAAGACAGCGTTGCGGCCTTTGATGTGGCTTATGGGTCAATGAAACAGAGTGAGCTCCTCATTGAACAACTGGTAAACGTTGAGATGGTCAAACGAGAGACCAACGCACTGAAAGCTGCTCAGAGCTTGTTGTATGAGTCTTACAATAACAATGATCCAAACGCGAGCTTATACGCCGGCATGTTGATGGAGAACTTCCTCGCAGCCAAGATCACCGTGCTCAGTTACTCAAACAACAACGACCTCAAAACCTATGAAGCGGGCAAAGATATCTTTGAATACGCGCTACCAGGTATCGAAGGCGACATTGAATCTCTCAAATCCTCACCTTATCAAAGTGAGCTGATTGAAGACTTCTCGAACCAACGCGAAGCGTATGCAAAGGGCTTTGAGCAAGTTCATCAACAAATGATTGAGAACACTCAAAGAACCGCTACCCTCGCCTCTATTGGCGACAGTTTAGCGATTGCGGTCGCCGATGCTCAAAGTATTCTTGAACAACAAAAGCAAGCGCTCACGCCTGTACTGCAAGCCAGTGAAAAGCGCTCGATTCAAATCATTATATTGCTGACAGGAGTTGCCTTAGTTATTGGCATGACGAGCGCCGTGTTGGTGACTCGCTCTATTACCACAGGCATCGCGCAGGTTAAACAAATCACCAACGAACTTTCTCAGGGCAATCTGAATGTTGAAGTGAACATTGAGAGCAAGAACGAGATTGGTGAACTGCTAACCAACATGGAGATCACCATTGAGTCTCTGCGCGATATTGTTGGCCAAGTGAACCGCTCTAGTGTGCGTATTGGCGAGATGTCAGAGTCGCTTAACCAGGTGACCAATAATAGCTCGACCAACGCAACACAGTTGAACAGCGAAATGCTCAATATCTCTTCTGCCGTTGATCAATTGGCTTCCAGCACATCAGAAATTGCTGCAAGTGCTAACCACGCCTCTCAAGTTGCCAACCAAGCAACCGAGAATGTGGCGATGGGACTCAAAGAAGTAGACAAAACACTGCATGAGATTGGCAGTGCCGATGAAAGCATGCAGGTCAGTAGCCAGAAAGTGACGGACCTACATAAAGAGTCGATGAACATTGGTGCCATTCTTGAAGTAATCAAAGGCGTTTCTGAACAAACCAACCTACTGGCATTGAATGCGGCTATTGAAGCAGCGCGTGCAGGTGAGCAAGGTCGAGGGTTTGCTGTCGTAGCGGATGAAGTAAGAACTCTCGCTAAGCGTACTCAAGATTCTGCAAGCCAGATCGATGAACTCATCACCTCGCTACAGCGCGGTGCTAAAGACGCACTCGAGTCGATCAAAGAGAGCCACAGCACGGTTTCCGATGCTTCGACTCAGGCACAGCAAGCCTCTCAGAATTTGCATGTGATTAACCAACACATCCAGGATTTGAATCAGGCCAACAGCCAAATCGCGATATCCGTCGATGAGCAGGACTGCTTAACCAAATCACTGGGTGAAAATGCGCAAGGTGCCAATACTATCGCACAAAGTAACCAAGAGTCTGTAAGCAGTATTTCTGGCGCAGCGAGCGACTTAACTGAGGTTGCTCATCACCTAGAGAGCCAAGTGAATCGATTTAGAACCTAGCATAAGCTGCTTTATCACAGCTGACATAGTTCTGAGTCACAAACAAAAAGCCCCCTACACATAAGTGTCGGGGGCTTTCTTTTAGTTAAAAGCTTTAAATTAAGAGCCATTAACTTCGAACTATCAGTTTTGAGCTTAGAACTAGATTAAGCCTACTGAATCTTCAGACGCTGAATCAGTGTCTCTTCATCTAGTTGATACAACTCATCAAGCAAGTTCATTTGCAAGCTACCTGGGCCACGAGAGTTCTCAGCCGCGATTTCGCCAACCACACCCAACACCGCTGCAGCAGCCAAACCACTTTCATCACCGACAGCAGCAAACGCGCCCGCCAAAGTAGTTAAGGTACAACCCATGCCCGTCACATACGGCATCATTGGGTGCCCGTTATTTAACGTCACAACACTGTCTTTCGTGACAACGTAATCCGTCTCACCAGAAATCACCACATTTGCGCCATATTCAGCCACTAAGCATTGCGCTGCGCCTAATGCAGCATCACTGCTATCTAGTGCATCAACGCCTTTGCTCTGTGCTTGCTCACCCGCTAACGCGATAATCTCAGACGCGTTACCACGAATGATCAACTTATCCGCTAAACGTGCGATTTCACGAGAAGTCTCAGTTCGCAGCGTACTTGCACCACAACCCACAGGGTCAAGAACCACCACCTTGTTGTTCGTGTTTGCTTGTTCTACCGCGAAGCGCATTCTTGGCGTCCAAACGCTGTCTAACGTGCCAATGTTAATCACCAAAGCGCCAGAGAATGACATCATCTCAGCCAGTTCTTGTTGTGAGTGTGCCATGATAGGCGAAGCGCCAATTGCCAATAACGCATTGGCCGTGTTGTTCATCACGACGTAGTTGGTGATGTTTACAACCAACGGTTTTTGCTCTCGAACTGCGCGCAGTGATTGGATGATTTGTTCAGTTAGCATGGATTAATCCTTATTCGTGAAAATCGCTTTTAAGCCGCTGTTGAGTCATTAAGTGCATTCAGACCTTGCTGCCAGAAAGCCACTTCCATACGTGTTGCGGTTTTGAAGATATGAACGATGTTCTGACCGCGCTCGTTGTTAATATCAATCTCAGCCAGTAGCTGATTGAAATATTCCGCGCCCGTTGCCACGCCAGACTGGAACTCTTCGCCGCCGTAAAGCTGAAGCCAGCTTGCGTATGGGTTACCTTCCAAAACAGTATCACTGCTTTCTAACAGCGCTTTACCAATCACAGCATAACCAATTGAACATGGAGCCAGTGCCGCATAAAGATCAACAAGATCACCCGTCATACCTGCATCTAGAACGTAGCGCGTGTAAGCAACTGTGCCGAAATCTTCAGGTTCGTTTTCTAAATCCGATTCCGTCAAACCCCACTGACCACAGTAAGTCACATGGTGAGAGATTTCAGAATCTAATAAAGCATGAACACTTGGCAGTGCACGACGCATATCAGCCAGTGTTTTTGCCTTGTAAATCGCCAATGCATAAGCGCGAGCATACTGCTTCAAAAACAGAAAATCTTGTTTTAGGTAATGCAGAAAACACGGCTGAGCGAGAGTGCCGTTTGCCAGCGCTTTAACAAAATCATGCTCAGTGTAGTCTTGCCAATCTTGTTGACAGGCTTGGATTAAGTCTTGGTATTTCATGAGATTCCTTAGTCAAAAGTCGGTACGTAGTCAGCGGCTTTTGGTAGTGATTTAATAATACCTTTGTCAAACATGAACTGCGCGTAATCATCGTAACGCTTCATATCTACTGCAGAAGGGCGAAGTGCGAAACGGGTTAGTGTGTCGTTCCATGCGCGTTGGTTAAGCTCGTTGTTCAACGTATCTGGTGAATACGCCACAAACTCGCTCCATGACTCTTTTGGATGGTTCACGATGTAAGTCGTTGCTTGTTCCAATGCTTTGTTGAACGCTTTGATCGCTTCATCGTCGTGCTGCTTTGCGTTCGCCACAAAGATAAGCTCATCGTAAGCTGGCACACCGTGCTCTTCTGGGAAAAACGCTTTGGCTTTAAAGCCTTCAAGAGCTAACTGGTTAGTTTCGAAGTTACGTAAGCCACCCCAGATTGCGTCTACCTTGCCTGATGCCAATGAAGATGAAAGTGCCCAACCAACATTGATGGTTTGCACATCTGTAAAAGCAACGTTTTCTTGCGCTAACATAGTGCCGATAGTCGCTTCTTCGTTGCCAGCAATCGCAATACCGATTTTTTTACCTTTAAGATCCGCTAGCGAATCGTTCTTGCCGTTATCCAGTACCATTAGTGTGTTCAGTGGCGTCGCGATAAGAGTTGATGCACGAACGAGAGGCAAGCCTGCCGCCACATCCATGGTTAAACTTGGTTGGTAAGTTACCGCTAAATCGACCTTACCTGCCGCAACCAATTTTGCTGGCGTGCTTGGGTCAGCGGGCTCTTGAATTTCAATCTCTAAGCCTTGATCAGCAAAGTAGCCACGCTCTTGAGCGATCACAATCGGGCCATGGTTCGGGTTCACAAACCAATCCAACATCAGTGTCAGTTTCTTTTGTTCAGAATCCGCCAATGCATGACCTGAAACCAATGAAGCAAGCAGTGCCACTGCACCTACCAATTTGGTATTTTTCATAGTTAACCTTTCCTTTTGAATATTATTATTGTGTTTATCGAGCTAATTTTTAACGAGGTTTGTTTAGATAAATAGCCTTGAGCGAAGCTTTATTAAACAAAGAGTTATTGAGCTAACCATTACTGGTTCTCCCAAGGGATAGCTTTTTTGAGTAACTTGTCTGTAATGAAGTAGAGCGAGATAGACAGCACCGCCAAGATGAACAAGGCGGCAAACATCTCATCGATGATCATGCGCGCGTTGGCCTGCAGCATTAAGTAACCCAGCCCCTCACTCGAACCCACCCACTCGCCGACGACCGCTCCAATTGGCGCAATCACCACAGCGACACGAATACCAGATGCCAGTGTTGGCAGTGCAGCAGGCAGTTGGATGTGACGAAGCAGTTGCCATTTCGATGCACCCATCGTCTTAGCAAGATCGAGATAGCCTGTCGGTGTATTACGCAAGCCGTCGTAGCTACAGGTCGTTACAGGGAAGAAGATTATGATTGCCGCCATCACCACTTTTGAAGCGATGCCATAGCCAAGCCACAGCATCAATACTGGCGCGATCGCGAATACAGGAATCGCTTGGCTAGCAATTAAGATAGGCAATAGCCAACGTTTCAATGGATCAAACATCAACATCTGCAGAGCAAAAAACAGCCCCATCGACAAACCTAGCAGTAGACCAAGTAAGATCTCTTGCGCAGTCACCCAAGTGTGTTTGAGTAACACATCGTAGCGTTCAATCAACTTGAGGAAGACTTCTGCGGGAGCTGGCAGAATGAAGCTTGGCATCTCGAAAATAACTACCACCATTTGCCATAAACCCAGAATAACAGCACTGCTGATAAGCAAACGCATCACGGGGTTCATCTGACGAGGGCGTGTAGTGGCAGCCTGTCCGTTAGTTGAATGAGCCACAGCTTCGCTTCGCGTTAGATCATTCATAATCACGCTCCAACTGGTCTAAGATCGCCTGTTGCAACTCGGCACACTCACCATCGAGCACTCGTGGCGTTGACGTGTGAGGAACAGATAAAGAGTGAGCACTCGCCGGTGTGCCTTGCAACACATACAAGTTATCCGCCAAACGCACCGCTTCTTGTGGATCATGGGTGATCAGGACAACGGTTTTATCCCTTAACAGTTCACACGCTAAGGTCTGTAACTTGTGTCTCGTTACCGCATCCAGCGCAGAGAACGGTTCATCCATCAGCACCACTGGCTTGTCTTGCATTAAAGTGCGAGCCAAAGCGACTCGCTGACGCATGCCTCCAGACAATTGATCCGGCATCGCATTCGCGTAATCTGCCAAACCAACCGCAGAAAGCAACTCGAGTGCTTGATTGGTTTGTAGCGCTTTATCAGATGCTGGATTTTGAAAGCGATGACTCAGGCAAACATTGTCGATAACCGATAACCATGGCAGTAACAAATCTTGCTGCGCCATGTAAGCGATGCGATCGGTTAGAGGCAGTTCATCAGACGTTGCCAATGTGCCCTGCCACTCCACCTTGTCGTCCAGCAAGCCTGCCAGATAACGCAATACGGTGGTTTTTCCGCAGCCACTTCGACCCAACAATACCGTCCACTTACCTGCGTTTAAGCTAAGCGACAATCCCGATAAGGTTGCGTGTTCGCTGTCGTTATAACGTAAGGACGCATTGCTGAGTTGAACGCCAATCGTATTAACGGACATTGCCGTGCCCAGCGAAAAAGTGATTTACCGGGCCATGACCTTGACCAACTTGGAGTTCGTCAGCATGAGCAATCGCGCGTGAAATGTATTGTTTACCTAGGTCGACAGCCTCTGGAAGCGTGTTGCCTTGCGCTAAGAAAGAAGCAATTGCAGAAGAGAGCGTACAACCCGTGCCATGGGTGTTTTTAGTCGGAAAACGCTTCGCGCTAATCACAGCAGATGTGGTTGGTAGAATCAGCAAGTCGTTACTATTTTCATCTTTCTCCAAGTGACCGCCTTTTAGCAGGACTGCTTTAGCACCTAAAGCGCGCAGGTCTTCAATCATATTCTGCATTTCAGCTTCGCTCTCAGGCACGGCTTTTCCTGTAAGTGCAGCGCCTTCTGGCAAGTTAGGGGTAATGATGTCTGCGAGCGGAATCAGCTCTTGTTTTAGCGTGGTGATAGCAGAGTTTTCTAAGAGAAGGTCACCACTTGTTGCGACCATTACAGGGTCGATCACTAAGTGTTTAGGTTGGTATTGTTTGATTTTGTCCGCGACGACTTTAATGATTTGCGAATCCGCCAACATACCGACTTTTACTGCCACGATATTCAAATCAGTAAACACTGCATCTAGTTGGCTAGCGACATGCTCAAGTGGGATTGGGAAAATAGCGGACACGCCTTGGGTGTTCTGAGATGTGATAGCAGTAATCACAGAACAAGCGAAGCTACCCGTTGCCGACATAGCTTTGATATCAGCTTGAATACCTGCGCCGCCGCCACTATCAGAACCCGCGATGGTCAAAACAATCGGAGTATTGATCGAAGAAAATTGGTTTTCTGGTGTTTGAGTGTTGCTAGGTGATGCTTTAGAAATGGAATGCTGTGTCATGGTCGCTCCTACTGTCTAAAAGACGTAAGAGAACCGAACTTTGGCCGTAAAGAGAGTGTGGAGATGAAACCAATGAGAGATCATTGTTGAACCACGTAGGCAAAGTAATCATAGTTCCCTACGCCAGTGTTAACTGAATCAGGTTCAACGGGTCTCGAATAACGATCTCAGCAAACACCAAATAAGGTATATGCCCCCCGACTATTGATAGCGATAGTAACAGCACTCTCACAACTGAGATACTGATTTTATTCAATTATAAGAATTACGCATGAATAAATTTCAATTAGGCGCTAAAAAACAAGTACTTATAACGCTATTTAAGATGGCTTCGACTGTATCAACAAGCACAGTACAATCAGGGACATACCAAACCACCCTGTAAAAGGAATCAGCTCACCGACAACGCAGACCGCGAGCACCGCTGCGACTACCGGTTCAAACAAAGTAAGTAGATTGGCACTACTCGCGGTGACATGGCGTAAACCAAAACTGAAGGCGACATAGCCCAAACATTGTGGGATTAACGTCAGATAACTGATGACTAATACGTTGGTCTGCGAGGAAAACAGGTTCTCACCAGTAAACCAGAGCGTTGGCAACAACAGCATCGCACCGAGGCCAAAAATACTGCCCATCGCCGCTTGTGACTTAATCCCTTTATCGATCAGTGCCTTTGTCGCCCAAGAATAAATGGCATAGCACAGGGCTGCCACCAAACCTAATCCAATCCCCAAAAGCTTCAGGTCGTCGCCAGAGTCACTCGCCGATGATGATTCTGAAAATACCAACAACCCAATACCTACTACACCAATCGCAAAGCTAGTGAGCCAACGTTTGTTGATATTATTATTTTTGCTAATCAGACACTCTAGCAGTGCAGAAAAGAAAGGTGCGGTAGCAATCGAAACTACGGTACCTATCGCCACACCTGATAGTTTCATTGAAGAATAGAAAGCTAAGGGATATACCGCCAAAGCCAAAGCGCTCACTGCCAACAGCTTCTTGTTCTGCAAAAGTTTGTCGAAAGCGAATAGGATTTTTCGATACGCCAAGCCCGCTTGCATTAGGCCACCGACACCCATAGAGAAAGCGCCAATCGCTAATGGGCTTAGATCAGGAGCAAAGCTTGCGGCGGTGCCTGTCGTGCCCCATAAAATAGAAGCAAACAAGATGGCTAAAGTGCCCGTTTGGAATTCATTAACGCGATTGATGGCAAGATTCATTTCTATTATCCAATTTTCATTTTTCAAATAGATAATAGTGAATGTTTATAATATTTAGTTTGCTGAAAGGACGCTATTATTGTTTCTAAAGACTGTCTTTCATGGAGCCTAGAAAAGCCCTTGGAGACATCCCAAAATGCTGAGAGAAGCGGCGACTGAAAGCAGAAACATCACTATATCCCACATTTTCGGCTATCAACTGAACGGGTAAATCGGTATGGGTTAACAAGGCTTGAGCTTTCTCCATACGATAGCGAGTGATGTATTTTAGCGCACTGATTCCAATACACTCTTTAAAGCGCTTCTTAAACTGAGTGGGGCTTAAACAGGCCGTTTCTGCAAGTTGTGAAATGGATAACGGCTGCGTGTAATTATCCGCGATCAGCCTTTGTACCGCACGAATTCGAGGGTCGATGCTCTTGCTTACTTCTTGTTGTTCTAAAAGCAGTGAAAACACATCCAAGATAGATGACTCAATGCCACTGTCTACTTGGTATTCCAACTGCTTCTCAACAAACAGCAAGAAGCTCATTAAAGGTGGCGTTATCGTGAAAACCGAGAGATCATGCTCTAACAAGTGCTGCGGTAACTCTGCCATATCTGCGACAATAAACCGCGCTGCTTCATCCGCCTTAAACGCATGCGCTGTGGTTACCGGAATCACCACACATTCGCCCACGGCCACTTTGCCGACATACCCCACCATTTCAATATTAATACTGCCTTGGATCGGCAATACCAGTTGATGATGGTCATCATGAGCATGGGTATTAAATTGCTTGGTGTAAGATCGAATACTTAAGCTAGATTTCATGAGCAACGCCGGAGTACATTTCGCTAGGTTAAAGTAAGAGAGACAACGTTACATTATCACTACCCTAGAGTCACACTCAATGCGCATCAAATTCATGCTAGCTAGGTGACATGATCAAAAACGACCTCCAAATAAGAGGCCGTTTTTATTAAAAATCGTCATTCACATCAAGGTTAGAATGACACTTGGCTGTCTTGACCAACCGTTACTTGCACGCCGTTTTGAGCTTCGTATATTGCGAACCCAGCAGCTAGTGGCGCTGCATTATCTTCGTCACTGTCATGCTGCGCAGTACAGGTATAACCCAATGAGTAAGTACCTGGATCAATGAAGCCCAATGAGAATTCAAAATTAGTTTGGTCTTCACCAAGCACAACGGAAGCTGAAGTGACTGGTTTAACTTCCTCACTACCACCAATCGGAGCCATGTCATCTTTGTCGATGTTGCCTTCATACAAGTAGACCGCCTGAACAAAGGTATTATCGGTTGTGAGCCTACAAGCATCAAAGGTTTGCTTCGCAACAGTACCTTCAATATTTCCTGTCTCAACCGTATTGATCAGGCTCACAGACGTTCTTTGAATGGTGTAATCAGGGAAAGTCGAACTGTTCTTTAGGCCACGTCGAAGATCGAACTCGACAACAAAATCGTTGCTTTGCTGGTTCACGTTAAAAGAGTTGTTGAAGTACAGTACGCCAGCGTTATCTTCTTTACCTACACCTTGCGGGCACGCGCCATTACCTTTCACCGTTAACTCACGATTCGTATCATCATTTTCTATCACGTAAGATGGATCTGTTGGATGATCACCATCATTCGCGAACACACACAACTTATAGCTACCTACTGGAACTACCTCATTTTCAATCAAAGGAAGCGCATCGCTGCCTTGGTAATCCAACAAATTAACACTTAATGGAATAGGATCTGCGCCATCAGGTAATGGATCGCCATTTTCATCAACGTAGTTACCGTTTTCGTCCGTTTTATACACATCATAAATCAGAGGCGAACCTCCCCCTTGAGGAAGTAAAGCGACCTTGCTAAATGTCACCGTCACATCTTTAACATCATCGACGGGCGCATCACTCACGCTCAAGGTAATGGGTGTCGTGCTGCTTGATGAACCTGAATCACCGCCACAACCAACAAGCCCAGCCAGCACAAGGCTCGCTAAAGCGGTTTCCTTTAAATACTTCATAACTAATTTCCTATAAATCACTGCTCAATAAAGGTCTTAGTTTGTTGCCCTCTTATTCTTTTCCTTAATGTGACTCATAGACAAACCGCGCTTATGGCCCAAATCGGCTAGCCCTATTACTTAAGGCTTTCTTCATCCAAAAACTCTGTTCATCAAGGTGCACATATCAGGTCGCACACAGATTAATTAAGTCTAGTAAGCAATTTGTCAGTAGCAATGCAGATATGGCAAGAGTACTGTCAATTATGTTCAAATAATTGTTGAGTAGAAAATGGGAGGCTGGGACTGAAAGCAACGTGATCGAAGGTAATAATCGCCACCAAGATCAAAAAAGGCCGTTAAGACAGCCTGTTGCTGAACTTAAACGACCTTTTTATTGAATGTGGATAAAGCTAATTCGATATTAGCTCATTCAAATTCACTTATTTTTGAAGTTGCTCTTTAGCCGCTTCAACCTTAGAAAAATCTAGGCCAAGCTCTTCAACTGCTTCTTTGATTAGCGCAGGGTTTTGCATTACCTGACCCATCAGCATTTGAAGTTTGTCTTGTGGTAAACCAAGTTGGCTGATCGTCGCCATTGCTGCAAGAGGGTTCTCTGTCAGCGTTTTGAATAGCTCACTGATCTGCTCGTCGCTAATATTGTTCTCTTTCAACATTGCTAAAATCGGGTTCATTTTTTTGCCTTTGAAACACTAAATTAAGTAGGAGCACAGCATACCATCTAGCTGTGCTCGATTGTACTAGCAACTTATACTTTGCCTACTGTGAAATAACCCTAAGCCTAGCGAGACTCTAATGGATAAGAGCGGTAGCTCCACATGCCATACGTTCTCAGTGCGTCACGGTAAATACCTAACAGCTCACCACTGCTCGCTTTCTTAAGATCTTCGAGCGGCTTGTCTGGGTAAGAAACCGTATCGAAGGTGATACCTTGAGGACCCGTTTGCCAGCTCGCGATTTCAAACAGAGTTTGACCACGACGAACATGGCTTGCCGAGCTGATAATGGTCGCGTGCTTAATATCATGACGAGCAAGCGCATAGCTACTGAATAAGGCATTCCCTACCGTGCTGGTCGCGTAGTTCTCTTCAATGATGCGATCTTTACTTACCCCTTTTGAGATAAGCCAATCCGCCATTAACTTGCCTTCAGTCTTATGGTTCTTCGGCACGCCACCCGTTAACACGATCATCGCATCTGGGTTCGCTTTAGACATCGCCAACGTTGTCTCAAGACGTTCGATCAAGATTTGATGCATAGAACCATCAGGGTTAAGTGCGTAGCCCAAAGTGACTATGGCACCGTGGTCGCTCAACAGCCCCTTATCTGCAGACTCTTTCAGCGGTGTTTCTAACACGCGGTCGACCGTTGCAAAAATACGTTTGATGTCTTCTGCTTTGCCCTTATTCAGGCTTTCCAGTTTCTCCATGTGCTTGTTGGATTCACTATCATTGCCTTCAAATCTCTGCCAAACCGCAAGGTAAGCGTGAAGATCAACATCGTCTGGCGCAACCGTCAGTGCTTGTTCAAACAACTCAATAGCGCGCTCCGCATTCTTGTTGTAGATCTGAGCGTTCGCTGCCGAGATCAACAAGTCAGTACGGTAAGGTTCTAGCTGGTACGCTTCTAACAATCGGTTAGTCACAATTTCCATGTTGCTTGGCATTTTAGCCGTGAAGCCCGCGTGTGAAATTCTTGCCGGAGACTTAAACGCCTGCAACGCATCAAGAAGTAGTTGGTCGACAACTTGTCGCTTAGTCACCAACTGCGCGTAATCTGCTGAAGCCTGTACTGCGCCATCGTTAGCAGCAAAAGAATAAGGTGTTGCGCCAAAAGCGAGCATGCCACCAAGAGCTAAGGCGATAATGTTCTTTTTCATGGAAAGATCCTGTGTCGTTAAGTGTTCACATCAGATTTGCTCACCAATGTAAGTCCCTAAGATTAAAAAACTGTGAACCACACCAGAATCTCCGAGGTTAATATTCATTTGTTGCATAAGGTGTGGCAACAGATCACGATTTTGAACTTACCAATAAGCCTGTATATCCAGATAATTCTGGTTTGAACCAGTGCTCAACGTTTTTGTTGGAATATCTGACTGCGGATTTAATACGCCCTATTCCACCGAAAACTACCCATCACAAACCCGAACTCCGCAGAAAACAACACGCCAAACAGCAACTTTAAGCTCATTTTTTCAACAACTTAAAATCCAACACACCGAATTGTTCGATGTTAATCCTCACTCAAATAACGAAGTTTTAAACACATAGACTTGGAATACGAATCAACAGATTTTCAAATAATTCAAAATCAATTATTGAACGACCGTTCAAGTGGTGCTTTAATGAATCACCAATACAAGGAGTTAACCCATGCTTAAGTTCTATTTTCACCAAACACCCAACCCAATGAAGATCGCTCTGTTTCTAGAAGAGACAGGTCTAGATTTTGAACTCTTTCCTGTTGATACCTTAAAGGGTGAGCAGCACACTCCGGAATATCGTTTGATTAACCCTAACGGTAAAACACCAGCCATTGAAGACGATGGGCAACGCGTGTTCGATTCTAATGCCATCCTTTTGTACCTATCAGAGAAGACTGGCGAGCTTGGGGGACAACCAGAAGACAGAGCTGAACTGCTCTCTTGGATGATGTTTATTGCGAGCGGCCTTGGCCCTTATTCTGGTCAATCGGTACACTTTCGTCATGCTGCGCCAACAGGCCTAGACTACGCTGTGAACCGTTACCTACGTGAAGCACAACGTCATTACGAAGTGTTAGAGAAGCATATGGAAGGTCGTGAATTTATCGTCGGAAATGAGTACACCATTGTCGATGTTGCTGCATGGGCTTGGATTGATAAAGCACCTTTCGTGCTTGGTGAAGAAGGCTTAGAACCTTACCCGAACTTGAAGCGCTGGTTTAACGCAATCAACACTCGCCCTGCTGCACTGCGTGCCCGCGAAACTGGTAAAGACGTTGAATTTAAAACAGAACGCGATGAAGAAGCGAAACGAGCACTGTTTCCTTCGAATTATGCGAAATAACTAAACGTAAAATAACTACGCGCAAAATAAACAAGCTGTACGCAATCTCTAAGTTAAACGAGTACAACTCAAACAACAAAAGAGCGGCTAACATGCCGCTCTTTTGTTGTTCAATTCATATACGCTGCATGAGCTTACTATTCAGGTCTCGCCACAAAGTTAATCTCTCCAGAACCCGTTAAATATGGGTCTTTGATCTTACCGCTTATCTCATTCTCAGAAACAAAGTCAATCAACAATCGTGAAGCAAACTCGGAGTAGTACAAACTCTTAAATGTGCCATCAGTTAGTAAGATTGAGGCTGACGCTCGAGTACGACCGTCAACACTCAATCGGTAATAACGACCGCCGCTAAATGTTAATACCGCGTCTGGGTAAGAATCAATCTTCCATGACTTACTTTCTAAAAATGAAAACGTAGTTTGATTAATTTCAAAACCTTGAACCGCGTACTTTAGTTCACCATTAGAGTTAAGAAATACGATCTCTGGCCTACCGTTACCATTTAAATCGGCTAATTCGAACTGCTGAACATCTTCACCAGGGAGCAGTGCTTTAGGAGCTATATATGACATCTCATAAGCAGAAGCTTGAAGTGATATAAATGAAATTAAAGACGTCAATAAGACTCGTGCATTCATTGCTACTTTCCTTTATATATTAGTATTTTTTAAAAAATTCACGAACTGAAAAGTAAAAGCACTTACATACCAAGAAGGCTTTTCATGTCACCAGACATATTAAGCATCCAATATTCGCCATCGCTTTTAAGCGTAATAATTTCATATTGAGTAATGATTCGGTCGCCGAACTGCTCTTTTTTCTCAACCGTAATATACTTTTGACCTTGGTAATCAAAGTCATTAATTACACTGAACGAAGATAATTGAGCAACATTGGAGCCTTGAGCAACCTTCCGAATATTCAAGAAAGTATTCATAAAGACTTTATCATCCATAATCGCGATATCTTCTCTGGTAACTCCAGAACCAAAGGCAATATTCGCAATATCAAGAACATTCTGATTTTCGTTTTGAAGACCTTCCATAATGATGGATTTGAGGTCTCTAATGACATCCGTATGATAGAAACTTGCAGACTGGTTAAAACCGACCTTAGTGATGAAATCAAAATACTGCTCAACAAACTCAACGGGATCTTGAGACAAAGATAGCTCACCTTCAACCACGACATCAACGTTTTCAATCAACGCGAATACTGAACTGTAAGGCGTAAAGTTGATACGTTTGTCAGCCAACCAATTCTTGTAAACCCACGATGATTCGTCCAGGCAATGCTGTGAAACTTCTGCCAACGGCACTCTGTCGCCAATAGTGGTATTGTGCGTTTTTTCACCTTGAGTGTTTATCGCATACGTGTAAACCAAAACACCAGATTGTGGATAACGCGCCTCTCCATCTATCTCACTAAACGTAGTGTTGATACACACTCTATCTATGCTATTTAGCGCTATTGGCAATAAGGCACTGGCTTCAGCCCTCTTTGTCAAATATCCCTCACTAAAATCGAAAAAATCAAAGCTAGGAGCTTGATACAGATCGGGTTCTTCAGTCAGTGTAGGGAGACCATGTTTTAAATTTGGACTAACCGTGTATGTTTCACTCGCAGCGTTCGCTGATAATAATAACATTGTTAATGGTGCGATATTTTTCATTATTTACTTCCTTTATTTTTGGCGAGAATATCTTTTATCCTGATAAAAAATTCAACCGTATAAACAGTAAAATAATCAATAAAAAACTCATCTGTGATTACAATCAACTATATAAGCATAATAAAATACAATTAAAACAATAAATATACAAAACACTATAAGTTATAATTAACTATTGATAGCATTAACTAAAGTTACAACTGTAGATATAAACCTCTATTTATCTCTTTCGCATTCTAATTAATTTAAATTAAAAATTGGATCATAAAATAAAATATTGATAAAAATAAAAAAACGATTACATTCGCTTCCTGTACTAAATAAGAAATTACACAATGTTATTATTAACATCACTTTAAAAC
>NZ_MCSD01000019.1:0-1437 GCF_002872555.1 Vibrio sp. 10N.286.55.E10
GTAATGCCAGTCAGTTAAGCTGACTGGCATTTTTTCTATTTGTCGCATATTTCTTGGGTTTCAGTTTCACCCAGCGAGGATAACTTCTATCTTCTCTTCGGGGTGGCAGGATAAACATGGATATTTTCTGTAGTAGTACTTCATAGTGTTTAGGGAGTTTCCCAGGACTCGTTAAAGGTAAAGCTGCAAAGTATTGAGTCACAGCCATGGCACTACTCGTAAAGCTTAATTGATTCGGCCAGACGCTATCTAACTTACTCGCGGCCTTTGTCATAACCTGCCTTATAAGGTTATAGGCTAACAAAATCCCCCAGAGCTCCTGTCTAACCATATCTGGGCGCTTACTTCGCAATGTATATTCACTATCAAGCAAAGTTTGCTTCATTTCCCTATAGCCTAATTCGATTTCCCAACGATAGCGATAGAGCTCTACGATGTCTTCTCCAGGAAAGCGCAACCCATCACGCATTGATGTAAGTACCTGATACTCTTTACCTTTGATGACTTTCGATACCAACCTTGCTTCTATTATCTCAGGCAGGTCACTGAACTTCTTCCTTGCCTGAAGTGATGTTTTTATAGCAACGATAGCATCACTCTGGCTGTATTTATGGACAACTTCATACTGAAAGTCTTTTCTCACAGGGAGCATCCAATGCCTTTCTTGACCTACTTTGTTCCAGCGATTAAGCAGCCCTAAAGAGTAATATCCTTTGTCAAAAATAGTCAGTGATTGATCTGGCGTTTGTTCTATAAGCTCTTCTGCGAGCCGCATTTCGCTGGTGCGATAGTCAGAGAATGCACTATCGATTAGCTGATGACTTGTAAGCTCCATCAAACAAACCATACGAACCTTAGGGTAAATATTCTCAGATGATTGATTGCGCTGCGCTTTAAACTCTTGATGATTTTCGGGTGTATCTGTCGTTCTCCAAACGACACCATCGACGGATAGAAGGTTTAGCCCACACCAAGTTTCGAAGTTAGACGATTGATAGCTATGCGCTGCCATCTTCTTAAAGACTTGCTTTACACCTTCTTCGCCTAACCTCTGTCTCGCTTGAACAACAGCACTTGGTGCAACAAAGCGCTGTTTGTCTGGCAGGACAATATCGAGTTGGTTAGCAATATCCCAAACAGATTGTTGACGAAAGAGACTCATTCCAACAACAGACCAAAGTACTGCTTCTAAAGGTAACCGCCTTCTTCTAACGGTTGCTACGCCAGCTTGCTCAAAGCCTTGTTGGATAAGCTCTGGACTAAGGATGTCAGAGTATTTATCAAAGTGGTGGAAGGTATTACATGACCGAAAAGTATTGGCAAGTTGGCTTTCTAAAGACATAAAAAAATCCGATATTAGTTTCCTAATATCGGATTTTGAAGCCTTTTGAGGATCGGTCAAATGATCTCACAAATTTCTTAACTGATCGGCATTAC
>NZ_MCSD01000020.1:0-120714 GCF_002872555.1 Vibrio sp. 10N.286.55.E10
TTAACTGATCGGCATTACTCGCACACGCGAGGCCTTGTTTTATCTAAGTTTCAACGAACGAACAGCGAAGCAATTTACGATGGTAAAACCAAATTAACTAGAAAGCCATTCATCCAATACTGCAATGAATTTAGGGTTAATTAAATAACCGATGGAAGCATGCGGATTACTTTTTCCGTTGCGAATATTGAGGTTGTAGATTGGGTGGATGTCTTTCATTCCGCCGGGTATCAGATCCAGTTTGAGCATATCCTTAAAGTCATTTCTAATTTTGCTGTCATGAGAGATAAAATCATCTTCTGCCGAAATGTTTATCCACTGCTGAATGTTTAAAGGGTACTTCTTCTCATCTTTCAAGCGACTCCCCTTTAGCCTATCTTTGACGTTTTCATCTCCTAACGGTGACCCAAGCGTTAGCAATAAGTTGACCTTCTTATCCGCACCATAGTCATGCCTATACTCTCCGTAATGAGACAATTTCCATAACACGTCATAACTGATCATCGACCCAAGACTGTGCGACACAATCATCACATCATCCTGATTATCGAGCGCTTCCTTGAGTTCAACCATTAACCTATGCCTGACATCACTGCCAAAATAGGTATCTTCATTCCAATAGTGTGCCATGTCCGGTGCGACCTTCGTAATGAGTGTCTCAGCCACACCCAGCTTTCCAAAGAGCGATGAAAAAGTATCTGCCAACGCCTCTTTTAGAAAACCAATTTTAGACACCTTGTTATACGTTGTTTTATTGAACTGGCTTGTCTTGTACTTTTTGAGTTCAGACAACGCTTGCTGACGACTTGCAGGGTCTTCCGTTGGTTTGTCTAACAATGTGTTTGATAGCTCACCGTAATAGACAAACCGTTTATCGACATCTTTAAAAGCTTGTAATGAAATTGAGTGTCCACAATCTCGCTGCAAGCCATGCTCTATAGCCTCATACCAGAGTGCTTGAAGGTGAGCTTTATCGGGCTTTTGAGCGCGACCATGAATGAATATTATTTTCTTAGCCATAGCAGGACGTCCTAAACACATAGTTAAAGTGATTATCAGTAGAAAGTACCTACCAGATTCGGTCAACCCTTGCTAAGAACAGCAGCGTTAATGACGTATCTAGAGGTGGTTGATAGATCATTTATATAACTATGAGGCACAAGTTTAAGGACCATAAACGAGTGAAAAATACGATCATTACTCGCAAATTAGGAATGAATGTAGCTAGCAAAACCTCCAATTAACAAAAGGTCCTGTACACGCAAGGCCTTTGTTATATCTTCTAAGGGTTACCACTATCCTTTGACAGCTATAGCGCCCTACCTTACTGACTTAACCGCTTTCATCAACGTTGTATTGAGCGGTTCTGGTTGATCTAGTATTGGGAAGTGGCTGAATCTTCGATGTAGTAAAGGCGGTAGTCCTTGATATGCTTCTTGTTTGCTTCTGTTACAGTTAATGTTAAATTTTTCTTGCTAAAAAGGTAGAAAAGTTTATAGTATTTTTTAGATGAAGTTGAGAATCGATATGTCATTACAGAAGAAGCAACCTAAAGTATCACTGAACATTAAAATCTCTTCAGACTTGGATGCTCGCCTTAAACTAGCGAGAAAAGCAGCGCGTGAACAAGGGCTAATGTTCAATGTATCTCAAGAAGTTGAAAAGTTTCTTGAGAAGGAAATAAAGAAAGTGGAACGCCAGCTATCAATCGATGAAGCGATTAAGAATAATCTCGAGGAACTTGGTGGGCTTAATATAGATAAAATAATGAAATCAATGGATTAATCATAATACCGACATGTATTGATTCACTTTTGAATGACGAACGATAACTAATTTTGGAGATAATTATGGGCACAATAATTGGACTGTTAATTTTGGCTGGTATCAGTGTATTCCTAAAGCGCCAAACGGGACTTCATTTGCATGAGTGGATTGCAAAGAAATATAAAGACTCTCAAGACAAAAAGTAATGGACTCTATCAGATTGACAGGCTCCATCGATTTAACTTAAAAAACTAAGGCCCCGCAATCTCGAGGCCTTAGTTTTATCTATAGAATGACTACAACCACCCTACTTCACTGACTTAACCGCTTTCATTAAGGTTGTGTTGAACTGCTGTGGTTGCTCAAGCATTGGGAAGTGACCAGAGTCTTCAATGTAGTAAATACTGTAATCCTTGATGTGTTTCTTGTTCGCTTCTGAATCGGTTGGCCATAGGCGAGCGTTAACCAATATTACTGGCACGTTCACGTTCTCATACACACGGTGTGCTTCGCCTGTTACATATTGGCCTAGATAATGGCGGAACTGGTTTATCGCGATAGCTGGCGGCGCTGAGGCCATATCTTGCGTTACCCAGTAAAGTAAATCCGCGTCTACGTCTTTTGGTAGCGAGTCCTTCACGAACATAGTAATGCCCGCTTGGAAGTCTTCTTCAAACGGTTTAGTCATTGCATCTAGGTCGCTTTGTGAAACCGCTAACGCCACGTTTTGCGATGTGTCAACACCAATAATGCCCTTCACTCTTTTCGGCATTAGTTTAGCGGCTTCTGCAATTACGCCACCAGCCATGGAATGCCCAACTAAGATGACGGATTCGAGTTGTTCTTTCTCGATTACGGCTTTGATGTCTTCAGCAAATGCAACCATGCTGTACTCTTCGCGGTTGAACGAAGAGTTACCGTGCCCCGCTAAGTCCATGGTGATCACTTGGTACTGCTTTGAAAACTCACTCACTTGGTTTTGCCATAGCCTGCTGTCTAAGCTCCAACCGTGAATGAAGATCAGTGCCGTATTCCCGCTCCCACTTTTGCCATACGCAATTTGCTCACCATCGTAGGATACCGCAATACCGTACTTAACCGTTGAATCATGAGCCATGGCACTCATGCTACTAAGCATCATGAATACCAAAAGTGTGATGTTTAGAATTAAACGTTTCATAGTGTCTCTCTACTTACTTTAGAGGGAACACAGAAAGCGCCCCTCTCAATTAATATAGCCACTATAAAGTGTGAAGTTGTAGACAGGTCAATAGTGATTTAGATAAAAGCCTCTCCCGTGATGGTGACTTAACCAACTCATTTCTGTCCAAAAGTTTGGTGCGCACAATGAAGTGATTCTTGTGATTCTTACTAGTGTTCCGTTTATTCCTAAATAATAGTATTTAGAGGATTATTTAGGTGGCTACCAGTATCTAATCTAGTGCTCTACTTGATCCACCCACTACAATTTGTTGAGTGTCGATTGGTAATTAAGGAAGTAGATTTAAATGCATCTGGTGTCATCCTGTAGGGTACTAATAGCTAAATCAAATCTATTAAGGGTAAAATCATCAGTCGCAGGAGCTAGTTTTTGTATGTTGCTTTACTTTTTTATCCGCTAAACGAAGCCTGTAACCATAGTTTGACCTCTTCTACTTCACTGGCTGGGCCATTGATGATGAAAAGACCATCATCTATAGCCTGTTGCAAAGTGAGTTTAGAGCTAAATAGAGCGGCAAATACATCAAACTCAGAAATAACCATTAACTCACTATTATTTGGCTTTGCATTGTCTGGGTATGACTCGAAAATACTGTAAGGGCGACTAGAAAATCTTGAATAGTGCCCCTCGATAGCTTGATAAAAGGTAATGTCAACGTTGGGCTTCCCAGCTCTTAATTGTTGGGCTAGTTGCCACACTAACATCTGTTCAGGAATGGTGTTTTCTGGCAGTAAATTAGACTGACGAGCTAAAGAAATATTCATTAGTGCAGTTAGAGAGCCTGGGTGCTGAGGTAAACCAGCAGATAATCCAGCACCATCGAATGCACATGAAGTCGCTTTGAAAGACAATGATAAAATAATAAAGAATAGCCATTTTTTCATTTCAATTTACTCAATAACGTTTAAAAGAAAAGGGAGTGACAAAGCCACTCCCTATAGATGATTCGCTAGCGAGAGTTAGCGTACAATTAGCGGAATTTCAGCACCTGTCTTAGGTTGCTCGAAATACCCTAAAAATTGCTGGAAAGAGACCATATCACCTTTTACAAACGTAAATTCACCGTCTTGAATACCTTCCGCTAGTGCGGTTTGACCTTGACCTAAGATACGGTTAAGTAATGCACGAGTCAGTACAATCTGAGTACTTGCATCTTCAAGTGCAACCGTGCGTAGCTCTGCAATCCCGTTACGAACTTTATAAGTAAATGCTTCGCCAGTATCGCTAAAGGTTACACTCACAGTATCAGTCACATCTGCTATTTCAGCACCTTTCATACGAACGGTCATCATGTCCAGAATCATCTCAGTTGGTAGATTCTGAAGGACGTCGGGAGAGGTATAATTAAGGCTACTGTTGTAGTCTAGATCACCGCGGAGTTCACCCGCCGCAGTCATCGCCCAGTTACGCCAGTTAACATTGACCTGCTCATAACCCCATAATGTATAGGCTTTCGCTTTTAGGTTACGGGCCTCCATATCGTCATTATTAATACGAATTGGGTAAGTTAGTATTTCAGCAGCGTAAGTGAAGTCGCCTTTTTTGATGTACTCTTTTGCTGAATTTATAACAGCATCACGTCCACCCATTAACTTTACATACTCTTCTGCACGGTCATTGTGAGCCATAGGAGCAAGCTGCCAAGGGTCTGCTTGGTAGAAACCAATGTAGTTACTGTATTGTTGTTGTACTGCATGAGCAACGGTACCGTAGCGTTGGTGGAGCCAAGGGTGGTTATGAAGGTTTTCTGGAAGCTTAACATTCTCAATCATTTCAAATGGTGTCATACCATGATTAATGTAGCGAACAGATTGGTCATGGACGAACTGCAGTGCATCACGGTAGGAGGTCAAAACATCCATGACTTCCCAGTTCCCTTCAACAGGACGACCGTGTGCCAGCACCATGATTTCAACATCATGGAAGGTGTGACGCATATAGTCGATACCTTTAAACCATACTTCGGCATCACGGGCTTTTGTACCACGAATCGAGTGTAAGTTAGGGAAGTTTTCACCCTGTAGAACCTCTGCTGCATGTAAGATTTTTTGCTTTGGTAGCCACATTACAATTTCGTCATTCGTTTCAGACGGAACGTAGTGAAGCTCAAAGTCTAAACCGCCATTGCTCACTTTTAATACATCATCAAATTCTTGAGTTGGCAGAATAAAACCAACCTCTCCAAGTTGTACTTGAGGACCAAGTGCATCGTTAACAGAACCATGAACGCCCGCATCACGGCCAGCGTAAATTGCAGCAGTATAGGTTGTTCGATGTCCTAGAATAGCGCCTACGTTTGACGCCCAGTTAGCAACGGCACTTGTTAATGTTGTATGTGCATAAATCTCAACTTTACCAGCGTCAACGTCTTCTGCATCTACCCAACCTTTTACGCCACCAAGGTGATCAAAGTGGTTGTGTGAATAGACGATACCAGTAACAGGAAGATCAATCCCTGTTATTTCTCGAAAGACTTTTTCAGTCGCAATGCCGTGCTCAGTAGACTCGCCTGGGTCCATAACAACCAGACCCGTTTCACCAACAAAGACAACGGGAGAGGTTAAGCCATATCCATATATTTTGTATACATTGTCATCCACCTTAAGAACAGCCTGAGCTTGTGCCTTACCTAGATCTTGTAAAAGGGGATGAATACGATCATCGCCATAGCCTTCACCTCCAGCGTATGACAAGTTCTCACCAGAAATATGTACAGGTGAGACACGCTCACCTGCGCCATAAGAGAATCCGTGTTCAGCCACTTCAAGCGTTTTCGCTGACACACCAAAGGCCAATGCACTGATGGTAATAGCAAGGGTCGAGAATTTAATGCTCATCTTTTATTCCTATCGAGGGTTTTGATAAACGCAGTGTACAGATTAGGTAACAAACGATACCATTGGTTAAAATACAAATATGGATTAAGCCATGATTAATCCATTAACATATTGGTAACCTTGTGTGATTGTGGTGTGCTTATGAATTTGTTTGAAGACATTGATTTAAATCTGCTAAAAACGTTTAACGCAGTAATGAGAGTGCAAAGCATTACTAATGCGAGCCAGTTACTAGGTTGCTCTCCTGCCGCAGTGAGTTTATCGATTGGACGTTTGAAAAAGAAACTGGGACATGAGCTGTTTCTAAGAGAGGGCAATAGTATCCGTCCCACCCAGTTTGCGAACTCGCTGCATCAGAATTTAAATAATTCGCTCTCTGCCATTGAGAACACCTTAAATGCGGTAGCGGAGTTTTCTCCTACGACAGATAGCTACCGATTTAACATTACTTCCCCTGAGCAATTAAATTCGTTGTTTTTGGAAGTGTTGCCTTATTCAAGTAATCCTAATATTCAATTTGCGTTGCGAGAATACAGTTCAAGTGAAGAAGAGGCTCTAGAAAGCATTCGGATGAGGAACGTTGATGTAGTGATCGATAACAGTTTATTCGATTCTAAGATGTTGGATGCAGAACAAATTTTTGAAGAGCCAATCGTGCTCGTATGTCGAGCAGATCACCCTGAAATACAACAAGTGATTAATTTAGAACAATATGAAGCTTTGCCACAGGTCGCGTTAAGTAAACGAAGAAGGAATCAGCACCCTCTGAGCGCTTATGTATCGACACTGACTATTAATCGAAACATTGTTTACGAAACAGACTCTTTTTTTGGCAGCTTAGTACTATGTGCAACAACGGACTATTTTGCTCATGTACCTCTTAGTATTGCAAAGCGGTTTCAAAAAACACTCTTGCTTCAAATCATGACGCCACCAATAGCTATGTCTAATCTGAAATATTACATGATGTGGCATAAAGCAAACACACATAGTAGTGCCCACCAATGGTTACGGGAACGAATTAAATTGGCAGTTCGATAACAGAAAAAAATAACAAATGGGTACGTAATACAAAGTAGTCTAATAAAACGTTTAGGACAGATTTGTAACGCTTGCCATGCCTAATTAACGGTTTATAGTGTCTGTAGTGATTAAAACTAGATAGTGGCTTGTAGGTGTTTTGAATACTTTCCCTTATCAGTAATTATCCGAGATCTCGTAATCACCACGGATTCGTATCAAACATTTGCCCAAAAGCTTCATAGACCCAGTATATGTCGCTACATTTCCACAGCGCCAAAGAAAAAGCCCTCATTGCAACGCAACGAGGGCTTAAATCAAATTCCAATAATCAAACCGCAGTTTAATTCACAGCGTAGTGTTTTCTTGCTGCCTCAAGGATCTTGTTGGCTTCCACATCATCGCCCCAGCCTTGCAGTTCCATGCCACCGTCTGGGCCTTTGTAGTTTTCAAACCAAAGGCCAACGATGTCTTGAACACCTGGGTAGGTATTGTTTAGCTCGTTTAGAGAAGAAACATCTTTAAATGGTGAATCGTTAGTGAGAACGGCCACGAGTTTGTCGTCTTGCTCGCCATCATCTAGCATTTTCATCACACCGATCAGACGTACAGGAACAACTTCACCACGTGGTACAGACTGACCAAGAACAATCACATCTAATGGGTCGCCATCACCACCAAACTCTTTTGGTAGTGCAGTACGTGGGATAGAGCCGTAGTTACCTGGGTAACCAAGGTAGTTAACCACGCGTGGAGCACCTTTTTTGTGTTCCCAGATAACTTGCTTGTCATTGTCTTTGCTTAGTTCCCACTTAGCAGAAGTACCTGTTGGGATCTCTACAATTGCATTGACGATGCCATCAGCAGAAGCTGCTGGGTAATCATTAAAGCTTGAGTTTGCTTCAAGGGTAAATGAGTCTAATTGTTTTAGTGCAGGCGCTGACGCCGCTGCTAAGTCATAGCTTAAACCGTTGGCGGTCGATGTTGTTTTGTATCGCAGCATGTAGTCAACCTTGCCACGCTCTTTGAACAGTTTATCGAAGCCTTTTTGGTTGTATGCGCTAAACTGCCCCATCTGTTTAACCGAAAGATTTGAGCCACCAACGTTGTTCGTATCCATAGATAGGATATGGTTGCTGACCGCATTGACTGCCTTTGCGTAACCTTCGGTAGAATTCAGATCAAAGTCTGCTGCATCAATCGCTTTACGTACTTCTTTAGACCAGTAAAACTCTAAGAACGGGACTGGCTGACTTGGCTTGTTCCAGCCCACACCACGAGAAAAGTACATCAGTGAGCGGTATTGATCGTTAGCGAAGTTGGTTAGCCCAAGAGAGGTTGGAAGTTGTTGATAGCTAATCGCTTCACCGTTGTTATCAAACAGCCATGTATTGCCGTCTTTTGCCATTTGGTTCCAGAACGCGTCCATGTTTTTGAGATTGCGGTAATCTTTATCAACCACCACATTTACATTGAACGATGCACCACCTTGCGGCATGCGGTAGAACACATTGAACGTATGGTGACCGTCTGTCAGGTAGTATTCACCGTTGGGTGCGATAACCACAGTCTTCATGTCTTTTTTACGTGCACCTGTTTCCATTTCACAGGTGAAAGTCGAAGGAATATTCGGGTGGGCTTGGTCTTTGATGCTCACTACGCCTTTTTGACCGTTGGCTTCACAGATTTCATCAAACATCTTTTCTTGGTCAAATTGATAACGACCCAGCTTGTACATAATTTGATCATAACCCACAGATGGTTGAGTTGGTTTTAACTCATGGAGACCAAGATTAATAACATCGCCTTCAGAGACATTGCTTGCGTGAGTTGGTAAAGCGAAGATAGCCAGAGCGCCAATCGTGGCAAAAATCCCAATTTTTTTCATAAGTCCTTCTATATACGGAATAAAAATTCATACGCTAAATTAATATGCTACCGTGACATAAATATTTCACTTTAATAAAGAAGATGTTGCACTCGTTCTGTGATGGTTAAACGATGAGTTACCGTGCCCTGCAAAGTCCATGGTGATCACTTGGTGCTGCTTTGAAAACTCACCCACTTGGTTTTGCCAAAGCCTGCTGTCTAAGCTCCAACCGTGAATGAAGATCAGCGCTGTATCCCCACTCCCACTTTTGCCATACGCAATTTGCTCACCATCGTGAGATATCGCGATACCGTACTTAACCGTTGAATCTTGAGCCATGGCACTAATGCTACTAAGCGTCATGAATACCAAGAATGTGATGTTTAAGATTAAACGTTTCATAGTGTCTCTCTACTTACTCTGGAGGGAACACAGAAAGCGCTCCTCTCAATCAATATAGGCACTATAAAGTGTGAAGTTATAGACGGGTCAAGGGTAATTTGGTCGAAATATGTGGACATCATAGGGTGATGGGCTTGCTTACCCTTCATTTTTTGTCAGTCCTTTTTCTCATTAGCGTGCGGTTAATATGCTTTTGCTCTACTAGTTATTACCCATATTTGTAGTGCTATCGTGGGGCTATACCGTACATCACCTTCGATCAGACAAGCCTCACGCCTTTTGCTACGAAAAATCATCGGTATAGCCTCAAACAATCAACAGTTATTGATAAGACGATCAAAATTTCTTAAAGATGAACAACATAATTTATGTAGGCCTATTATTTTTATGGGATAATGCATGCATATAACAAATACAAAACAAAAGGCTTTTTATGAATTCCACGAATGTGGTGCCTGCTCCAATAGCGGCAATTTCGTCACCAGTAGTCAAAGTTCACGTCTACGACATCGATATCGGACAATCAACTGTCGTACAAACCAATCAATCATTAGCTCAGGTCGATGGACTAAATTCATTTTTGATTGAACTAACTCAAAACACCGTCACGGACCAGAATCACAAACTTTTCAACTTCAATGTAGGCGCAACATCTAAAAGCCTATTACAACGCTACCTTACATCAAAAGATTTAAAGTGTGACGACACTATTAGCATGGAACTTGCCAACAAATTACTGCATGTTGAAAAAGAAACTTCAGGGAAAGTCCAACATTTACACAAAGGTAACAAAAGCCTTAAAAAAGGGCTCAAGAAAGGCTCGTTGGTAGTTTGCTACTATAAATCTATCAATCGAGAATGCATCATCGTCACCAAGCTCGACTTTGAGGATTTCTTAGAGCGTGGAACTTATAAGTCACTCCAAGGTCTTCCTCAAAAGAATGGCGTACTTAAATCATGTGTGATTAACATTGAAAACGGTAAACTTAGCAATCAATTGTTTTTGTTAGATTCAAATAAATCAATTGCCTCTTTCTGGTCTGTTGCCTTCTTAGAGTCAAAGCCTATGGTTGACGACTCAATTAATACTAAAAATGCATTTAGAGAAATTTCTGGAACATTCAGCGGACTTGCTAGGTCTGCTAAAGTAGATTATCAACAACTGAAGAATAATCTAATCAGTTACTTTTCAACTAACACCGACTTTACTGTAACAAGCTTGTTAGATGCTCTAATCGGCAGCTATATCCCTGTCTCCGATAAGGTCGATTTACACGAAATCAAGACCAAGATTGAAGATTTAGTCTCCAATGGTAAGTTTGATGGGAACTTCAAAATTGACGAAAAAGAAATTAAGGCTAAGTTCAAACAAACCTTAAAACTCGAAGGTGGTATTACAGTCACCACAAGTCAAAACTTTAATGACCGAATATTTAAGAAAGTAATTGATGGGGACAATTACATGCTGATCAAAACAACCAAGGGACTTGAAGAAGTTAAAGATTATCCGACTAGTCAAAGCACATGCAAAAAACCGTAAGCGATACTTTTACACACTATACGATTGAGCTGATAGATGAATCGATAGCAAGTTCAGAAACTATTCCTTTAGATATAATTTCTGAATTTTTTCATTCAGTTGAAAGTCGGCAGTTAGACCCATCACTCTTGTTTGAGATAAATGACGAAATTGAATATTGTGGGAATGAGCTCAGCGGTTTTGAACAATCACTTAGCGAGATAAGTTCATTTCCAGAGGGTTCATATGTTCTAATTAAAATGACTGCAGAAAAGGCTGATGCTGCTCTTCAAATCTTTGATCCTCAGGCTTTCGTTGATTCACTTAAAAAATACTCACTGAGTGAACAGCTGGCTCTCATTGAGAATAATATTTTTGGCAAAGACATTCAAACACGCGAACAAGTTATAACTCATCATGAGTTATCGTCTTACTACACTGGTCTAAAACTAGTTAGTAATATTGAAGCTATATACAAAGAAGTAACTAATTCTGAAATATCTCCTTTATACATCCATTCTTTAGCACAGAAGCTTCAAGAAGGAAGCCAGATCCGACACTACTTGGTTCAGATAAGAGACCTATTTAGCTTAGCTTTACTAACGGAGCGCGTAGAGTTTTTAAACTCAAGCACGATATTTCACTTCTCTAATGACAAAAAATCTCTATATGATCACAATGAACAAAAACATATAGTTAACGAGCACATTTTTGAAGTAATGACTTGGGTTTTTGAAGACGACAGTTACAACATAAAGAAAGCTATCTTCAATAATGTAATGTCAATGCAAGCGAGCACGTTAAGTGCAATTAACAATGAGCTATTATCAGTACTAAAGTCTAACTTACGTATACTGTACAAAGATAAATTTTCTGACTATCTAGAAGCTAAAAATGGTATAACCGATTTCTTATTTGAACTATCTAACAAATTGAAAGATCAAATCAACTCGAACACAAATGCATCTACTCGCTCCATATTAGCAGTAATGAGTTTTTACTTTACGTCTACGATCTTCACCGCAATTGACAAAGGTAAATTTGTAAACGTTTTTACTTATGAAGTGTCGGTAATGTCAACTGTATTTGTTCTTGGGGCTATGATCTACTTAGCCTTTCAACAAAGGCAGTTCGAAAATTATCTGACGTTTCATTTATCCCAAAAAAAAGAGTTCCAAGATAGATACAAAGACATTTTTTCTAGTGAAGAGCTTAAACGATTGTTCTCGCCCCCTTCCCTTACAGAATTAATAAAATGTGCAAAAAGTCGTGCGGACTTCTACGCCTATCAAGTATTTCTTGCAATTTTAGGTGGCATCGCGTGGGTGTTGCACTTAAGCTTGACCATGTAAGTAGTAAATCAAAGCTTATTCTCCCCCTCATGGGTTTGCATATTTTACTAACATTCATGCAAGCTTCAGTATTTTAAGTTCTGATTCAGATTCTATTTCTACAATTAATTCTACGTTAGTCCGACCTTCCAACAAAAAAGGCCTCGCAATGCGAGGCCTTTGATTTTTCTATCTTTCAGAAGAGATTAGTCGCGAAGTGCTGCGCCAAATTTCTCTGAGATTGAAGCTACGATAGCATCTACTGAACCAGCGATGTCTGCATCTTCAAGTGTGCGCTCTACAGACTGTAGGCTAAGTGCGATTGCTAAGCTCTTCTTACCTTCTTCAACGCCTTGACCAACGTATACGTCGAACAGTTTAGCGCCTGTTAGGAATTCGCCACCAGCAGCGATACACGCTTCTACGATGTCGCCAGAAGCTACTGCTTCGTCAACAACTACTGCGATATCACGACGGTTTGCAGGGAACTTAGATACTGCTACTGCTTCTGGAAGCACGCGAGTGTTGATAGCTGCCCATTCGATTTCGAATACGATAGTGCGGCCGTTAAGACCAAACTTACGCTCTAGTTCTGGGTGAACAGTACCAATGATACCCACTTCTTTGCCGTCTACTACGATAGCCGCAGTTTGACCTGGGTGAAGTGCTGGGTGCTTAGCTGCTTTGAAGCTGTATGCGATTTCGTTTGCAGAAAGCTCAAGAACGGCTTCTAGGTCACCTTTAAGATCGAAGAAATCTACAGTGTTAGTTGCAATGTCCCAGTGCTCTTCGCCACGAGTACCAGAGATAACGCCCGCAAGCATCATTTCTTGGCGCATGCCGTTTTCAGCAGTTGCTTCAGGGATGAAACGTAGGCCTGATTCGAATAGACGAACGCGAGACTGTTGACGCTTCTGGTTGTGAACAACTGTGTTTAGAAGACCTTGGATTAGGCCAAGACGCATTGCTGACATGTCCGCAGAGATTGGGAATGGCAGGATTAGCGGCTCAACACCAGGTACAACAAGTTTTTGCTGTTCTGGTTCTACGAAGCTGTATGTGATTGCTTCGTGGTAGCCACGGTCTACAAGAAGGTCACGAACGCGCTTAAGCGGTTGGTTAGCTTCTTTGTGGTCATTCATTTTAAGTGCCGCTTTAGGCGCTTGGTTTGGAATGTTATCGTAACCGTAGATACGACCTACTTCTTCAATTAGGTCTTGCTCGATTGCGATATCAAAACGCCAAGATGGAGACGTTGCCGTCCAACCAGCATCAGTCGTCTCTACTTCACAACCTAGGCGAGTAAGAATTTCCACTACGTCTGTAGATGGGATTTCGTGACCTAGTAGGCTGTCTAGCTTAGCACGACGTAGAGCAACTACGTTCGCTTTAGGAAGATCAGCTTCAGATTCGCTGCCGTTTACTGGCGCAACTTCACCACCGCAGATTTCAACTAGAAGCTGTGTTGCACGCTCCATTGCTGCTGCTTGTAGCGTTGAATCAACACCACGTTCGAAACGTAGAGAAGAATCAGTGTGAAGACCGTAAGCACGTGCACGACCACGGATGTGATCCGGTGCGAAGAATGCCGCTTCAAGAAGTACGTCTGTTGTTTCAGTAGTAACACCTGAGTCTTGACCGCCAAAGATACCAGCGATTGCTAGTGCTTTGTTGTGGTCTGCGATAACAAGCGTGTTGCTGTTTAGTTCAGCTTCGTTGCCATCTAGAAGTGTTAGCTTTTCGCCCTGCTCTGCTAGACGAACCACGATACCGCCTTCGATCTTAGCGAGATCAAATGCGTGCATTGGTTGGCCTTGCTCTAGCATCACGTAGTTTGTGATGTCTACAACTGGGTCGATTGAACGGATACCACAACGACGCAGTTTTTCTTGCATCCAGATTGGAGATTCCGCTTTCACGTTTACGTTCTTAACCACACGGCCAAGGTAACGTGGACAAGCATCCGTTGCTTTGATTTCAACAGATACTGTGTCTTCAATGCTTGTTGCAACAGCTTCAACTGTTGGCTCTGTAACGTCTGCGCGGTTTAGTACGCCAACTTCACGAGCAAGGCCACGGATGCTGAAGCAGTCTGCGCGGTTTGCTGTTAGGTCTACGTCGATAGTTACGTCGTTAAGCTCAAGAAGCTCACGTACGTCCATACCTAGCGTTGTGCCTTCTGGCAGCTCAAGGATGCCGTCTGACTCTACGTCGATACCTAGCTCAGAGAAAGAACAAAGCATGCCGTGCGATGGAACGCCACGTAGTTTTGCTTTCTTGATTTTGAAGTCACCAGGAAGTACTGCGCCAACTGTTGCTACTGCTACAGTTAGGCCAAGACGACAGTTAGATGCACCACAAACGATGTCTAAAAGCTGTTTATTTCCATCAAGATCGGCTTCACCGATATCAATTTTTGTTACTTGTAGTTTGTCTGCGTCTGGGTGCTGACCGCACTCAACCACTTTACCTACTTTAACGCCGGTGAATTCACCAGCAACAGGTTCTACATCGTCAACTTCCAAACCAGCCATAGTGATTTGGTGAGCTAGCTCTTCGCTGTTAATTGCAGGTTTAACCCACTCGCGTAGCCAAGATTCACTGAATTTCATAGTTTTGACTGCCCCGGATTACTTGAATTGTTTAAGGAAACGAAGGTCGTTCTCGAAGAACGCACGAAGGTCATTTACGCCGTAACGAAGCATCGTTAGACGCTCTACACCCATACCGAATGCAAAACCAGAGTATTTCTCAGGGTCGATGCCAACAGAGCGAAGTACGTTAGGGTGAACCATGCCACAGCCTAGAACTTCTAGCCATTTGCCATCTTTACGTTTCACGTCAACTTCAGCTGAAGGCTCTGTGAACGGGAAGAATGAAGGACGGAAACGCACTTCAACTTCTTCTTCAAAGAAGTTACAAAGGAAATCGTTAAGAATGCCTTTAAGTTGTGCGAAGTTTACGTTCTCATCAACTAACATACCTTCCACTTGGTGGAACATTGGCGTGTGAGTTTGATCGTAGTCGTTACGGTAAACACGACCCGGAGCAATGAAGCGGAATGGCGGTTTGCCGTTTTCCATCGTACGGATTTGAACACCAGAAGTGTGCGTACGTAGCATTAGATCAGGGTTGAAGAAGAAAGTATCGTGATCAGTACGAGCTGGGTGGTCGTCTGCGATGTTTAGTGCATCAAAGTTGTGGAATGCATCTTCGATCTCAGGGCCAGACTCAGTGCTAAAGCCAAGCTCACCAAAGAACTGTTCGATACGCTCAACTGTGCGAGTTACTGGGTGAAGACCACCGTTCTCAATGCGACGACCTGGTAGGCTCACATCGATAGTTTCTTCAGCTAGTTTCGCTTCAAGCTCTGCACGTTGTAGTGCGTCTTTGCGAGCTGCGATCGCTTGTTGAACAGCACCTTTCGCTTTGTTGATCTCTTGACCAGCAGTGCGACGCTCTTCAGGTGGAAGTTTACCTAGGCTTTGTAGTTGAAGAGTTAGTTCACCCTTCTTACCTAAATACTGAACTCGCACTTCATCAAGTGCGACTAACGAATCTGCTGTATCAATAGCAGTCGTTGCATTAGCAATGATCTCTTCTAGATGTTGCATCATTTCCTCATCTACCAGTTGGTAGTGTCCGTATCGGATGATTAGTTTTTTTAGATAGCTACACATAGTAATCAAACACGCATCCAATGCCAAATTGAATCGCTAAAAGAACAAGTTATTGCCTAAAAACACGGCAAATTTAACAGGATATTAATGAGGAGTAGGAAGAAGTGGAACAATTACAGGTTCCACTCCTTAATTTGGAAATGACCTGAACGCTAAATCTGAATCGAACAAACGCTGTTCTTCCCCGCGTTTTTCGCTAAATAGACGGACTCATCGGCGGCTTTAATCAAATCGTTCATTGAGCCGAATTCTTCGGTTATTTCAGCGACACCAACACTAATGCTGCCAATCCAAACTTGATTACTGGTTTCAACCTCTAATTCAGACACTTTCTGTCGAGCGGTTTCCGCTATGTACATCCCACCTTTAAGGTCGGTGTCTGGGCAGATAACCAAGAACTCATCGCCACCTAACCGACAAACAATATCATCATTACGGAACGTGTTTTTCAGCTCGTTCGCAAGGGTTTTTAACACCAAATCACCAGCATCATGTCCACACGTGTCATTGATGCGCTTGAAGTGGTCGGCATCGATCATAATGCACACTAAAGGCATGCCAAATTCTTTCGATTCTTGCCAATGCAAAGCTAACTGTTTAAAGGCACAACGACGGTTAGGTAATTTAGTGAGTGAATCGGTTAACGAGAGTTCTTCTAGCTTCTTGTTCGCTCGTTTCAATTCTGCGGTGCGTTCTTCGACTTTGTCTTCGAGTACCTGATTGAAGCGTAACAACTGTTTGTTTCGTTCAGAGACTTGTTCGAATAAGCCTTTAAGCGCGGCTAGTAAAGGGATAGTTGAGGAGTCTTGCTGCTTTTCTTCTGCTTCAAAGGCTTGTTGAGGTGTTGCACCCTCTTCTATCGCGGCCACTTGTCGCGCCATGTTTTGGTCGATGCCAAGGATGTGATAAGCAAGCCAATGGATGAGGAAGTCCAGTAACTGCCGTGCGGACACCTGATCTTCTTCCAAGATGAAAGCTTGCATGCTGTAGATATCTTGCATGAATACACGATGCACTTTGATGTGCTCTTCAATGTGTAACTCATACACACCGCAATCCCTCATCAAAGATTCTTCCTCTTTAAAGTGAAATTCGGCATAGCGAGTCAGATCCCGCAAAGCGATACTAATGTCTTCGATAGAGATAGTATTCTCTGACAACAGGTTTCCGTAGTGGTTGATAAAACCAACAAGATATTGATGCTGTTCATCTACAACACCAATGCCTGTTTCAAAGTTTTTATCCCAATTAAATGAATTCATAAATCCCTTAAGGCCGATACCACCAGCACGATTTACATGCATATTCGGAGGTTATAGATATTCGAAAAAATATAACCATCTTACCTGTGGGTCTATTAGATTGTTTGATCCATTTTATAAAAAGAAGATATTGAACACTCTAAATATAACTCATCTTAAATTTGAGACGCCCCTTTTAACAAGAGCGCCTCACGAAGCTAACACTAGAAATAATATTCCAACGCCATCTCAACAAAGTCATCCTTGCGCGCGAAGAACAGCAAGTCTTCTGGGGTTTCGTTCTCAAACAACCAAGCATTCAACCGCCACTTAAGGTTGTTGTTGATGCGGCTCGAGGCTTCTAACTTCGCACTGTAGACATCACTGTTATCTAAGTCTTGAGTGATGCCTGTAAGCACCTCAGTCCCATCTTCATCGTTCAAAGCGAAACGAGCTCCAAGGAACACATCGTTTTGACCGATGGTTTGGGCGTTATTGCCTCGGCTGTCATACAGGTATTCAGCAATGAAGCCGATATCCCAATACGATTCAAGCGCGCCAACCCAGGTGTATTCAAAGCCTGTTGCTACGCCTGTGTGGTTATCGTAACTGTCGCGATAAATGCTTTCCAGCTTCCATAACCAGTCTCCGATAATGCCTTGCACATCCAATCCGAAGTGCTGCATTTGTGCGTAGTATGGCTTGAGTTGGTTGCCTTCCACACGGTAATAAGGGTCGCGGTTTGTGCCGCCTAAGTAGCTTAAGCCGACATCCCAATCGCCGTACATTTGGCTATAGCGCAGCGCCACATCCACGTGCTTTTCTTCTCGTGAGGATTCGTAAAGCGCATCATCCGATACTGGCACCGTTGGTCTTAAGCGTCCGTCTTCGCCTGCAAAGGTACGCTCACGAAAATACGGCAGTAACATGGCGTCTATGGTGCCCCACTCTTTGATCGAGGTGAAGTGCACCATTGGCTGACCTAACTTGGATTCGCCATCGACCGATTCAATAGCATCGGTTTGGTTTACCACATCCACCAAGTGCGCCGATTCGGTCACACCCCAGAACACTTTGCCAACACCCGCTCGCAGTTCGTAATCATCCCAATAGGTTAGATACAGAGCTTCACGAACGTCGCCATGGGTTCGCTCACCGTCTTCGCTGTCTAACCGATAAAACGGCGTGAAGGTAAAGCTGCTATTGCCCTCTTGTTGCTCCCAGTAGAACTCTGGCTGCAACACCAGTGAGCTTTGCCCTTTGTCTTGCCCCTGTAAGCCATCACTAAAGAACTGCCTGTGTTCAAGGTTAACCTGCCCTGCGAGCTCCGGGGTAACCTGTTCTACGAATTCAGAGCTAAAGCCTGCCGCCACACAAGGCAGCGACACCTGCATAAGCCCGACTGTCGCTGCCAAAGTTAAGGATAACTGGGTTCCTGTTGCCACAATCCTTTTCATATTCCTGCCTTATTTTGCACGTTTTAGTGTGTTCTTTTGGAAATCCTTGTCTTTAAGACCGGTCTGGAAGGCTAAATCTGTCGTAGTTAATACCGTACTTTTGCCTGTTTGGTGGTTTTGCATCGACATGGTGTGTGCGCGCCAGTATTGGTTTAGGTATTGTTTGTAGTCTTGGAACGATAGAGTTTTCAGCAATGCGCCTTTACGGTCGTAAAACTCCACTTGAACGGGGCGGTAGTATTGTTGGTCTAGCCATACTTTTTGCATGGTGTAGCCAGAGTTTTTGTCGGTCGGCACTTGCTCTAAAACAAAGGTATCAACGCCTTCGATTTTGGCGTCTTCAATGTAGTTGAAGGTGTACTTTTCTAGTTCAAACGAGCTTAAGTCTTCATACGCAAATTCACTGCCCATAAACGGGCCCGATTTGTTGCGTGAAGAGATACGCTTCACACGTTTCAATGCAGGCAGATACAGCCATTGGTCATCCGACTTAGTAATGTGTGAATGGTTTAGGAAAGCCGTACCTTTTACATCGCGTGGCTCATCAAATATGGTTAGCCCTTTGTCGCCATCGTCATCCACTTCTAACGACTTCAATCGCATTAGACGCGAGCTGCTTTCGCCTTGCTTGTTACGAAGTAGCATTTCCATGGTCGCGACAGAATCGCCCCACCCCATATCAACGGCTTTACGTTGCTCAGCAATCTCTAGGCCTTTCGCAGGGTCGGCTAACGCAGGGAAAGCTAATACCGCGCCCATACTGAATAATGTAGTAACGAATGATTGTTTAACGCTTTTCATAAATATCTCCTTGAGTCAGTCCACCGCAGCAGGCTGACATTTCCTTATTTGGTCGATGTAGTCAGTTCGGCTGTCGAGTTAGGCTGTGCTGTTTTAGATGGCTCTGTTTTAGACGGTTGCGATTCGTGCTGAGGTTTATCTGCATAGTGCGTCTGTTTGTCGAAGATCATCAGTAAGCTCGGTAGCAAGATGAAGTCGACCACCAGCGCAATGAAAATCACAATCGCGCTGAGCAAGCCCATGTCGGAGTTGAGTCTGAAGCTCGACATCGCCAGTACAGAGAAGCCAGCCACCAGTACAACCGTGGTGATCCACAAGGCGCGTCCAACGGTGTGGAAGGCATATCGAACCGCTTCTTCTGCTGATTTCCCTTCGATTCTGGCGCGTTGGTATTTACTTAAGAAGTGCACCGCATCATCAACAACGATACCCAACGTGAGCGTAACCACGACTGACAAACCAAGATTGATTTCACCTGAGATAAGCGCCCATAAACCAAAGCCAATGATCGCAGGCGCAATGTTTGGCACTAGGCTGATCATGCCTAAGCGAACCGAGCGCAATGCAAAGATCATCAAGCCAGAGATAAGCACTAAAGTAATAGGCAGAGTCGATAGCATACTCGCCATGTTGGTTTCGCCAATGTGGGCAAACATCAGTGATGGGCTCGACGCGACTACTTCATACTGAGGCGCATTTGCCGCAAACCATGAGTAAATGCGCTCTTCGAGTTCCACTAGCTCAACGCTGCCTAGGTTGTCGACCGTGAGTACCATTTTGATCGATGACTTATCGACGTTGATTTGATTGTTCAAGTCCAAGCCGTACGGCAAAGACATCTCATAAAGCAGCAGGTATTGCGCGGCTAGCTCTCGGTTAAGCGGTAGCTTGTAGTAGCTGTCGTCGTCGCCATGCATGTTCTTATTCAAACGCATGTAAACATCGGAAAGCGTTGCCACATGATCGGTTTCTGGTTGGACGCGTAGCCACTCAGTAAAGTCGCCAATTGCTTGCAAGAACACAGGATCGGCAATCGCTTGAGACTCATTGGTTTTCACAGCGATGCTAAGGGTCGTCATGCCGCTTACGGTCTGTTCCATAAAGTCGGCCGCTTGTCTGAATTCACTTGAAGTATCGAAATACTTCACCGATTCATCGTTCACTTTGTTGAGTGGAATTAACGCCGCAGCACCAACGATGACTAAGGTAGAAATAGGCAGCAGTGCCTTACGATTAGTTACGACAAAATCGCCCAGCTTATCCATGAAGGTGACTTTGTTTGCCGCCTCAGGGTTAGCAGGTAGTCGTTTCACAGGCAGCAGTTTTAGCAGTGCAGGCAGCATAGTCACAGAGAGGAAGCACGCGATAAGTACGCCTAGTGCCGATAAGTTACCGAAATCACGCAGCACTGGTGAATCCGACATGTTCATCATCAAGAAACCAATCGCAGTAGTGACTGAGGTGATCAGAATTGGCATAGCATTGAGCTTAATGCTGTATTGAATGGCTTGTGCTTTCTCCATCCCGCGTTGCATCGCTTGTCTCATGGTCACGATTACGTGAACACAATCAGCAACCGCCAAAGTTAACACTAAGGTAGGAACATTGACGGTTGCGGTACTCAAGAACATCCCTGCCCAACCAGATAAACCCATGGTGGCAACAATCGAAGAGATGATCACAATAAGCGTCGCAACTACACTAAAGAACGAGCGCAGCATAAAGGTCAGGAACACCAGTACCACTAGCAGCATTAACGGTACGAGCGTTGAGCTGTCTTGTTGAGCCGAAGTCATAAACGCGTTGTTCATGGCGATGATGCCCGCTTTATGGAATTCCACATTCGGATACTGAGCTTGGTACTTGCCGATCATGGCATTAATCGCCGCAATCACCTCTTGCACTTCTGCTGTTTTATCTATTTCTGGCAGTTGCACTGTGACGTTAACAATGGTCACATCGCCCGACGCCGACACCAAAGCATTCTTGAGCAATGGTTCGTTGAGGGCGATCTGTTTTACTTTGGCGATGCGCTCTGGTGTGTGTTCGTACTCTTCATACAGCAAGTCTTCTACCAAGAGGTCATCTTCAATGGCTTCGGTGTGCTGATAATTGGCAAGAGAATCCACACGGCTTGAGTACGGGATCTGCCACGCGTCAACCGTGAGGTTTTGAATTAATGTGAGGGTTTCAGGAGTGAAGACATTGCCATCTTCAGGGGCGACAACAATCGCAAGGTTGTCGGTTTTTGCAAAGGTGGTTTGGATTTCATCGAACGCCATCAACTGTTTGTTGGTGCCTTCGAAGAATATGTTGTAGTCCCCTCTAAAATAGAGGTTCTTAGCCCCTAATGCAGAGAGAATGATGATTGAAAACACCACCAGCAGAACGATAAACGAACGTTTGGTAGGTATTGAGTGCCAACTGTTATTTAGATCTGCGTTTACGCTATCGGCATTAGGGTTATCTCGATTTTGCTGATCGAAAGCGGGCTTCTGGCTGTCATGTTTCATCACAGTCTCCATTTGTGACGATTCGTCATATTTGTGTCATAAAAAGCCAGCCGAAGCTGACAAAAGACACAACTCTTAGTCAAACACTCAAGAAAACAGCAACCACAGTCGGTTAATCTCAAGTTGTGACGAATCGTCAAAAATGGTTATTAATAAACCCACATGTGTGGGCTTAATGGAAGCTATCGACCTACAGATTCTAAGTAAGCGATCTCTTCACTGAACAGTTCTTGTTCTACACGACGCCAAGTTTTACGGTAATCCCAGTCGGTAGAAAGGGGCTGCCAATTGAGGCCGTCTAGTAGCATGTTCGCGTTGTGTAATACTGAATACGGATCTTGTAACCGCTTAATACAATGACTGTTTGATGCGTTCTGTGACAAGGCATTTGAACCAAATGCGATTGACCAGTTAGCAAACACGATGGCATCAGAACCTACACCAGAAGAGAACTTAAGGTCACCGGCTTCTACGGCTTGATTAACCATAGTGTCGGCTTGTTCAATCACCAGCTCTTCCAGTTCATTCATCTCAGCTACGCGTGCACTAGACGCTTTCTCCAGTACCCACGGGCTTTTTGCCATGATCGCACAGGTTGATAATACCGGTTCCATGCGCGCATAGATTCGGTAAGCAACGTGCAGTGCGACTATCTTTTCGCGTGTGTTGCCTTCAAACTCTCCAGAACGAGAAAACATCAATGCCTCGGTCTTTAAAGAGTGAATACACAAGGCTAAAACCACGTCTTCTTTGCTGCAAAAGTGATTGTATATCGTACCTTTAGAATAAGAACTTGCTGCCGTTAGCCTGTCCATCGTGAGGTTCCCGAACCCTTGTTCTCGAACCAGATCTTTTGCTAACAACATCAACTCTACTTCTCGGTCTGCAATAGACTGCTGCTTTTTAGACAACACGCCTTTGCAACCAAAGATACCTTGTTTATCGCCTTTACAACCAAAGCCAAACATAATTTCTCAGTCCGTATATGAGCTTAGCCATTACCTAAGCTTCGCCAGTATTTAAAACGCTCCTATCCAATATATTAACACGAATAGTAAATTCATGTAGTTAACCATTTTGTGACGCTTCGTCATTTATGACTTATCGTCATAATAGCGCAAATATTGATCATATCAAGGTGTTTTATAAATTAAATTCAGAATTTGAATGGATAGGTGGATTGGGAGTCGATAAGACAATCATCAATAGTCGACCTTAAGAGAAGACCCGTATTTTGACCTACAGATTGCGAAAGTGAATTGGTCATTCTTAACCTAACAAAGAATGTCGTCACTTTAAGCTGCTATGCGCATTCATGCCCAATGATTCCTAGCGCTAACCACAAGAATGAATGACTGTAGGCTTACTTTTTAGGGCAGACGTCTCCTTATGGTCAATATTTGGCTTACTAATGCCGTTTTCTGTTAAGTTGCTATAAATTCGGTAAGGGGTGACTTACAATAGTGACAACGACTTACCTTTTTTGAGAACACGATATTGAGCGCCAAATATTCTTATTTAGCTTGGCAAGTGAATACTTCTAGCCCAGCAGAAAAGCTGGTTTTATTGATGCTTGCAGACGGTGCTGACGAATTCGGCTACACCAATGTGTGCCTACAGACAGCAGGTCAACTTTGTGCTCTCTCTACGTTTGGTTTAGCCGACTGTCTTAAGTGTTTAGTCGACCAAGGTTTTCTCGATAAGGTGAAAGTAGATTATCGAGATCAAAAAGAGATTCACGTTTTCAAAATGCTCATTGAGCAAGAGCAAGCTGCAGCGCACGTTGAGGCTCAACCGGCCAATAGTATTCCGGTCTACTCTACTGCACCTGCACCTGCACCTGCACCTGCACCTGCACCTAAGTTTCAGCCTGCTCCGGCGCCAATGCAACACATGCAACATGCCCCTCGCCCACAAGGCAGAGGCTCAATGAACAGTAACACCGTTTCAACGCATGATTTGGATGAAGAGATCATTCCAACATGGGCGGAACGTGCGTTTAAATTCTCCGGCCTTGCTGGTGACCATAGTTTAGTATGGAAAAAATTTGTCCTCTGGTATAAAGCCAAAGCCAATGAACTAATGCCAATATCACGCATCGAATCCAAGTTGCAGTACTGGTTAGTTAACGAGAAGCAAAATGAAAGACAACAACAGCAGAAGACCTCTCAATATTCAGGAAATGCAGGACAAGCTCAAGGAAATGGGTATCGACAAAAGCTTAGCCCATCTGAACGCTTCAGGCAGCAGCTCATTCAAAAAGGCAAAAAGCCAACCTTCTGAGCAAGCTCAACCTGTTGTTCCGGAAGTGCTGCCTAAAGATCCCGCAGTACCTGACGTTATTGAAGCACAGAGTACGGAAGTAGCGACACCTAATGCTGCTAGCACTGGTGCCTCTCAACAAGTGCCTGTTGTTGATCAGGATGCCGCAGAATTAGAACTAACCGATTGGTGTATCCATGTGTTCGGCTCTTTCTTGAGCGTATACGAAACACAGTGGGAATATCAGTACGGTAGCGAGCCAAGTGGCAAGTTCATTGAGTTTGCTAACTCTGTTGATTCAGACGGCCTAAACCGAGTGCTAATGCACTGTCACGAGCGCATTCAGCTTGGCAACAGCTGGCCGCCGCAAATGGGTGAGCTATGGATCCTGAAAGATTCTTTGACGGAAGAAGAGTTGTTGGATAGCCGTATCCGTGTGTTGTCGCGCACAGCGGTGAACAAGATTGAGAAATGGCTGATTCAAAACAAGCTGTATGACTTGAAGCGCACTGCGGAAAACAAGCTTGATGGCCTGTTTAAGAAGTACTACTTGGAAGCAAAACGTTTAGATGAGAAAGGCATGCTAGAAACGGAGTTGCCGCAATTCCTTCTTGCCGCTAACTCAGTGAAGAACCTGAACGATTTAAAACGTGAAGAGTACGAAAGCCAACACGGCAAAGCGATTAACCCTAGAATTCAGCGTATTCTGAACAGTAAAAAGTAACCGTCGGCCCGCTATCTGTTGTAAGAAAACAGAGTAGCGATTACACGGTTAACAGATACAAAAATGCCAGCTATCAAGCTGGCATTTTTTATGAATTCTTACGAACTCTTAACGACTGATCGCATTACTGATTGATTACAGTAGGTGGATAGTTGCGTTTAGAGAGAAAACGCCTGCGTCGTCATCTTTCATTTTGAAGTTTTGGTAGCTAGCGCCTACAGATAGTGGACCGAAGATGAAGTATTCAGCGCCTACAGCGTACATGATATCAACGTCGTCTTGCTTGAAGTTATCGCCTTTCACTTCGTAAGAATGAAGACCACCCTTCGCGTATACGTGAAGAGGACCGAAGTCGATGCTTGGTTTGATCGCTAAGTAAGCAGTGCTTACGTCAACACCTTGTTTAGCACGGTTGCCGTAGCTAACGTTGTCGAAAGAACCTAGATCCCAGTAACCCGCTTCAACACCGATTAGTGGAAGGATACCTGTACCTACGTGGATGCCCACCGCATTTTCATCTTCACCAGCGAATGAGTTTTGACCACCCATTACACCGCCGTACAACCAAGAATCAGCCATTGCTGTTGAAGATGCACCTAGTAGTGCTAGTGCCAATAACGTTTTTTTCATATTCGACCTTTTTCGTCCTAGTGGCAGGCCTTGAGTGGTAATAAATTGCCACCAAGTCGCCCTGTATGTAATAACTATTCAATTAGTAATGCAATAAGCAAGATTTATACCCAAACCTTGCTATTGCGTCTAGCTTTATTCCTTTAGCAAGCATCAATCGCGTTTTTAACACGCTTATCTGATACTGGGTAAGGCGTACCGAGCTGCTGTGCGAAGAAGCTTACACGAAGCTCTTCTATCATCCAACGCACCTCTTTTACATTTTCTGGAACCGCGATCCCTTTTGGAATTTTATTCAGCAGTTCTTTGTAATCATTCATTACTGACTCAACTTTGATCATATGAAGACGATCTTTATTCGGGTCAATTGGCAGTTTTTCCATGCGACGTTCAATCGCTCTCATATAGCGTAGAATATCCGGCAGGCGTTTCCACCCACATTCTGTGGCAAAACCCTTAAAAATCAAACCTTCTACTTGAGCTTTTATGTCAGAAAGTGCGAATGCCATAGAAAGATCGACACGACCTTTTAGCTTCTTACTGATGCTGAATGCCGTGGTTAAGATGGTTTCAACTTGTTGAGCAATCTCAACTACCGTATCACCCAACTCTGCACGTACGTGCTCTTTCAGTGCTTCAAACTGCTCTGGTTCCCAAACCAAACCGCCCTTCTCTTCAATCAGCTTATCAATACCACAAGCGATACAGTCATCGATTAAATCAAGTACCTGTCCGTATGGGTTGAAGTACAAGCCAAGTTTCGATTTGTTCGGCAAGTTAGAGTGCAAGTATTTGATCGGCGATGGCACGTTCAATAAGATCAAACGACGTTGACCCGATTTCATTGCCGAGATCTGCTCTTGCTCGGTTTCGAACAGTTTGATCTCTACGCTGTCTTTGGTATCCACCAGCGCAGGGAAGGCTTTAACATCGTAGCCGCCACGCTTCTGTTGGTAGACTTTTGGTAACTCACCAAAGCTCCACGTGTGCAGATTCTGCTGCTCGATATCGTCATCCGCAACTTTAGAAAGCGTTTCTTGAACCTTGTCTTTCAGGCTCTCTTTCAGTTCATGCAAATCTTTCTGTTCTTTCAGCTTACGCTTGCGATGATCTACGGCACGGAATGTTACCTTTAAGTGTTCCGGAATCTGGTCTAACTTCCAGTCGTCACGTACCACTTCAACACCTGTCATACGGCGCAGCTCTTTCTCAAGAGAGTCTAACAGCGGCGCTTCTAACGGTGTAACACGAGCCAAGAATGCATCGGCGTAGTTTGGCGCAGGCACAAAGTTACGGCGTAGCGTTTTAGGTAATGACTTGATTAGGCTAATCACCAATTCCTGACGTAGTCCTGGGATCTGCCAATCGAATCCGTTCTGGTCGATCTGGTTCAAGATAGGCAGCGGAATGTGTACCGTTACACCATCGTTGTCATCGCCAGGCTCAAATTGGTAACTCAGCTTGAGCTTGATACCGTTTTGGTGCCAGAAGTTCGGGTAATCCAAGTCAGTAACGTGGCTAGCATCACCTCGGAACAGCATCGACTTTTCAAAGTTCAGCAGTTCAGGGGTTTTCTGGCTGGTCTTCTTCCACCATGTATCGAAGTGACGGCCTGAAACTGCCTCTTCGCCAACACGCTGGTCATAGAAATCGAACAGTTCATCATCGTCGATCAAGATGTCACGACGACGCGATTTATGCTCAAGCTCTTCCACTTCTTGCAGTAGCTTGCGGTTTTGCTTGAAGAAGGTGTGTTTGGTTTCCCACTCACCTTCTACTAATGCACTACGTACAAACAACTCACGGCTGACAGTTGCATCAATTGCACCGTAGTTCACAAGGCGTTTAGGAACAATCGGGATTCCGTAAAGCATCACTTTTTCGTGTGCCATGACTGCCGCTTGTTTCTTCGACCAGTGTGGTTCGCTATAGCTACGTTTAATCAGGTGTTTCGCTAGCGGTTCAATCCATTCCGGTTGAATCTTGGCGATAACACGACCCCAAAGTTTTGAGGTTTCCACCAGCTCAGCAGACATGATCCATTTAGGCTGTTTCTTAAATAGGCCAGACGCAGGGAAGATATGGAAACGTGCGTTACGTGCACCTTGATACTCATTCTTCTCTTGGTCTTTCATACCGATGTGCGAAAGCAGGCCTGATAGTAGCGAGATATGAATGCCATCATAGCTGCCCGGCTCTGTATTCAACTTAGTATCAAGTTCACGCATCGCTTGGTGAATTTGGAAGTACACATCTTGCCATTCACGAATACGTAAATAGTTGAGGTAATCCTGCTTACACTGTTTGCGGAACTGGTTACTCGACAGCGCTTTTTGCTGCTGCTTGATGTAATCCCATAGGTTCACAAACGTAATGAAATCAGACTCTTTATCGAAGAAACGTTTGTGCTTGTCATCAGACGATTGTTGCTTGTCTGACGGGCGCTCACGCGGGTCTTGAATCGACAACGCAGACGCAATCACCATCACTTCGTGTAGGCATCGGTTACGTGGCGCTTCAATCACCATACGCGCTAAACGTGGATCGATAGGCAGTTTTGCTAGCTTACGGCCAATCGCGGTTAGCTTCTTCTTGTCATCGCCTTGGTTCTTGTTTTTGTTGGCTGACGGTTCAACAGTCGCGATCGCACCAAGCTCTTCAAGCAGCCTTACACCATCTTGAATGTTGCGCTTATCGGGCGCTTCAACAAATGGGAACGCTTGAATGTCGCCGAGGCCTAGCGCTGTCATCTGAAGGATAACCGATGCTAGGTTAGTACGAAGGATCTCTGGGTCAGTAAACTCTGGGCGTGATTCGAAATCTTCCTCCGAATACAAGCGAATACAGATACCTTCCGCAACACGACCACAACGACCTTTACGCTGATTTGCACTCGCTTGAGACACGGGCTCAATCGGCAGACGCTGTACTTTGGTGCGGTAGCTGTAACGGCTAATACGCGCCGTACCCGGGTCGATAACATACTTGATGCCCGGAACGGTTAACGAGGTTTCTGCTACGTTGGTTGCCAGAACGATGCGTCGTCCCGTGTGAGACTGGAAGATACGGTTCTGCTCTCCCGCCGACAGGCGCGCGTAAAGCGGAACAATTTCAGTATCACGAAGGTTACGTTTACTTAATGCATCTGCGGTATCACGAATCTCTCGCTCACCGTTCATGAAGATCAAGATATCGCCAAGCCCTTCATCACACAGTTCATCAACCGCTTCAAAGATGCCTTCAATTTGGTCGCGATCTGAATCACTTTCATCACCACCTAATGGGCGGTAACGCGTGTCTACTGGGTAAGTACGGCCAGACACTTCGATGATTGGCGCATTATTGAAGTGCTTAGAGAAACGCTCTGGGTCGATGGTTGCCGACGTGATGATCACTTTCAGATCAGGACGCTTTGGTAGCAACTCTTTCAGGTAACCCATGATGAAATCGATGTTCAGGCTACGTTCGTGCGCTTCATCGATGATGATGGTGTCGTACTGATTTAAGAATCGGTCGTGCTGAATTTCCGCCAGTAGAATACCGTCGGTCATCAATTTGATTTGTGTGTTGTCAGAAATCTGGTCGTTGAATCGAACCTTATAACCAACAAACTCACCTAGCTGCGTTTCCATCTCTTCAGCAATACGGTTCGCAACCGAACGCGCAGCAAGACGACGAGGCTGAGTGTGACCAATTAGGCCAAAGCGACCACGGCCAAGCTCAGAGCAGATTTTTGGTAGCTGAGTGGTTTTACCCGAACCCGTTTCACCCGCCACGATAACCACTTGGTTTTCAGCAATGGCTTTCGCGATGTCGTCGCGTTTTTGGCTAACAGGGAGAATTTCTGGGTATTCAATCGTTGGTTTTTGCGCAGCACGCTGAGTTGCCGTCATCATTGACTTAGCAATGTCTAACGCAATCTCATCAAAGACAGCGTGCTTAGCTTGTTCGTTCTTAATTTTACTCGCACCAGCAATTCGCTTACTCAAACGGAAGCGATCGCGCATCATGCACTCATTTAAGGCCTTACGAAGAGAGGCTGGGCTATTTTGAGATGCGCTAGCTTTAGGTGCTTGTTGTTTGTTGTTTTGCTTTTTTTGATTAGCTTGATCAGCAGCAGAATCCGATGTCGCGTTGGTATTCGCTACATGGTTATTTTTATCTGCTTTTTCCGGAGACGAAGTCACAGCGTGTCCTATTCTTTCTCTTATATAAACTCGCGCGATTGTAGCATAAAGGAAAGGAACGAGTTAACACAAAGCAAGGAATATTAGCTGCCTAAGCGCCTGCTGAAACAGGGGTAATGCAAACTAACGTGTTCAATTGTTACACTAAAAACTGAAGCTCATTATTGGTAGGCAGTTGGTGATTCGATTAAAAAATGTTGGCTTAGATTGCCCAAGCCAACATTAGGTAGAAACACGTTATTGGTAGAGACTCTGAAAGCAATAAGAGCTTCACTTGTCTCGTGTTTAGTATTCCAGATTAACTTCGTCTTTTAATAAAACGGACTTATCAACGGGTTTCATTAAGTAATTCATTACAGTAATTGAAACCAATAGCGCAGCGTAAGCTAAATAGGTGTTTTCAGCCGTCCCCGCTACCGAGGCGAGTATTCCTCCGAAGAACCCTGACACACCCCATGCTGAATAGAGTATTCCAAAGTTGGTTCCGTACGTCTTCAAACCATAATCCACCGCTGTTACTGGAGGGAAAACACCGAATAACGCACCATAAGACATGGCGCCTGCGGAGATCCCGATCATTAGAGGAATCGTGGTTTCAATGGTTGTAAAAAACACCATATTGACCGCTTGCAACATGAATATTAAGCCTAGTGTATGAACGCGCCCTATCCTGTCGAATACAACGCCGCCAATGACTCGCCCTGCGGTATTAAAAATCGCTAATAAAATGATACCTAACGCAATTTCTTCAGCGGTTAAGCCTATTGATTTACTGACGTTGCCAATGGAACCGATGAGCATGATACCTGCTGCTGATGACACCATGAACATTAACCATATCTGGTAAAATTGTGGTGTTTTAAGCATATCCAGCCACTGGATGTTTATGTCTGATCCATATTCCGCAGCCTTTCCTCCGGGAACTTCTGAAACATATCCTTTGGGTGGGTTCACCAGCAGAGAGGCCATCGGGATCATGAAGAGTAGACCGACACCGAGGATCTTGAACGTATCTAAGATGCCATAGTGTTCGATGAGAACGGTCGATAAAGGAGCTAAATACAGTGCCGCCATCGCAAACCCACCAGCGGTTAAACCACTAACCAGCCCCTTTCTGTTCTCTGGCCACCACTTCATGGTACATGGGCCAATACAGGCATAGGCAAAGCCCATCCCAGCACCGACCATACACCCGAAGGTAACCTGCAATTCCGCTAATGTTGAGGCATAACCGGACGCTAAAAGCCCCGCCCCGACAAGAAACACACCAAGTATTGTGACCTTCCTTGGCCCTATTTTGTCTTGCCATACCCCAGCCAAAAACAGACTTACCGAAAATGCGAACACGGAAGTCTGGTAAGGCCCATCTACGTCCTTAGGATCAACACCTAGCGCCTCAGCCAAAGGTTCACTGAAAACGCCCCATACATATAGGATACCGATCGATAGGTTCACGATTAAACCTATCACTAGTATTTTAAATGGTTTACTAATCAAGCTAACCTCAACAATTCGCTGTTTATGAACAATCGTTAGAAATGATGACTTTCAACGACTTGTGGTCTGAAGCATGGATAAAGGTCGAATAAGCTTCTTCTGACTCTGTTAAATTGAACTGGTGACTAATCAGTTTTTGAGGTTCCAAATAACCCGCTCTAATTTGCTTGATTAACATTGGTGTTGTGTTGGTATGAACCATGCCAGCTGTCATAGTGAAGTTTCGTTTCCACATGTCTTCTAGGTTAATCGTTGCAGATTTACCGTGAACACCAAGCACTGCAATGTTGCCTCCTGGGCACACCAACTTCTGAGACATATCCCACCCAGCAGGAATGCCAATAGCTTCAATCACCACATCAACACCCACATCATCTGTCATGTCGAGAATTTGCTGCACGGCGCTGCCATCTGAGTTATCGATCGCATGAGTTGCACCTAGCTCTTTAGCCACTTGCAGTCGATGAGGGTTAGTATCAATTGCATAGATTTCGCTTGGAGTGAAGAACTTAGAGGTCATCAGAGCTGCAAGGCCAACGGGACCACAACCAATAACGGCAACAGAGCAACCCGGCTGAACCTGACCATCCAATACACCCACTTCGTAACCCGTTGGGAAAATATCGCTCAATAGAACCAGAGAGTCTGTATCGATGTCATCAGGAACAAGGTGCAGACTTGTATCGCCATAAGGAACTCGAACGTATTCCGCTTGGCAGCCATCAATTTCATTACCAAGTAGCCAGCCCCCATCTAAACATTGACCAAATTTAGACACTTGACACATTTTGCAGCTACCACATGAAGTAATACATGACACGATCACGCGATCGCCTGGCTTAAACTTACTCACCAACTCACCGCATTCTTCGACTATACCAACCCCTTCATGGCCCATGATTGTGCCTGGCTTAAATGTCGCAACGTTATTTCTTAATATATGTAAATCCGTACCACAAATTGTAGTTTTCTCGATTCTTACGATGACATCGCTTTGCTTCTCAATTGTAGGGATTGGACGTTCTTCCAATTTCGCGCTGTCTTTTCCATCAAATACATATGCTTTCATTATTCTTCCTAGCTGACGTTGTTGTTATATAAATTCGAGCTCATCATATAGACGCAATTAAATAATTAACGTGACCAGCACGACGATTAACAATCGATTAACAGACAATAAACACAGTTAGAACACCATGAAGTCCCAGGATGGAAACATAATATAAGTCATTGTAAATAATATAAAAAAGTTAACAAATAATGAAAGAAGGTTAAATAATCAAATAGTAGTAAAATCCGAAAAGGAGGCAGAGAATATTAGATAATCAGAATGAACTCATATATTAGGTTTCAGTTGAAGTAGCTTCGAATAGTTAATTATCAGTGACTAATAGTGATTAGCTCTTTTCTTTAGTGATAAAAAAATGCCGCTCTATTTGGAGCGGCATTTTTAGTAGATGTAATACTTTAAAACTCGTATTGGAAGTAAACCGTGTTGTAGTTACTGCCACCTTTGATACGTCCAAACTGGGACGCATTTTCAAAGATCGCCGAGCGGTGATGTAATGAGTAACCAAACCATAAATTGTTGAGGTCATTCTTACCGATAAGGTCACCGACGTTCACATCAAATGAGAAGTCCAAGTAGTTTAACAGGTGGCTTGCCGTGTAGCCCTTACGATCCATTTCAGAGCCTTCGATATAAGTAATCGAATCTATGTAAGACATACCCTCTGCGACACCGAATCGCCACTGAGTTGGCCAGTTGAAGGTGTAGTACGCTTTAATTGCAATGATGTATTCCGTGCTACTGGATTGAACGTCTGAACTCCAGTGATGCGCAATACCCGGCGTTAGATAGATATCCAACGGGAAACCAAAGATCTCATCCGTTAAAGGGTGACCGTAAAAGAACGATGTGAGTTGGTTGTTGTATTCGTCTTTCTCTGTGTTGAACTTCATGATGTCGCCGATATTCGACGGTGTTGCCCAGCCATGTGCGACACGTAAATACGGCGCATTGCTCAACTTAGGTTTCGGCGCTTTCTCTTTATCGTTAAAGAAACCAAAGCCAAGGTACAGTTCACCTTGATAACGATCTTCAACAATCGACGAATCGTAAGCGTTATCGTCCAATCGAGTGACACTGGTTGAACCCAATAAGTATAAGTTTGAAACTACATGGTAACGCGCTTCAACACCGACATTTAAGTCAACACCAGCCCCAATGCTTTCACTCGCTGCAGAGTAATACTCACTGTTGAAGTCAGCACTTTTATAACGCAGTGTCGCACTTGGGTAGAACTCCCAATCGCCTGTTTCATACTTCGCTTTAGCACGCAAGTTACCGTGGAGGTTAAACTCACTGTCACTCATGATTTCTGTTTCAACAGCCCACTGCTCGTCCAACTGGTACGCAAGTTGCCCACCGAAGTCAGCTGTATCACCCTCAATCGCGTTCTGCTCAGATGCTGGGATATCAATAAACCGCATGCGAGAAATAGCATTAAAAGACCATTTTTCGTCATCTGTTTGGTAGAGGTAAGCCCCTATTTCAGTACCGTCAATGAACACATAGTCGTTTTTAAAGAACAACATTGGGACAAACGAGCTGACGGTCTTATCACCACCTGACGTGTCATAAGGGATACTAGCAGTACGGAACATTGCTGCAATGCCCCACTCTTGCTCTTCAGCGGCCCACACATTAGTGCTTAGGAACGCGCTACCAAGTAGAATCGCACCCGATGAAGTGAGAGTCGGTAAATATTTGAGCTTCATTCTTATGTAATTACTCTTTGTAATAAATATTGTGTTACTGAATAGACATTTATTAACCGTGATGGCTAACTATTTTTAGGTTTGCTCGGCATTGACCGTTACAATGTAGGATATTCTCGGTTAAATGAAAGTATTGTGAAAGTCTCCGAATTACAAAATATTATAGATCACTTACCCAAATATTCCGATCCAGATATTGTTATGGGCGAGGCGTGGCTACCCGAACGTTTGGTGAATACCAACCTAGACGGCGACATGCTATTCCTTGAATTCGATAATGCCCCTGAAGACAATCAAGGGGATGAAGAAGGCCGTGGTTTTGTTGAACACGAGATTGCTATGATTCGTGAAAAACTGGAACAGGTGTTAGACGACACTTCCGATACCAAGACCAAAGCCGATGCCCTATTGGCAATATTTCTAATGGGTCATGAACTTTCTAGTTCAGAAGTTATCGAAATACTTGAAACAACAGAGTCTGAAACGAGTGAGCCTCAAACGAATAAGCTCGAATTAATAGAACACCACGACGACTAGCCACTAACGATTTTAGGTACCGTATTGAAACCCTCTACGACATCATCTCTTCCCCTGTTACTCGCCGGACCCATTTTAAGAAAAACCACCGCGACTGAAGTGGTAATTTGGTTAGCCACCAGCTCGCCTCTCATAGGCAGGGCTGAGCTGTATGTTAACGAAACAGATCTCGTTGAAGAAATCGGCCAGTCTAACGTAGAGCAAGACCAACCGTTTTATACCTCTTCGCTTGAAGAGCATGATTCGATTCAAGTCGGCACACATGCGTGGGTGACACTCATCCGCTTACAAGGTCAGTTTCCGACTAATACGCTTCTTGAGTATAACATTCACACAGACTCAGGTTCACTAAAAGAGCTCGCCCCTCACCTTGTTTACAATGGCAAATCTCACGTTGAGTTTAAGATATCGACCTCGGCTGATTACATTCTTCATGGATCTTGCCGTAACCCGCATCATCCAAGCAAAGACAGCCTAGTCGCAGCCGATAACAAGGTTGCCGAGCAAACCGTTGCAGAAAGACCCGATATGCTGATGATGAGCGGCGATCAGATCTACGCCGATCATGTGGCAGGCCCAACGCTTGATGCTATTCAACAAGTGATTCAACTGCTTGGTCTTGTTGGTGAGAGCTTACCGACTGACTCGCAGATTAAACAAATCCACAGCAGTGACGCTCTGTATAACAGTGAATATCACTTATACCAGCGTCATCACTATTTACCGCACCACACCGCTTCAGAATCGATGCTCGATAAGTTCTTTCCGAATCGTGGCATGCCGATTTTTAGTTCTACCGATTGTGAAAACCACTTGGTCACGCTGTCTGAGTTTATCGCGATGTACTTGTTGGTTTGGTCTCCAACACTGTGGCAATGCATTAACCGCGAACGATTAATCGAAAACAATTTCATGCAGGCTGGTCGACAATTGACGCCTGCAGAGCAGCAACAGTGGCGTGATGAAAGCGTCATCATCGATGATTTCATTGCTGGCTTACCGCAAGTACAACGTCTGTTCGCGCATATCCCAACATACATGATCTTCGACGATCACGATGTTACTGATGATTGGAACCTTACAGTGGGTTGGGAATACGCCGTCGACCAAAATCAGTTCGCCACTCAAGTGATTGGTAATGGCCTTGCCGCCTACTGGATGTGTCAGGGTTGGGGTAATAAGCCTGAGAGCTTCGACGAAACGTTCATCGAGCAAGCAAAACAGCTTTTTGTCGATCATCCGCGCATTACTGAACAAACGCATAATGAAGCCGGTAATCCTGCGACTACTCACTCTGTTAGCAACATCGAGCCAGGCAAGCATCAAGCCTTCATTGAGATGCTGAATCGCTTTGAAGAGTGGCATTACACAATAGATACCTCACCCAAAGTCATTGTGTTAGATACTCGAACCCGCCGTTGGCGTTCAGAGTCACGCATGAATAAGCCTTCAGGTTTAATGGACTGGGAAGCCTTGATTGAGTTTCAGCATCAGTTAATGAATCAAGATAAAGTGGTGATCGTTTCTGCTGCACCGATGTTTGGCGTGAAGTTTATTGAAACACTGCAAAAGATGGCGACCACAATCGGCAAGCCATTAGTGATTGACGCTGAAAACTGGATGGCACACCCGGGCAGTGCGAATACGCTGATCAGCATCTTTACCCATACCAAAACACCGACCAACTTCGTGGTGCTTTCTGGCGATGTTCACTACTCCTTTGCTTATGACATCAAGCTTAGGTATCGTCGTAACAGCCCGAACATCTATCAGATTACCTGTAGTGGCATTAAAAACCAGTTCCCTGCTCCGCTGCTTAAATTCTGCGATGTATGGGACCGTCTGTTGTACAGCCCTCGCTCAATTTTGAACTACTTCACTAAGCGTAAACGCTTGAAGATCGAAAAGCGAAGCCCTGACAATCAGACCTTCTATCGCCTTTCAAACCGCAGTGCGATTGGTGAATTGAGGCTAGATACCGATGGGAAACCGCAATCGATCACGACACTCAGTGGCGATGGCAAGGTCACCCGCTTTCCAAAACCGGACTAGGAAGTGCTCCTTATCGCTCGCGTATCCGTAATGTCAGTTTTTAGTAAAGACGCTTGCGATCACACTCTGTAGACCCAATAGTTATAGTTATACTTGTAGTTATAGCTATCAGCGTTACGGAACCCGATACAAATTTTAACTGGAGCTCGTTATGTTCAATTCTCTCACATCAATGTTTAAACAATTGATTGAAGGCCAGGACCTAAGCAAAAACCAAGGCACATCACCTAACATCGCCATCGCGAGTTTGTTGTGTGAAGTCGCGGGAGCCGACCATCAGATCAATGAATCAGAAAGAGTCGCTAAGCTACAGCTTCTTCAACGCTTGCTGGATTTAGATGAAGAACAAGCGAAGGTGCTGCTAGCGCAAGCAGAGCCGAAAGTAGAGCAATCAGTATCGCTGTATGACTTTACATCTCAACTTAGAGATCTTTCTCAACCAGTGAGAATCGATTTAATCAAAGCGATGTGGGAAGTGGCGCACGCCGACGGGGAAATTGACCCTATCGAAGACTCTGTGATCCGTAAAACAGCAGAACTGCTCTACGTTGACCACAGTGACTTTATCAAGACTAAGTTGAACGTCCTCGGTAAAAGCTAATCAAGCGTTCTCTACTCACGTTAAGCCTCTGTATTAGCGTAATCGATCGCCATGCATGATGCCTTTGAGCTCTAACGGCGTGCCCTTTTTAGTCACATAAAGGCCGCGCTGATTTGATACCAACACGCTACGCTTGCCTTGTGTTTGTTGAATATATAAGTGCTTGATATTGAAAACCTGTTTATCTTGGGCTTGGTCTTGGTCCAATTGGTAAAGGTAGTAGTGATTCCCCCAGCGTAAGAACACACCAAACATCTGCTTGGTTTGAACAACATTCCCATCGATGTCGTAACCAATGTACTGCATTTTAACTCGACCATTTTCCAATCGAAGTGAGATTTTCTCCCAGCCTATCATCGGGTATTCTGCGGTAAATTTATAAGTACTTTTGGTTGCGAGCCCAGAAATTAAACCGACATTTAAAATCACAAAAAGCGTCAACAAAATAGGCATCCAAAACTTACGATTCATATCGGCTATCCTCGCTCATCGTCATTGTCGTCATCACAAGAGAGCGATTTAAACTGATGGCTCATCTCTTTCCAGCGCCCGTTTATCAAAGCAACGGCTTGAATGTTCTGACACCCAACGCCAATGCGATGCAGGTAGAGTGACTCAACACCGAGTTCTGACACGGTATTCAACTCAGTTAAAAGCTCTTGATCAAAATTCAAACTGTCGTGATAAACATCCATGCCGTGATAACTCGTCTTATCCATAAAAAAAGCAAACTGATAAAACAACATGAGAAGAAATCCGCTGACTAATATTCCTGCGATACGAGATCTATGACGCGCGATAAAATGCTGCACCTGACGCTGTTTATACGAGTCTGGTTGCTTCGTTAAGGCCGGCTCATGTTCATTGTTGCCGCTTTCAGTACTCGAGCTCTTTGATGCTGAGGTTTCGTCAATCACTTCAACTTGAATAGCTGAAGTGGGTGTTAGGTAACCACCGAGCTGTTGAGGTCTACTAAAACTGTACCCTTCCTTTTGCACCGTTAAGATTTTGCAATCACACTTAAGTGAACCTAATGCTGTACGAATGTTCTTAACTGCAACATTAAGCGAACTGCCTGTCACCACCCTGCCCGGCCAACAATGCTCAAGCAAGAAGTCGCGACCCACAGCTTTGGGGCTGTTCTTCACTAAGAACTCAAGAATCAAGGCTTCTGAGGGAGACAAAGTCACCCGCTCGTCCAAGTTCGAATCAATGAGTGTGTTGTTAACCAACTCGATACCCGAAGCGTCTAAGATGATTTTTTCAGGGCTACTGGCGTTCATTTCGGCGAGGTGTTCATAAATAAAAAGGTCATCAAAAAAGTGTTGGTTTGGTCGAGCTAATGCCAAACCATACATAGAAAAGAATGGTGATAAGTTTAGCCAATAATTCAGCCAAATATAAGTTCAGCAAGTAACAAGAAAAACAACGATAAGGTGAGTCAGTCATGCAGACTCACTCACCTTAGTACGAGGCCTAACTCTTAGTTCAACTAACCAGGCCTATGGAAACGAAGTTACATCGAATGATATCTATAACGCTCGTTTCTACGTCTCTCATTTTTTATAATTCTTATTTTCTATAGATCTAGTTTAAAGCCCAGTTCACTGACCATGACTTCAGCAAAGCCTAGCTTTACCGCATTCAACTGATTGGCAACTTCGCGTGCTTGTGCTTCGTTTTTAGCCAATATTGCCATTGAGTAGATTGGCCTAATCATCGCTTTTTGGTTTGGTTTCTCTTGTGCTATTTCTTGATGTTTTAAATAAGCAGAAGTAATCACGCCTTGAGCGCTCCAATCGACAACCATTTGTAAATCTTGGCTAATAATCTCGTCGACAATGAATTGATTCTCTGGCTCTTTCCAAGCGAGTTCAACTGCGTAGTTTTTGAAAGCGACTTCAGTGTTTAACCACTTATTACCGATGTCTCTAATTTCAGTCACCTCTACAAGATCTTTAAATTGGAATGGTAAGTTACCAATCAACTCTCGAACGTGCTGTTCGCTATCCGCTTCAATCACAAACTTGATGATCGGAAATTTCTTATCTCCGATAAAGCTTTCAGATACGAACATGTCGTGGACTAAGCCCGCATCAATTAAGTTAGCAAATGCTTTTTTCTGATGCGGCATTACCTCAAATACCGCTTGAGCGTCATCGGTTTTCCAAGCTACTGACACACCGTATGCCGCAGCATGGCTATAACTAGAAAATAGAAGGGCTGAAAATAGAAAGCTAAAAATAGCTAAAAAGGTTCCTAGCGTTGTTTTCATTATGTGGTTTCCTAATTAGTCGCGAACAATTTCATACAAGTTAGGGTCAGCAGAAACCCCTTCGATTTTTAAAGGTGGTAACTCTTTTCTCATCGCCTGTATCGCATCATGGAATTGCTTCTTACTTTCCCATTCAGCGACATTGATGAAGCGGTAAGTTGCGTCCGAGCTTAAAGAACGGTGTAACTTAGTCGATAAGTACCCAGGTTGCTGCTCTAACACGCCTCTTGCGCTTTCCCAATACGCTAACGTTGCGGCTTCATGGGCTGGCTCGACTGAAAAAGTGTTTATCAATACAACGGGGGTTGCCGAAACTAGCGCACTGACGCTTAGCGCCCCCAGTGCCAATCCATACTTAATAATGTGCTTCATCCTATTCTCCTTGTTTTGGGTGAGCTAACGCTATCATCTAGCCCTACCCAATCAAGGCTGCAACCTGCGATTTAATATTAATTAAAAAGCTAAATTTCAAACCAATATTATTCACTCATTAAATAAGCGATGTAGCCATTCACTATTGATAAGCCACTCGCTGAAATTAGGTTTTTGGATAACCATTCTCTACCTTTCGACACATAAGACGCAATTCAAGTCAGTCCCAGAGCTAACTACCCGACATTTAAAGTAATTTTCGAGGCCAATTCTCAAAATGGGCAGCTCCCTTGCCTAACCCTTTCGCTATATGGTGCTATTCGGTCAAATTGATTCTCTTTTTAAAAATGAGGTAGCTTTCTGACTAGACATATCTAGCATCCAAAAAAAAATACGTTAAATCAGTCACTTAAGCATGGCACGTGACTTGCTAATTCAATATGCAACTCATTAAATAAGGATATTGAAAATGAAAGCATTAACTCCTTTGATATTAACGATGTCATTAAGTGCTGTGATAACTGGTTGTGGCGGCGGAGGTGGCGGCGGTGGAAGCACCAGTGGTGGGAGCTCTTCATCAAGTGAGGAACCAGAACCGGAAATTGCAACGGTAAGTGAGCCTATAGCTACAGTTGATTCATTCAGCGATATAGTGGTGCCGGGTAACTTTGATTGGAGTGGTGTCGAAACTCTTGAAATGGCGATTGATGTCGTTAGTAGTTTTTCCACGACCAACGGCGAACCACAAAACATTCGCGGCTCTCACATTATCAAACTATTTAGTACTTCGAACTCATTGACTGACTCTAGCCCTTTCTACACAGGCATCTCAAACAAGGACGGTCAACTTTCCAATAAGTTCTCAATCCCGAGTCATTGGCAAAGCATCACAATAATTGCCCTTGTTAGAGACTTAGAATGCACGTCAACATACGATTTAGATGAACTTTCATCAAATCTGTTGATTTCATGTGACATCTATTTGGATGAAGATTAAGGGTAGAGATATGAATAATATAACAAAGTCACTCATCTTAGTTGGTACATTCTCGGTCAGCTCTTTTTCTCAACTCGTTTTTTCTGCCGCTTCCGAAAACTCTTCTACTATAAATGGCGACGGCTCGATTACCGTCACTCAAAAGATCGACGACAATAGTACATCTCCACACTACAGTGCTCCGAATAACAACAAATATGGGTTTGGCAAGTACAGTCGTCACAATCAAGATTACTCATGGCAGCACGATATTGCTGTGCCTAGTGGTTCTCAGATCACCGCAGCAACCCTCACCATTTACGCTTATGATGTCGATTCAGAAGCTCACCACGGAGAAAGCGGTGAGTATGATAGTGTATCGGTCGACGGAGCAATGCTAACGCCAGGCTTTTTGCAAGGGACGAATGAAAACTGGTCAACGACGGTGTTTGATTTGCCTAGCTCTTCCCTTGATGACGGGCTTGTCGACGTCGACCTAGATATTGATGTCAACAAAGATGGCTGGTATACCACCCTCTCCTATAGCCTAATCAGCGTCACCTACACGGAAATAGCTAACAACCCGCCGTATACACCGACCTTAGAAAGAAGCACGGGGCTAGGCGCTACTCATGATCTTGTTGTTAGCGTTACAGGTCCAACGCCCAGCGACCCAGATTCAGATTCTGTCACCTACAGCTACCGCTGGTTTGTCGATGTTGGGCAAGGCTTCTATGTTGATGATGAATTTGTTGGTAAAAACAACAATAGTGACGCAACGTTGCCCGCTAGCCAAACTGTTGCTGGTGAGCTGTGGAAGGTTCAAGTTACCGCTATCGACTCAAATGGGTTAATCAGTGATATTGCAGAAATAGAATGGCCGGAAATCGGTGATACGGATGGAGATGGCATTGCAGATATACATGATTATGCGCCGAGCGATCCAACTATCGCGTTTTACAGCCGAACGCCAACTTCTGGTTGGTATACTTTGGGGTTTGAAGACCTATGGCCTTATGAAGGCGACTATGACCTAAATGACTTCGTTACACACTACGCTTATGGTACTTACACTGATGCGAACAATCAGATCACACGCTTCGACTACTATGGTCAAGCTATTGCTAGAGGAGCTGCGCAAGATAACAGTTTTGCCATTTCATTATCAGGGTTAGAGGCATCCAATATAGGCACATTGACAAAAACCTATGATGGTTCGACTGAGAATTTAACACCCGAAAATGGACACTCTGGAGAGTTAGTTTTTGTGGTCATTGAAAGCATTAATGAAATGCTACCCAACACGACAGGGTATGAGTTCTACAATACTGAATCCGGAGACAATAGAGATCTCGTTGAATACAGTGTGTCGCTGGTCATTGATGGTTCGATTGAAAGTCTCGCGGGCAAAAGCTTTAACCCTTTCATATTCAAAGCAAACAATCGCGATAAAGAAGTCCATTTAATGAACTATCCACACACAGACCTCGCCAATACGAGCGTGTTCGGTCAAGGTGATGATGATTCAAGTGTTGATAACAATGAGTACTACCAGACAAGTAACGGTTTACCTTGGGCGTTAGACATACCTGCATCTTGGTCCCACCCTTTAGAGCGAAAAGATGCGTGTGCTGCTTACCCTAACATCGTGAACTGGGCGCAATCTGGAGGCGAGCAACACAACAACTGGTTCTCATCCCCTGAACTCAATAAAGTGTGGTAGTTACAATTTAAGTAAAGAACAACTAACCTTATAGTAATAAATAGAAAACCTCTATTTACCCAACGGATAAATAGAGGTTTTTGTCGCTTATTCTTCAGATGTTCTACTTGATCGCAGTTCAACCTGCAATATAAAAGGCAGGTACTAAAGCATCGTCAGCACAAGCTTTGCCAAGTTATAAGCATCAACATAACCCGAGTGTTGACGACCTTCCCACTCAATATTTTTCGCTTCTTGAGCGGCGCGGTGACCAATGCGTTTGTCTTTCAATCGATTCTGAACTCGATAAAGCGTTGCGATATTCAAGAACTCGCTGAACGGCGGTTCGATGCCTTTTTCAATACACTCTTTGTGTAAGATAAGGTCGTCACGCCCCCACGCTGCATAGATTTTTTTGGGACCACCGAAGTTCTTAATCATCGACTTGATAACAGACTCTAATGGGCGACCCTGCTTTTCGATTTTACGAGGTGTAATGCCCGTTAACTCGGCACAGAATAGAGAGACTTCGTCTTTCTCTGGCTTAACGTAGTATTGCGCTCGTTTCACGATAGTTCCGGATGCCAGATCAATCTCAGCAAGACCAACTTCAATGATCTCCCCTGTTGTTCCCACACCGTCTTCGCTCCAACAGCACATTTCCAAATCGAAACACACCACTCGATTGTGATTCATACGTCGCCTAATTCTCTCGTCAAAAATTTCGTGAAATTGTACATGAGCCCAATACAGAACTCGACCCTAGTTGTATCAAGTGCTCATTTAGCCTGCAATTGTCACTCGATTTCGGCCATTCGACTTACTTTGATAGAGCATACTGTCTGTTTTTTGCAGAATCTCTTCCGTGTTTTCGTTGGCACGAATGGCAGCACCAATACTCAAAGTACAACTTAGCTGTCGACCTTTGTGCTCACAATGAGAGTGACTCACTGTGCTTAGAATGCATTGTAAATATCGGTCTAGCGCTTCATGGTTTGTAATGCTAGAAATGATACAGAACTCGTCTCCACCTATACGAAATAGGTTATCCCCCTCTTTCAGACTCACTGCAATCAACTTGATGACATGAATGAGTAACGCATCCCCTGCTGGGTGACCGAATTCGTCGTTAATGCCTTTGAACATATCAACATCAAATCCGATAAGACTAAAGGGTTCATTTCGCTGTATCGCTTTATCTAACATCTTATTGAAAGCACGTCGGTTATAAACTTCCGTAAGACTGTCATGGTTGGCTAAAAAGCGAAGTTCTTCTGTTCTTTTATCAAGCATTTGATACAAACGTTCTTTCTCTCGGATTTGCATGTTAACGATGTACGCCAACAACAAAGAGATGGTTGTCCCCACTAAGGCAATTCCAGTTAATACCAAATAGCCATAAAAAGAGATGCATGAATCTATTTTGTAATCAACCTTCCAATCACGGTTAGTCAATTCAATCGTCTTTGTTATGTGGTGGCCAGAAACGGCTTCATAACCCTCGGTTTCAAACAAGATTGGGGAATCTTCTGCTTCGAAACCCGTATCGGTAACACGAATATAGACATCCATGTCGCCCACTGCCGAAGCCAGTAAGTTTTCAAAGTAATACGTCGTACGAACCACACCAATTACAACGCCGAGTAGGTTGTCGCTTTCACCCTCAAATACAGGATGATAGACCAGCATACCTGTCTTTGGTATGTCTTGATCTAAGCCGTCTTGAAGCAAGCGAACTTTGTCTGAAATATTCGCTTTGCGCGTGTGTTTAATATTGTCTAAAACCAGCTTGAATCGCTCGCGAGAAGAGTAAAAACCAAGAACACTGTTGTTTGCTTCGGTATTGGGATACATATCGCTAGCTACAAAGATGGGTTCACCATCTAAGACGTAACCATAGGTTTTGGCTTCATGTTTTGGGATTGTATACAGCTCGTAAGACGGGTATTTTGCTTTCATCTTATCGGTATGTTCGGCAATCTCGTCTGCCGGCACTTTTTGCATCCACTGCAAGCCGATTAAGCTTTTTGAGTCATTAATGGTTTGCTGGGCAAAACGATCAAATTTATCCCAGTTTTCAGGGTCGTTAGAATAGAAAAAATTAGCACCGGAACCAATATAAGCCACATCATTAGCGATAAACGCTTCCAAGCTCAATGTCTGGTGAGTAGCAAAGCTATCCAGATTCATATTTAACGCGCGGTTTTGGTTGAGTGCGACTAGTATAAAACACAACACAGTAATCAAAAAACTGACCGAAAATACGACCAATGGGAGAGTTCGTCTCTTCAACCCTGTTAGTGGGTCGGTTGTGTGGGGCATGTGGCTTCCAAATAGGCTCTAATGAGTTAAAAGTATATAACGGAAGGGAATCATGCTCCATTTATGTTTGGTCTAAAAACTAACATAAAACAGGCATTGTTTACCTGCCCCTCACATCAGAGGCCAATATTCAGGCGAATCTCGACTAAATTTCAAGCTAACACACTAAAAACCCACTTGATTGAAAGCATTAAATACCACTCTTAAGCCTTGAATATGCTAGTATCCACCCATATTTATAGCTTGAAAGTGACCAATTCGGCTTCGCGCCACTGAGTTTCTTTCCAACCTGTATATTCCTTTGAACCGACGAATATACCGTTAAATCAATTTTAAAGAGAAATCACTATGATCGTTGATTTGAACCTAATCCCACAAACGTTTGATATGCTTCACGCAGGCCTAACTGCATCAAGCGTTTTACTACTGCTAATTGCCGTTTCTCGTAAAACCAAAGTGGTTGAGAAAGTCGTAGAAAAACCAGTAGAGAAGATCGTTGAAGTTGAAAAGCCAGTTGAAAAAATTGTCGAAGTAGAAAAAGTTGTTGAAGTTGAACGTGTTATCGAAAAAGTAGTAGAAGTTGAATCTAAGCTGGCAACAGCCCCAACTGATTCAGCGATGCAGCTACTGTCTATCATGCAGCAAGAAGCGCGTTTAATTGACTTCCTAAAAGAAGACCTAACGTCATTCTCTGATGAAGAAGTTGGCGCAGCAGCTCGTGTTATTCACACTGGCGGTCAAAAAGTATTAGCAGACTACGTAACGCTTTCTCATATCCGCAGCGAAGATGAAGAAACACGTATCACTATCGCTGAAGGTTTCAACCCTCAAGAAATTCGCCTAACAGGCAACGTAACAGGCAATGCGCCATTCAACGGCACACTGGTTCACAAAGGCTGGAAAGCAACTGACATGAATCTGCCTAAGCTTGCTGAAAACTACGATGCATCTGTAATTGCACCGGCAGAGGTGGAGCTATAATGGAACACCAAAGTCATTCAGCTCAAGAGCATTCACAAGAACTATCTTCTCAAGAGCACCATCAGGCACCTAAGTTCAGTGTTGGTATCGATTTAGGTACCACACATTGCGTTTTGTCTTTCATCGATACAACCAATGAAGATGCACGCGTTGAGGTGATGCCAATCCCTCAGCTTACGGCTCCTGGTACAGTAGAAACTCGCAGCCAACTTGGCTCGTTCCTATACCAGCCGCACGAACATGAAATGAATGCGGGATCTCGCGTTCTTCCTTGGTCTTCAGAGCCGAAAGCACTAGTGGGTGCGATTGCTCGTAACCTTGGCTCTAAAACCCCTATCCGTTTGGTAGCAAGTGCAAAATCTTGGCTATGCCACGGTGGTGTAAACCGTCGCGATGCTTTCCTTCCTGCAGGCAGCCCTGAAGAAGTAGAAAAAGTATCTCCGCTTAAGACAACTGAACTGTACCTTGAGCACCTTAAAGACGCATGGAACCACGCTAACCCAGAACACAAATTGGCAGACCAAGACGTAACGATCACGGTTCCTGCTTCGTTTGATCCTGCGGCTCGTGACCTAACAGCAGAAGCTGCACGTAATGTTGGTTTCACTCACCTAACGCTTCTTGAAGAGCCACAAGCGGCTCTTTACAGCTGGATTGATAACAGCAACGACACATGGCGTGATGAAGTAAACGTTGGTGACATCGTTCTTGTTGTCGATATTGGTGGTGGTACAACCGACCTTTCGCTAGTTGAAGTAACACAAGACGACGGTAACTTAAGCCTGAATCGTATCGCTGTAGGTGAACACATCCTACTTGGCGGCGACAACATGGACTTAGCATTAGCTTACCGCCTGAAAATGAAACTGGCGCAAGAAGGCAAAGAGCTGGCTCCTTGGCAGGTTCAAGCCATGACTCACGCATGTCGTGATGCGAAAGAAGCACTGCTAAACGATGCTGAACTGCAATCTGTGCCAATCGTAGTACCAAGCCGTGGTTCTAAGCTACTTGGCGCAACACTGAAAACAGAACTGACTCAGCAAGAAGTACAACAAACATTGGTTGATGGCTTCTTCCCTAAAGTTGCTGTGACTGAGCACCCAGTACAAAAGACGCGTGGCGCACTGACTCAAATGGGTCTGCCTTACGCTCAAGATGCAGGTATTACTCGTCACATTGCTGCATTCCTTTCTAAGCAAGCGAACGCGCTTTCTGGAAATAGCGAAGCCGCTCAGCAAGATTTCAACCCGTTTGCAAACATGCCCGGTATGCCAGGTGCAGAAGCGCCTGCAGCTGACTTCATCAAGCCAACAGCAATCCTGTTCAACGGTGGTGTTCTAAAATCTAACCTACTTGCTGATCGTCTTTCAGACACAATCAACGAGTGGTTGATTAATGCTGATGCAGAATTTGCGAAACAACTTTCAGGCCTAGACCTAGATCTAGCCGTTGCAAGTGGTGCTTCGTACTACGGCGCGGTACGTCGTGGTCAAGGCGTTCGTATCCGTGGCGGTATCGCTTCTGCTTACTACGTAGGTATTGAAAGCGCGATGCCTGCAATCCCAGGTATGGCTCCTCCAATGGAGGCACTGTGTGTTGCACCATTTGGTATGGAAGAAGGCTCAAGCGTTCAAGTTCCTAGCCAAGAATTTGGTCTAGTGATTGGCCAGCCAGTTCACTTCCAGTTCTTCGGTTCAACAACTCGCCGTGAAGATCAAGCTGGTACTCACCTTGATCACTGGGCACCAGAAGAGCTCGATGAGCTTCCTGAAATCCAAGTGACACTGCCTGTTTCTGAAGGCCGTCGCGAAGGTGAAGTGGTTCCGGTTACTTTGGCTTCTCGCGTTACTGAGCTAGGTACTTTATACCTAGAAGCGATTGCCACTGACAATGGTCAGAAATGGCACGTTGAGTTTGACGTTCGTGAAGATACGAATAGCGACTCAAACGAACAAGCATAATGAATCAACGGCACCTTAGCGGGTGCCGTTACTTTATCAATGCAGTTCTCAACCTAGTCCTACCTGTTTTTCAGGAATGGCGTTTACGAATAACAACAATAAGACCAAAGCTATCAAAAAACTGGTCATCACTCTGGAAGAATAAGGTTTTGTATGGCAACTCCTCGTTTTTTAGTCGGCATTGACTTAGGCACAACGAATACGGTTGTCGCTTACTGTGAAATCAACGACGACCTACAACATGCTCCCGTTTCTCTTTTCGATATTGACCAACTCATCGGCCCCGGTGAAGTGGTTCGCAAGCCTCTACTACCATCATTTCGTTACCACCCTGCACAAGGTCAAATCTCCCCTTCTGACCTGACTATGCCCTGGGAACCAAGCCCAGTTGAAGGCGATATTAAGAACGTTATCGTTGGAGAATGGGCCCGTGAATTGGGTGCTAAGGTTGAAGGCCGCCAAGTGTCGAGTGCTAAAAGCTGGTTATCACACCAAGCGGTGGATCGTAACTCCGACATTCTGCCTTGGGCAGGCGCAGCTGATGTTGATAAAGTCTCGCCAGTTGTCGCAAGTGCAAGCTACCTGAATCACATTCGCCAAGCATGGAACTACCGCAACCCAAGCAACAAACTTGAAGACCAAGATGTTGTAGTGACGGTTCCGGCTTCATTCGATGAGACAGCACGTAAGCTGACACTTGAAGCCGCAGAACTCGCAGGCTTAGGCAAGATTCTATTACTCGAAGAGCCTCAAGCGGTATGTTACGACTGGTACGCTCGTCATCAACAAACGGCTGCGAAAGAGCTTCAACAGATCCCATTGATCTTAGTGTGTGATGTCGGCGGTGGTACTACCGACTTGAGCTTAATTGAAGCCAGCTTCAATGAGAATAGCGATGTAGATAATGCTGGCCATAACGAGCTAGCACTCGACCGTATCGGTGTTGGCGAACACTTAATGCTGGGTGGTGATAACCTAGATTTAGCCCTCGCTCACCTTGCAGAGCAGCGCTTCAGTCAAAACAAGAAGCTGAACGCCTCTAGCCTAACCAAACTGATTCAACAAACTCGCGCTGCAAAAGAAAGCTTACTTTCTGCTAATGCACCCGATGATGTGAAAATCACTATGCTGGGCAGCGGTTCAAAGCTACTTGGCGGTACCAAGAGTATTGGTTTAACCAAACAAGAAGTTCATCAAATCGCATTGGAAGGTTTCTTCCCGCTTTCTGAGTTTACTGAAACACCAGACAAACGCCGCAGTGCCGTGGTTGAATTCGGCCTGCCTTACGTTGCCGATCCTGCGGTCAGTAAACATGTTGCAGAGTTCCTAACGACACATCAACAAGTGTCAAAAGCTGCGTTGGAAAACTCAGACTCGATTGAGTTCGATGACACTAAGCCTGCTATCCCTGTTGGTGTGCTGCTTAACGGCGGTGTGTTCAACAGTGAACTTGTCACAGAGCGTATTACTCAGCTACTAGGTAACTGGAACGGCGCTCCAATCACAGTATTAGATAACCCTCACCCAGACTGGTCTGTCGCGCTAGGCGCAGTTGCCTTTGGTAAAGCACGTCGTGGCGCGCAACTGAAAATCGGTGGCGGTGCGGCTCGTTCTTACTTCTTACATCTACAAGAAAAGAACAAAATGGGTAAAGCGCTTTGTCTGCTTGCCAAAGGGACTGAAGAAGGCCAAGAAATACGTTTGAACAGCCGTCGTTTCTCACTGACTTTGGGTGAGCCGGTACGTTTCAATCTACTGACTTCAACGCACGATCAAATTGCTCATGACACCGCCATTCAAAATGGTGTGATGGTCAATGTCGATGCTGACTTGTTCTCCCCTCTTCCACCTTATATTTCTACGCTGGAAGGGTCTGGTACTGCAGAGCTTCAAGCTAACCAAAAGGAGCGTGTTGAAGTATTGCTCGCTTGTCAATTAACCGAAGTCGGCACATTGAAAATGGAGTGTGTGAGTACAGAAGATGACACCAAGCGTTGGTTGCTTGAGTTCGAAGTCAGAAACAAGCAAGGCGATGAATCCGACAACTCTAAACTTCATCCAAGATTGGATGAGTGTAAGGAGTTGATTTCTCGTCTGTACAGCGGCAACAAAAAGAGTGCTGAATCGAAAGAGATCAAAACACTATCTAAAGATCTTGAGAAGCGATTGGGTAAACGCGATGAATGGGACTTCACGACCCTTCGTCACCTGTTCGATACCTTTTCATTAGGTCGTAAGCGCCGTCGTCGCTCTGAAGCTCATGAGAAGAACTGGCTCCGTTTGGCGGGTTACTCTATGCGACCTGGCTTTGGTGATCCAACCGACTCATGGCGTATTGAACAAATTTGGGGGCTCTACCAACAAAACATCCAATTCCAGAACCATCAAGGTTGGACAGATTGGTGGGTATTCTGGCGTCGAGTTGCGGGTGGCCTGAATCAAGAGCAGCAAGAGAGTATCTTAGCGGACATCGCTAAGTACCTTCACCCAGGCGCAATGAAAAACCCTAAAACGGCCAAAGATGCACAAGACAATGGTTACGAAGCCATGGTGCGATTAGCCGCATCGCTTGAGCAACTAGAAGTTGAAGACAAGGTACTGCTGGCAAGTTGGTTCTTAAGCAAAGCGATTAATCATAACCAATTTGAACAAGCGCACTGGTGGGCGCTAGGTCGATTAGCATCAAGAACACCTTTGTATGGTAGCCAACACAGCGTGATTCCTAGAGAGCAAGCTGAACAGTGGTTACCAAAGCTGCTTGACCAGAATTGGCAGAAAGAGCAGATGATTGCCTTCGCGGCTGTGATGATTTGTCGTAAGACTGGCGACCGTCAGTTCGATATCTCTGATGACTACCGTGCTCAAGTTCTTGAAAAGTTAAAGCAAAGCAAGGTGCCAGAGTCTTGGCTAACGCTAGTAAGTGAAGTTACTGAGCTTTCTGAGAGCGAGTCTAAGCGCGTGTTTGGTGATGCATTACCAAGCGGGTTGAGCCTGATTAACAGCTAGTTTTAGGGCTAATTAGATTAGAGCACTAACGAGAAAAGAAAAAGCCACTTTCGGTTCGTTGAAAGTGGCTTTTTTATGGGTGGCTTAAGGCTGGTATGTTTAATCGACTTATAGCTTTTTGGTTAAGAGCCTTAGCCGTGTTGCAGTTAATCATTATTAATGTTTCGTTCCGGTTGGGTTAATTGGAAATTCGGTGTTTTCATAGATGTCTGATAACTTTTTCGGTTTCTTCTCTTTCTCTCCATTCTTAGATTGATTATGAGTTTCGCTTAAAAGCCATTGCTCATGCATTTTTGCCGAATCCAGAAAATCCGGATCCTCCATTGCTTCCTTGCGAAGTTTATTTACACGTTCGAGAGTATCCCAAATCATAATACTTCACCTCCACTAAGGCAGTACTATAAAGATAGCCCAACACCATAAAACTTCAACTAAGCCAATGAGATAGCGATCTCAATTTCGTGAATTTCCGCTTTTAAACGAGTAGGAATTCGATTCAATTTTCAGGTTCAAACAGTGGGTGTTTCGCAACAATCTTCAAAGATCCACCGACACAAAAAAAGCGAGCACTAGGCTCGCTTTTATACAGCTATACATACGTTCTAAAGCTTAAGCTCGGTTACCAATTTTCACCGTGCCATTTGTAGCAAACCAAAGTGCTTCTGAACGACGACGACCGAGTAGAATTGGACCGTCATCGTAGAACAAAAAGTTCTTCCAATGCTTCTTGAAAATCGCCCACTTTGTTTCAAGAACATTATATTTTTCGTAACAAAAATAAACAGTTACGTCATCTTGCCAATCGATAAAATTAAGAATCTCTTCTGGCATATCAGGCTCATCCGCTTCCCAATGCGCCATCCAGCTGATCTCTTCATTCCAGTTCGATGCTTTGCTTGGCCAGTCTTGCGAGCTTAGTCGTTCTGCGTCTGGGCTTTGAGGGCTCACGTTCTCTTTCCAGAACTGAGATGCTCTTGCCTGTGTCATTGGCTTAATCTTTTCCAAGTCCTCTGCTGGAAGCGGCATTGACTGGTGGGTGAAAATCCATTTTCTTTGGTATTCGTCCAAAGTTGTGTATGACATCAAAATTCCTCAAATATCTTCTCAGGCTGATGGATTACCATGCCTATCTGTTCTTTTTGATACAGCGGCGATTAGAGATCGCTTGATATTCGCTGCCTTTAAATTCGTTGTTAGCTTGTGCGCTTAAATACTATTTATTTAAACAGTGCGTCTGTCTTCCCAGTTTGGGTTAACCAACGCGGTCAGCACATGGTCTTCCCATTTACCGTTAATCTGTAGGTAGTCTTTGGCAAAGCCTTCTCGAACAAAACCAAGATGTTCTAATACACCCGCACTGCGTTCGTTGTGAGGCATGTAGCCCGCCATTAAGCGGTGCATGTTCTGCACATCAAACATGTAGTCCTTCGCCATGCTCAAGCCTCTGCGCATGTAACCGTGCCCCTGTGCGCTTTGAGCCAATGAGTAACCGACATTACAAGCGTAGAACGGAAAACGAGACAAATTACTGAACGATATGGTGCCTAACATTTCATTAGAGTCAGCGTTAATCAGTAAACAGTAATAGCCTAGCCCCATTTTATGAAGCTCGTTTAACTTGATCAGTCGCTGCGCCCAACTCGCTCTATCAAAGAACGCATCTTCGCGAATCGGTTCCCAAGGTTTCAGGTACTCTCTGTTAACCTGAAAGTACTCGCTGATCATGCCAGCGTCATCAATTTCAGCCGTGCGTAGAATCAGATTACCATCATGCTTATAAATGCGCTCTGGTGTACTCAAATCTTCCATAATCTTGTTCTTATTCGATCAGTTCTTTCTGATACCGTAATCACGAAGCTTATTCGCAATTGAGGTGTGGGATACATTCAAACGCTTTGCAAGCTTACGGCTTGATGGGAAAGACTGATAAAGCTTCTCTAGAATCTGAGATTCATAGTCTTTCATGATCTCATCCAGAGAACCATCTAAGCTTAAGTTCGCCATTCCTGCTGTCATGGTTTCAAGCTTTGGCAAGTGGAATTGCTCAACCGTTAGCGTGTCTGAATCCAACTCTGTTAATGCGCGTAGAACCATGTTGTCTAACTGACGAATGTTGCCCGGCCATTGGTAATTACCAAGCTGGTCGATTAGTTCTTGAGTCAGTTTTGGTTTTAACATACCTAATTGCTGCGCGTACTTTGAAACGAACAGTTCCAACAGTGGCGCTACGTCGTTTGAGCGTTCACGCAATGCAGGGATAGACAGAGTCAGTACATTCAAGCGGTAGAACAAGTCTTCACGGAACGAGCCGGAGTCTGCTAATTCAGAAAGGCGATGGCGCGTTGATGCAATAATACGAACATCCGCGTGCATCTCTTCTTCTTCACCCACACGACGGAATGAACCATCTTGTAGGAAACGCAGCAGTTTGATTTGTAGATGTGGGCTCATTTCGCCAATTTCATCTAAAAATACCGTGCCGCCATTCGCTTGCTCGAAAATGCCTTTATGCCCTTGTTCATGGTTAAACGAACCCGGTGCATGACCAAACAATTCGGTTTCCGCTACGTCATCAGGCATTGATGCACAGCTTAGAATCAAGAATGGGAAAGAAGAACGATTTGAACGGTTATGACACGCTTTTGCTAGCATCTCTTTACCCGTACCCGTATCGCCTTCAATTAATAGAGGCTGATCCAACATAGCCAATTTCTTAGCTTGGCTGATCAAAGCTTTATGGCGATTAGAGACACCAACAAAGTGTTCGAAACCTAGGTTGTTCTGTTCTGGAATTGAATCTGGCGAGTTCATCTCTTGATTACAAGAACGAATCGTCATTACTGCACTTGCCAGTACCGCTTCGTTGACATCACCACCAAGGTAAATTGGTAGGATTTCAATCGAGAAATCTAAACCATCCAACACGACAACTTCACGATGGCGCGTTACATCGCCTTCAATCCAACGAACAAAGTTAAAGCTAGGAACGAACGTCGCTAACGGTTCACCGATGACTTCGTCTTCTTGCTTGTTGAAGAGATTCAGTGCAGCGTGGTTAGCCATGTCGACTGAGCCTTTAAGGTCAATCGCAATCACAGGGTCAGGCAGGTTTGCCAGCAGAGCAATCAGCTCTGTGTTATGCCTTTCGCTTGGCATAAATTGGATTTTACGTACATCCTTCACACCTGAAATTCGGCGAATTTCAGCCATAAGCTCACTAAAAGCATCAAAATCGATATCAGGGCAATTTAGGTAGATAATGCCTTTAACATCAATTTCGATTCCTCTTAAATCAATGCTTTTTGAGGCCAAGATATCGAGCAACTCACGCGTTAAGCCGAGTCTGTCTTCACACAATACTTCAAGACGCACAAATAGTCCTATTATAGGTGTCAGGATAAGTTGACAGTAGTGTGGATTAAGCTCTGAGTTCAGTCAAGAAGAAGAGTAAACATATGTTTACTCTTCTTCTCAAACTATTGACCTTTCAATGCTTTATTTGAGAGTAATACGCTTTATTTCTGAAAGGACGGCTTTGCGGAGGTCTGCCAGTTTTACTTTTCGTTCGTTATGCCAAGGCATAGGACGCAGTAATGTCATGGCTTTTAAGCCCAGTCTCGCCGTAAGGATACCGACACCTAGCCCCTGCCCTGCTCGAGCTGAGACTTTGCCTGCAAGGTCCATCGAGACGAGATCCATGCTCGCATCAATCGCGAGTTCACTGGCTCCTGCAGCGGCCATGTTGATTAACACCAGTTTAAATAGCTTAATACGAGACCAGTAGCCAAGCTCGATGCCATACACATCAGCAAGCTTGTCTATCATGGTGAAATTACGCCACGCCACCAGCAACATATCAGCAGCAGCCAATGGACTCACTGCAACCAAAGCCGCCGATTCGGTCGAGAACTTAGTGACGATTTGAGTAGCCACTTTATCTTGCTGAGCAACAACCAACGCATCGTACATATCCAACACTTCTGCATCACTGTGTGCTGGGTTAATGCTGTTTCGCCACTTATCGTACGAAGGTGACTCAGCAATAATACCGCCTTGCTTGGCGATGTTTTCACAGAACGCTTTACCCTTGCCGACACTTTGGCTTTGCAAGAGTTCTTCACTCTGCTCTTGCACACTAAAGTGGTCTTTAAGCGAGCGCAGTTTCCATAGCTCTTTGCCTATTGCGCCTAAACCCAATGAAGCAATGGCAGCAATAAAGCCTGCCCAACCTAATGCAAGCCAGTCAGCAGTTTGAATCGCGGTAATGACCGAATCAATTGCTTGCCATCCAACGAGGCCAGAAAAAGCGATCAATAGACCCGTTCCAAACCACTTCTTCTTTTTACTCGGTCGAATCACTTGTTCCAATTGCTGTTCAGCTTCACCATCAAGGTCAGTTTCCACTTGTGGCGCGACGGGTACAAACTTCTCTTGTACCGTAAATAGCTTTTGAGCACCCAAATCAGGGGTAACTTCACTCTTATCAGGCTCGTCGAACGAGGTCTTCAACGGTTCATCAAAGACCTGCTTTGTTTTTAATTCACTCATTTTGATTGCCTCAATTACTTCAACTTGTCGCCAATGAGATACTCTAAAACCTTGTCGACTCTCAGATGCTGACAAGGCTCATCGGAGTGTTGCTCCATTGGCCTAAAGCTCGTGAAATCAAATTGGTTGGTTTCCCAATACTGTTTGTTCGGCAGTTTGCGCGGCACCTCACCCGGATACATGGTTTGAGGCTCGTTATTTAAAGTGACACCTTGCAGTGCTGGAACATTGTCTGAACCCGACGAAATATATCCCGCACTGGTCGCTTGAATAGACGCGATGCTCATACAACTCATGTCGATATGTTCAAACGCCGCCTGTTGCCAAGCAGGGTGTACCATCTGCTGTAACAGTGATACTAAGTTCGGATGTTGATCCGGTGTCACGTGATCGGCCTTGGTTGCGGCGAACAAAATCTTGTCGATCTTCGGCGCAAACAAGCGTCTTAGCATATTGCTTCGCCCGTACTTAAAGCTCTTCAATAACTGTTCTAACGCACCACGCATGTCCATGAAAGAGTCATAGCCTGCGTTAAGTGGTTGTAAGCAATCCACCAGCACGATTTGTCTGTCGAACGTGGCAAAGTGATTCTTATAGAACGCCTTTACGACCTTCTGTTGATACTCTTCATAACGCGCTTTTAAAACCGCATAGTTGCTGGTTTTCGAGAATTTACCCTCGGGCGCAGCACACGGGAAGAATTGCAGCACAGGCGCACCTTCAAGCTCACCCGGCAATACGAATCGACCCGGCTGTACCCAATGCAGTCCGTTACTTTTACAAGTATGAAGGTACTGGGTATAGCTATCGGCAATCGCGACCAGTTTCTTTTCGTCCGCTTCTGCTAGCAAATCGATATCACAACGCATTGCGTTCCACTGTTGCGAGTAGGTTTCTCTATCGCCTTTGAGTGCGGCGAATTGGGATTGGCTCCAAGTATCAAAGTCCATATCCAGCAAAGGTAAATCAAGTAGCCACTCACCTGGATAATCGACAATATCGAGATAAAGGGTGCTGTTTTTGCTCAGCAGCTTCTTTGCGCCTTTAGCTGGCTTATATTTGATGGCTAGACGAATCTCACTGACATCGCGCGTCGGCACTGGCCATTCTGGTGGCTGCGCATTCAAAGATTCCATCGCCTCATCATAAGAGAAGCGTGGGATCATCATGTTGTGTTGCGGGATGCGCTTTGCGCCAATAATTCTTCCATCTCTCGCTGATGCAAGTAGAGGCAGATTTTTGTGGGTAGACGTATGAAGAAGCTGATTAACCAGCGAAGTAATGAAGGCTGTCTTACCCGCACGAGAAAGTCCAGTGACCGCTACTCGAATGTGAGAATCCGTTCCTCTGCTTATAAAGTCACTCATTTCTTGAGTTAGGTGTTTCATTTGAACGACTCCGTGATAGTTAGGCTAGCTGATTATGATAATAGAGAGGCAAGCCTATGTTCTTTCCCTGTTGGGATAATATGTATGCTTTTGCTTGTTCTTTTACTAATAGTAATGAGTATGCAATACACATTCTTAATGCTAGATGAATAAAAGCCCCTGACTACATTCATAATCAGGGGCTTTAGGATTTTTCTGCGATATCCGACGTTTAATCGTCTTCAATCAACTTGTAGATAACAAACAGTGCAATCTCTGCGATTAGCCAAAGCGCACAAGTAATCGTCACGTATTTATTATCAAAGATACTGATTCCTTTCAAGATCAGGTCGTAGCCAACAAAAGCACCAATCACCACTGCCAAGATAATCTGTAGGATCTGAATAAAACGAGGCATTCCTCTCTCCTATATTCTTATATCAAACTATGTGTTTATCACTATATCATTGATAATAAGACAAAAGTGCAGATAATGCTGCACTTTTGTCTTTAACTTTCTGTCAAAAATTGCAATTCAAACGCTGAAGTTAGCGACAATTACGATTTTTTGGTTTCGGTTAATTACGCTTTTTCAGCTTCAGCAATTTTCACTTTCCACGTGTCAGGGCCGATCTGGTGTGCGTTCACGCCGTTAGAGTCAACCGCTACCGTTACTGGCATGTCTTCAACTTCAAACTCGTAAATCGCTTCCATACCGAGATCTTCAAACGCAACAACGCGTGCTTTTTTAATTGCTTTTGCGACTAAATAAGCTGCACCGCCAACCGCCATCAGGTAAACCGATTTATGTTGTTTGATTGACTCAACCGTTGCAGGGCCGCGCTCTGCTTTACCAATCATGCCCATAATGCCGGTTTCTTCTAGCATCATGTCGGTGAATTTATCCATACGAGTAGACGTTGTTGGGCCAGCAGGACCTACCGCTTCATCGCCTACTGCATCAACAGGGCCTACGTAGTAAATGAACTTACCTTTCAGGTCGACACCTTCTGGTAAACCTTCACCACTTTCAAGCATACCTTGAATACGCTTATGCGCTGCATCACGACCGGTTAAGATCTTACCTGATAGAAGAACCGTTTCGCCGGTCTTCCACTCTTGAACGTCTTCTTTAGTAATTTCATCAAGGTTAACACGGCGAGTATTTGCACCTGCTTCCCAAGTAATATCTGGCCACTCTTCTAACTTAGGTGGTGTTAGCTCTGCAGGGCCGCTGCCGTCTAATGTGAAATGTACGTGACGTGTTGCTGCACAGTTCGGGATCAAGCAGACAGGCTTAGAGGCTGCGTGCGTTGGCGCTGTTTTGATTTTCACGTCAACCACAGTTGTTAGACCGCCAAGACCTTGTGCGCCAATACCCAGTTTGTTTACACGGTTGAAGATATCTAAACGAAGCTCTTCTTCAGCGTTCTCTGGACCTTTGTCGATAAGCTCTTGAATATCGATGTGCTCCATCAGAGATTCTTTTGCTAGTACTGCTGCTTTCTCTGCCGTACCGCCAATACCTATGCCTAGCATGCCCGGTGGACACCAGCCCGCACCCATGGTTGGTAAGGTCTTCTCTACCCACTCTGCAATATCGTCAGAAGGGTTCAGCATAACCATCTTAGTTTTGTTCTCAGAACCACCGCCTTTCGCTGCGATTTGGATTTCAACTTTGTTGCCCGGAACCATATTAATGTGAACAACCGCTGGCGTGTTGTCTTTAGTATTAATACGCTTACCTGCAGGGTCCATTAGGACAGATGCACGCAATGGGTTATCTGGGTTGTTGTAAGCTTGACGAACGCCTTCATCAACCATCTGTTGTACTGTTTGATCCGTTTCCCACCTAACATCCATACCGATGTTCACGAAACAAGTAACAATACCCGTATCCTGACAAATTGGACGATGGCCTTCCGCAGACATACGCGAGTTGATAAGAATCTGAGCGATCGCATCTTTAGCTGCTTGGCTCTCTTCTTTCTCGTACGCTTTTTCTAGGGCTTGGACAAAGTCTAAAGGGTGATAATAAGAAATGTACTGAAGTGCGTCAGCGACACTGCTGATCACATCTTGCTTACGAATAACCGTCATTGCATGCCTCTTTATTGTTCTGGTTCCATGTGGGTTCACAGTTTGGCTATATATGCCAAATCGAATTAGGTGGTTTAGCTTTTTATTGTGTTGAGCTGTATTTAGTTGCTTTAGCAATCGCTTGCATAGCTTTAAACTAAACCACTTGGATTACTCCGTTCTAATCAAGAACCCATTTTATTTTCAATTTATGATACTCTTGCTTCCTCTCACACGCCATGCAGTGATCGAACTCTTTGTCACAAATTAAACAAATGAATAACAACGAATTTCGCTCTATCCAAATCAAGCCGCTTGAATATCAATCAACTTTAGCTAAACAGCTGTTTTCCCATATTGAAAACCTGCCGTGGGCAATGCTATTACGCTCCGCTTCAGAAAGCCACGTTGATAGTCGATACGATATTTTAGTTGCTCAACCCATCGCCACCTTCGAAACAATCGGTGCAAAAACCACCGTTAATGTTAATGAGACGTGCGAGGTTTCAGACTCCGATCCTTTCGAACTACTCGACCAATATCAGCAGCAATTATTGCCTGCGACTAAAGAGCACACTGAGTTGCCATTCGTTGGCGGCGCTTTAGGCTATTTTAGTTATGATTTAGGGCGCAGAGTCGAGACACTTCCATCACTCGCAACGCGTGATATTGAAGCACCTGACATGGCGGTTGGCTTGTATGAATGGGCTGTTATCGTTGATCACCAACTGAAAACGGCGTGTATTGTCGGTAACAATATCGATGAACATCATGATTGGCTGATGCAGAAAATGGGTCAATCACACCTAACACATGCGCCCTTTGGATTAACCACACCGTGGAAATCCAATATGAGCGAAGAGAGCTACGCCACCAAGTTCGATAGCGTTCAAGAATACCTGTTATCCGGGGACTGCTATCAGATCAACTTAGCTCAGCGCTTCAATGCTCAATACCAAGGCAGTGAATGGCTGGCTTATGACAAGTTAGAGCAGTACAACTCAGCACCCTTTTCGGGTTTCATCCGTTTGGCCGACTGCGCAATCATCAGTGTTTCGCCAGAGCGTTTCTTAGAACTCAAAGACAACGTCATTGAAACCAAGCCAATTAAAGGCACACGACCTCGTTCTGAGAACCCGATGATTGATGATGCTAACGCGCAAGATCTGGCAAGCGCCGATAAAGATCAGGCGGAAAACTTGATGATCGTCGACCTACTTCGTAATGACATTGGCCGAGTGGCAAAATCGGGCACAGTGCATGTACCAAAGTTGTTCGATATTGAGAGCTTCCCTGCCGTGCACCACTTGGTAAGCACGATACGAGCAGACCTTGATGAACAATATTCTGCGACTGACCTTCTGAGAGCGTGTTTCCCTGGCGGTTCGATTACTGGCGCACCAAAAGTTCGCGCGATGCAGATCATTGAAGAGTTAGAACCGCATCGACGTTCAGCGTACTGCGGCAGTATTGGCTACATCAGCCGAAATGGAAGAATGGATACCAGTATTACCATTCGTACATTAGTCGCCGAGAACAATACGCTTTATGCATGGGCTGGCGGTGGTGTGGTATTTGATAGTGATTGTGCTTCTGAATACCAAGAAACTCTGGATAAGCTGAGTCGAATTCTACCGGTACTTGAAGATTGCTAAACCTAGCGTCATTAACTGCGAGTTCCGCGATTTAATGACGAGTTCTGCGGCTTAACGCTCAGCAAAAACTCGATATAAAAAGAAACCGAAGGATCGCAAGATCACTTCGGTTTTTTAGTCTTTGAACTAGAGTGCATTGCTCACAACGCATTATTAGCGTGTTTAAGCGACCTTCACCGCAGAGACACCCCACTTCTTAAGCATCTCTTTAAGATCATTGGCGGTGTAAGGTTTACTCAAAATGTCATCCATTCCACACTGAATACAACGTTCCCGCTCTTCAAGTGTCGTTCCGGCGGTCAGTGCCACAATAGATTTAACGTAACCCTTCTCTCTTAGTTTCTCTGTCGCTTCAAAGCCGTCCATAACGGGCATTCTGCAATCCATGAATACAATGTCGTATTCATTGTCTGACGCGAGCTCAAACCCTTCGACACCATTACTTGCGATAGCCGGTTCAATCTCATGTTTACGAAGCATTTGCTGGATGATGATCTGGTTCATCTTAATATCATCAACCACCAACACTTTAAGTAGTGACAATTCCGCCTCAGACTCAAAGCCCTTGGTAACACTATCACTCTCAGCCGGAACATCGACAACTTGAAGAGGAATCGAGATGGTAAAAGTCGTGCCTGAGCCAACAACACTGGTCACGCTAATATCACCGTGCATCAAACCTACTAGCTTACGACAGATGGCGAGACCAAGCCCAGTCCCTTCGTAGTTTCGGCTACTTGAATTATCCGCTTGAGTAAAAGGTTCAAACAGCGTCTTATGAGAGGATTGAGCGATCCCAACTCCAGTGTCCTCTACGGAAAAAATAAATTGGTCTCTCAACCATTTAATCTCAACGCTCACATGTCCTTTATCCGTGAACTTGATGGCGTTTCCAATCAAGTTTACGAACAGTTGAGTAATACGCTCTAAGTCACCATAGAAATGGCTCGGTACACCTTTGTCTACATCAACATCAAACTTAAGCTGCTTTTCAAGTGCTCGATTGGTAAAGATACTATCGATAGTATTTCTCAAATCATGAAGCGCGAACTTCTTCGGTATTAACTCCAACATTCCCGCGTTGATTTTACTGTAATCCAATAGGTCATTAATGATGGTTCTGAGAAACTCTCCAGATTGACTTAAGTTGTTCACTATTTCACGTTGAGAACTATTCAGTTCGGTATCGCTAATCAATTCGGCACTACCTAGTAGGCCATTAAGCGGGGTTCTTAATTCATGGTTGATCATTGCGACAAAGTCACGCGTTGCTCTTTCAGATTCTTCTGCTCGTTTACGTGATTCAATGTTTCGATTGATAGCAAGCTGGTGGGTTAAGGCACTACAAATAAGGTCGGTAACTAACAACAGTTGGCTTTGGATGAATTCGAAATCTTGGTCTAATACCCTGACCTTCACAATTAACGCGCCGACTATGACCTTTTCAACCTCTAATGGTACGGTAAGGTGGTTGCCTTGCCAATGAGGCTCTTGAATATCTTGCTCTATCACCTCGACGGTTTCGTCACCATAGTCATAAGTGTGTAATTGAGGGAGCAGCTTGGGAGGCAAAATCAAACGACTGGCTTCAATCAGATAACTGTTGGTCACACTTGTCGTCAATTGTGACAACATGACGTCATCAAGATCATTACTCAGAAAAGCGCGTCCGAAATCAATCAACAGGTTGTCGATTTGTTCTTGGAATTCAATGCGACGTATGTTTGCATTGGAACGCTTCTCTAACTGACGCAGTGCAAGCTCGAGTTGGTGGTTGGCCTCAAAAAGTTCAAGGCTCTTTTGTTCCAACAAGGCTTCTGCTGCTTTTCGCGCAGCAATTTGGCGTTTAAGTTTTTTCTCTAGGGCTGAGGCCAGATCCATATCACTTTTCTACTTTGAGATTAAACCTAACCACGCTCTGGTCATCATTTTGTGGCGTCATCTCCACCGCAATAGATTCACCGTGGTATTCAGCGCACCCTTCGATAAGCCCTAAACAAACATGAGACATACATCTTGCGCTTTTGTAGTCAAAAACAAGTTGTGCTTCGGTCGTGGTGATAAAACTGAATTCAGGTGGCTCAGCATCTGGATAGAGCTTCTTCACTTCAACGTGAATGTAGCGCTCTACGTGCTGAATAAATTGAAAGGTGGTATTGCTGTGAGCAATGCTAGCTTTATTCGGCAATGAGGCTAATAAGTTCTTAAATACGGACTGCCCGAAAACGCGTTGCAAGCTTGCTGCATCTATATCGGTTTTTTTGCTCAGATTAATGATGAGTTTAACCAGATCTTTGTGGTCGTAACTTCCGACAGATGTGTAGATCCCTTCATCTTCTGACGTCTCTAGAACTTCTTCCAAAAGCTCTAACCCAAACTTGTCTTCAACAAGCTCTAAAAATTCGGTGAATATGATTCCTTTCATCTCATACCTTTTCTTCTATTTCTTTTTAGAATGGTTCACTAAGTCATTGTTATCAAATTCTTAAACACAAAATCTACGCTCCGTAACCCAATTTTATGACATGGGTAACGCTTACTCGCAGATGCGTACATATTGAATATAGCAAAAACCGGCATTTTAAGGATGTCAGTAACTACGTGGCCCTTAATTACGCCTAGTTAATAGCTAAACTAAAGGTAAGTAAATGAAGACACACTCAAAATTGGTAATCAGCCCACTGTTATGTCTATACTTAAAATCATAATAATCAATATATTGGCTTGATATGAATAAAGAAAACTTCCTTCAACAATTCCAACTAAACCCTACCGTTGGCTATCACCCAGAGTCAGTAGAGCGTGTTTCGCATATCAGTGGCGATCAATTACGTAAAGCGGCAGTGGTGGTAGGTTTAGTTGAAAGAGAAGATGGTTTACATGTCATTTTTACTAAAAGAGCCGCTCATTTAAAGCATCATCCTGGCCAAGTCAGTTTTCCTGGCGGTAAACATGAACTCTCTGACCCTTCTATGCAATTTACTGCACTTAGAGAGCTCCATGAAGAGGTAGGAATTCGATCGGATCAAGTTAAAATTGTTGGGCAATTACCCGCTTTGAGTACTATTAGTAAATTTTCTGTGACACCGATTGTTGCTCTGGTCGATCCTGACTATGAAGCCATCATCGATGAGAATGAAGTTGCCTCTATTTTTGAGGTGCCTGCCACCTATGTTTTAGACCAAGCCAAGTTACACAGCCACACTGTTAACTTCAAACAAATCAAGCATCGTGTTTTTGCGATGCCCTTCCAAGAGCACCTAATTTGGGGCGTTACGGCGCAAATTATCCAATCTCTGCAGCAGCATGTAGTGCAACAAATCACATAGCAACTACGTTTTGTTTAATCTCTGTTAACAAATCGCAAGCTTTGTATGGAACAGAATTATTAATGCAATTTTACGCAAACGTTTCCCTGGTATAAATCTGAACAACCCCGCCTTTCGCATAATAAAAACTAATACCTAGCATGAGCATAAATCACCTGTAGCACGCCAATTTCGTGATCAAAAATCCGTTTTTCGCATATCATGTGACACGCCGTTTCATTACATGATTTAGATCTATTTTTTGTAGAAGAAAATTCTGCAGAATTAGCCCCGACTTATTTCCTGTTCCCAAAAAATGAGTAATTTAACATGAACACAACAACTTCTTCGGCAAATGCCGTTAAAGATTCAAGCAAGTTTAACTATAAAGATTTTACCTGGTGTTTATCACTATTCGGTACAGCAGTTGGTGCTGGCGTACTATTTCTTCCAATCAAAGCTGGTGCGGGTGGTTTTTGGCCATTAGTTATCCTAGCTCTAATCGCGGCACCGATGACTTGGTTCGCACACAAATCTCTAGCTCGCTTCGTACTGTCAGCTAAAAACCCTGAAGCAGATATTACAGACACAGTTGAAGAGCACTTCGGTAAGACTGGCGCAAACATTATTACTTTTGCTTACTTCTTCGCTATCTACCCAATCGTTCTTATCTACGGTGTTGGTATCACAAACACGGTTGATTCTTTCCTAGTAAACCAAATGGGTATGGAATCTATTCCACGTCCTCTTCTTTCTGGTGCACTTATCCTTGCTATGACAGCAGGTGTTGTATTCGGTAAAGAGCTGATGCTTAAAGCAACGTCAGCGATGGTTTACCCACTAGTATTCATCCTACTAGCACTATCTTTCTACCTAGTTCCTGATTGGAACACTTCAATGATGGACGTAAGCCCAGAATGGTCAACAATGCCTTCTATTATCTGGCTTGCTATTCCAATCATCGTGTTCTCTTTCAACCACAGCCCAATCATTTCACAGTTCTCTAAAGAGCAACGTCGTGTATACGGTGAAGACGCAGTTAAGAAAACTGACCAAATCACTGGCGGCGCAGCAATGATGCTGATGGGCTTTGTAATGTTCTTCGTATTCTCTGTAGTACTTTCTCTATCTCCAGAGCAACTAGCAACAGCACAAGCACAGAACATCTCTGTTCTTTCTTACCTAGCTAACGTACATGAGTCTCCACTTATCTCTTACATGGGTCCTCTAGTAGCGTTCGCAGCGATTACTTCAAGCTACTTCGGTCACTTCCTAGGTGCTCACGAAGGTCTTGTTGGTCTAATCAAGTCTCGCTCTGGTTCTTCAATCTCTAAGATTGAGAAAGCTTCTCTAGCGTTCATCGTTGTTACAACTTGGATTGTTGCGGTAGTTAACCCAAGCATCCTAGGTATGATTGAAACAATGGGTGCTCCAATGATTGCAGCTATCCTGTTCCTAATGCCTGTATTCGCAATGAACAAAGTACCAGCAATGGCTAAGTACAAAACTTCAGCACCTGTACAAATCTTTACAGCTTTATGTGGTCTAGCGGCTATTAGTTCTGTAATCTACGGCGCTCTTTAATCTCAAGCCCTTTTTATAAGATGGCATCCATCTTATATCGCGAGATTAAACAAAAAATATAATGATAATAAATGAGCCTCCCTACTCCCCTTGGGAGGCTCTCTTTTTGAGGTAATCGCTATGATTAGTGTATTTGATATCTATAAAATCGGTGTTGGTCCATCGAGCTCACACACAGTTGGACCAATGAAAGCGGGTAAAGAGTTTATTGATGACCTACGTTCAATGGGAAAATTGCGCGACATCACTAAAATCACCGTGGACGTATATGGATCACTATCACTGACAGGGAAAGGTCACCACACAGATATCGCAATCATCATGGGTCTTGCTGGCAATACTCCTGAGCGTGTTGATATCGATTCTATTGCAGGCTTCATTGCTCGCGTAGAAGAAACTGAGCGCCTTCCTGTTGGCATGCACTGTCATACAGTATCGTTCCCACGCGATGGCGGTATGAACTTCCACACTAGCAACCTTTCTCTACACGAGAACGGCATGAGCATCCATGCATGGGTTGGTGACGAAGTTGCATACTCAAAAACGTACTACTCAATTGGCGGCGGTTTCATCGTTGACGAAGAAAACTTCGGCAAAGAAGAAGAAAACCCAATCAAAGCACCTTACGAATTCACTACAGCTGAAGAGCTGGTTAATCAGTGTAAAGAAAGCGGTCTTTCTATCAGTACACTGGTTATGAAAAACCAAGCAGCATTCCACTCAGACGAAGAGTCTCGCACTTACTTCGCTAACATCTGGAAAACGATGCGTGAGTGTATGGATCGCGGTATGAATACTGAAGGTATCCTGCCAGGTCCACTGCGTGTACCTCGTCGTGCAGCAGCACTTCGCCAACAGCTGATCACTTCAGAAAAAACAACTAACGATCCAATGACGGTTGTTGACTGGGTGAACATGTTTGCTTTCGCAGTAAACGAAGAAAACGCAGCGGGCGGTCGTGTAGTAACTGCACCAACAAACGGCGCATGTGGCATCATCCCTGCGGTATTGGCTTACTACGATAAGTTCATCCAAACAGTGACAGAGAAAGACTACATCCGTTACTTTGCAGCTTCTGGCGCGATCGGTGGTCTTTACAAGCGTAACGCTTCTATCTCTGGTGCCGAAGTTGGCTGTCAGGGTGAAGTTGGTGTGGCATGTTCTATGGCTGCTGCTGGTCTTGCTGAGCTTATGGGTGGTAGCCCTGAGCAAGTATGTATGGCTGCAGAAATCGGCATGGAGCACAACCTAGGTCTAACGTGTGACCCAGTAGCTGGCCAAGTACAAGTACCATGTATCGAGCGTAACGGTATTGCTGCAGTTAAAGCAATCAACTCGACTCGTATGGCACTTCGTCGTTCTTCTGCTCCTACTGTTTCTCTAGATAAAGTTATCGAAACAATGCTAGAAACAGGCAAAGACATGAACGCTAAATACCGTGAGACTTCTCAAGGTGGTTTGGCTGTTAAAGTTGTTTGTTAATCACTCTGAATTAATAAACCGATAATAAAAAAGGAACGCCGAGGCGTTCCTTTTTTGTACCTAAAGCTTTTGGAGCTAAAGCTTGGTGACTGATTGATTCACCCAACCAAATTGCTTTGCTAAATCACTTGCGAGATAAGCAAGAAGCAACCAAACAACAATGAGAAAAGCATCATCGGCTTGCCACCTTCCGCGCTGTATCTATCTTCGGCTACTTTCATAAAGCGTTGCTTGTGAACCATCACCAGAGGAACGAACACAGCTAAGAACACTAAGATGATACCTGCGTAGTTCAACACTTGTAGGAACTTGTCTGCAGCAAGCAATGAACCTGCCAACGGTAAGATAAAGCTAATACAGTACGTTACTGCAGTATTTTGGTTGAACATGTCTTTGTTCTGGTTGAACAACGCCATCGCCACACCAAAGAAAGAGGTCAACAACGCCAACCCAGTGAAGGTAGACAGAACGTTACCCACCCAAGGAGATTGAGCCTCAAACGCCGCCATCAAATCGGATACGTTCTTAAAGCTTCTGAATTGCTCTTCACTCAAGTTACCCACTACCGCAAACAACCAGCACAAGTAACACACTAATGGGATCAGAGAACCGACGATCACCATGTTACGCAGCTGTTTGTCTGTCGCTTCGTGGTTGTAAGAAACTAAAGTTGGAATCACAACCATAAAGCCAAAGCTTGTAAACAGGATTGCACTGGTTTTGATTAAATCAACGTGGTCATGGCTGGTTACCTGCATCAAGTTTTCTTGAGTCATGCTCGGTGCCAAGAACGCCATGGTTGCAAACAAACTTGCAAGCATCACGAAGAACAATGCGCGGTTGAGTTTATCAATCACACCAGTACCACTTGCGACTACAGCGCCAGCAAGCAAGGTAAACACTATTTGGCTGGTAGTAGCGGTAATTTCGACGCCAAAGTTAGACAGTAACTTACTCAGCAAGTCACCTGCGCCCAGAATGTAAGCCATTAATAGACAAATTAATAACGCGTATAGCAAACCGTTGGTAAGCAACTGGCCTTGTTTACCCAAGGTTTTTCGGGCAATAGAGTTTAATCCTAGACCGCCACCCGCTTTGATGGTCGCTTCTAGAAGTAATAATGCTGCGTAAGTCGTACCGAAGCAGATCAGTACCATCAGCAGTGTGCCATAAAGCAATCCAAATTGAGCTAATACCATTGGGATCGCGAGCATACCAGCACCGAGAGCGGTACCAGCGATAATTAGGGAGCTACCCATCATTTTAATATTCATTATTTTTAACTTATTTGTTTAGTTTTTATAGGTGTGAGTCTTCGTGCATCAAGTGGATGACAAAGGAATTCAGATAGAAATAAAGTTATAAAACGAATAACAATAGGAGCGATAAGCGGTAAAGAAGCGTGCAGAGACGTTGTCGAACAGGGCGTTCAAAGGGGAGCTTGTCTTAAGAGAGGTAAAACGAGAAGCGTGAGTGAGCGTTAGCTGATGTGGTGAACCTTCTGTAGGTTCAATAATCGGCGATGTAATCTTGAATTTCATGTATGTGTCCAATAATTGAGTCACATTCCATATTATTTGAAGCAGCGTCTCCGTTGCTGCCCTACCTCTAGCATTAGAGGTCTTTTTATCTTATCGAATGAGCCTCGAAACACAACGCTATAACCACACTTTTTGCTATTAAATTGAACAAAATAGCTATCTGGATATAAATTGACCACCAAACCTTCTAATACAATAATTTTCATTGATAAAAGACAAGCTGATAAATACATCTAGCCCATGGAACCCGAGACTCTCTCCTCTAACTAGAATCAAATTCACAACTCAACGTTATATTTTGACATAAGACATAACACAAACTTGCTACATCACAGAAACATAACCACAACCGGAGTATGGTCACACAATTCACTATACCCCATAGGTAGTAGGGTCTCTTACACGTACAGTATGCGCGTCATTATAATTAATAAAAACAAACACCTTATGCGCTCAACAATCACTTTTAAAATCCTAGTGGCCCTCGCCATCGTGTTCACTTTTTTGCTGGCAATATCGACCTATTTCCAATACTCGCAGCAAAAGCAACTGGTTAACTCGGTGTTGAGTGAACAGCTACACGACAAAGCAAGTAACTACTTCGATAGCCTCAATATGATGATGCTCACCGGCACCATGGCACAGAAAGAGACCCTGCGTCAGAAAGCATTGGCACAAGAAGGTATTGAAGACGTTCGTGTTCTTCGCGCCGACGCTGTGAGTAAACTCTACGGCCCGGGCAATGACAATCAAATACCTGTTGATGATATCGACAAGCGAACGCTAGCAGGTGAAACGGTTATCGAACCCTTTTCTGCCGATTGGGGTAAAGGCTTGGTTATTGCTCTACCCATGAAGTCGAGTGAAGATTACCGGGGTACCAATTGCGTCGCCTGTCATATGGCACCAGAAGGCGAAGTATTGGGGGCAATTCGCCTTGAATACAACCTTAATCATGTCAACTCGCTGATCAACACTCAAACCATGGCCGCTATTGGCATTATGACGGTGATCTCGTTTGCCGGATTTGTTCTTACGATGGGATTAATTCGCAAGATTATCGTGCGCCCTCTTCAACAGACTTCTCGCTTCATGACCCAAGTCAGCAGCGATAAAAACCTGTCCACTCGCCTGCCTGAACAAAGTAAGGATGAGATTGGCACGCTGGCTAACTCCATAAACTCGTTCATGGGCACCGTATCTGACAGCTTAGAAAAGGTACAGAATACTTCGCATAAACTGAATGCGTCTGCCAACCAACTGACTAGCGTCGCGCAAATTACCGAGCAAGCCGCCAGCGACCAGCAAAGCGAAACCGCAGAAGTGCAACACAATGTCGAAGGGATACAGGCGCAACAAGTCAATGTAGAACAAGCCACTTTAACCGCTTCAGAACTCATCAATCACACCGCCGATGTAGCGTGTAAGAGTGCCAACCAAGCACACGACGCAAGCAGTGAGATAAAGAACCTAGTCAGCAGTATAGAAGAAGTGAAGCACAAGATACTGACACTCAATGAGCAAACCGGAGAGGTCTCTTCAATCTTGAGTGTGATTCGTGGCATTGCCGACCAAACCAACCTTCTGGCATTGAATGCAGCGATTGAAGCGGCGCGAGCGGGAGAACAAGGGCGTGGGTTTGCGGTAGTTGCTGATGAAGTTCGTCATCTAGCATCAAGAACCGCCGAAGCAACAGGCAGCATTGAGTCAATCATTCATCAATTCCAGCAAGGCAGTGAAGAGTCTCTGACTTCGACCGATCGCGTTTGCGAACAAGCCCATCAAAGCTCCACCGATATCGACGCACTTTCAATAGAAATGAATGGGGTGGTTGAAGAGATGAAACAGGTGCTAGCTCACGCACAGAATATTCAGCAGCAAACGCAATCCACCACACAAGCGACTCAAGATGTTCAACAAAAGGTTGAAACCATCACTTCTCACGCCGACAACACATCGCAATCTGCGGCTGAAACCCGCGACATCAGCAATGACTTAGAAGAGCTGTCTGATCACCTTGAGTCACTGATTAATCAGTTTACTTTGTCGAGTACAAAGAAGAACCCATAGGTCGTCTACAACAAAAAAGCGCTCACAATGAGCGCTTTATCTTCCTAACAATGTCTAGTTCAGGCTTTCAAATAACCTTAGACAACGATTAGTGCGTAATGGAAACCGCGGTTAAGTCTTTATGCTTGTGGTACATCGCGTGTTTGAATATCAGATTCGCACTCACGGTATCCATTCCAGAAACCTCCACATAAGCCCCCTTTTTACGGAACTTGAACACAACCTTATCAAGCGCCTCAACCGAAGTGTTATCTAGGAACGAAGCATCCGATATATCGATCGTCACTAAAGAGGTCGCGTTGTCATAATCAAATAGATCGACAAACGCATCTGAAGAAGCAAAAAATACATGCCCTTTTACTCGGTGGATGGTGTGCATTTCGTTGGTCACCACTTCATCAGATATAAAGACCATCGACTTGCTAGCATGTGCATAAAACAGAGCCGATAACACCACGCCAACCGCCACCCCAATCGCTAAGTTATGAGTAAACACCACCACCGCCACGGTCACTAACATGGTTACATTAGTTGGAAGTGTGTGGTCTTTAAGCTCAACAATAGAACGCCACGAGAATGTGCCGATAGAAACCATGATCATCACAGACACTAAAGCTGCCATCGGTATCAGCTTCAACCAATCAGAAACAAACACCACCATTAATAACAAAACAACCCCGGCGATCATGCTGGACAATCGGGTTAAGCCGCCTGATTTGATGTTAATGATTGACTGGCCAATCATCGCACAACCCGCCATACCACCAAAAAGGGAGGCCACTATATTGGCAACCCCCTGCCCTTTACACTCATTGTTTTTATTACTTTCAGTATCTGTCAGGTCATCGACGATGGTCGCTGTCATCAAGGATTCCAATAAGCCAACCAAAGATAGAGCAATCGAATATGGAAGGATGGTTGCAAGCGTATCGAACGTGAATGGAATATTGGGAATTAAAAACACAGGCAGTGAATCAGGAAGCTTACCCATATCGCCAATCGTTCTCACATCTAATCCGAACAACAAACTAATGACTGTCAGGGCAACAATCGCGACTAATGGAGAAGGTATTGCACGACCAAACTTGGGGAAATAAGGAAGCAGATAAATGATCGCCAAACCCAAAGCGACTAATACATAAACGCTCGAAGGGACGTTGACCAATTCAGGGAGCTGGGCCATGAAGATTAGGATGGCGAGCGCGTTAACAAATCCAGTAATCACCGATTTGGAAACAAAGTTCATCAGGTTACCGAGCTTGAGATATCCCGCCGCGATTTGAATAACGCCTGCAAGAAATGAAGCAGCAAGCAAGTACTCCAATCCGTGCTCTCTCACTAAGGTGACCATTAACAGCGCCATTGCGCCTGTTGCTCCGGAAATCATTCCTGGGCGACTGCCAACCAAAGCGGTTACGACACAAATACAGAACGAAGCATATAGCCCTACTTTAGGGTCAACGCCTGCAATAATTGAAAATGCGATGGCTTCAGGGATCAATGCGAGTGCAACCACAACCCCAGATAATGAATCTCCTTTAACGTTTGATAACCAGTGTTTTTTTAAATAATTAAGCATGTAATTCTCTTTTACTTGTACAGCCAGTCCTGCCTTGTTGAGACATAATCTGATCGACTGTTTTTCTTGAATGAGCGAGCGCTCGAAAAGTGCGGGTGTAGAGAGAATGCAGGGGTTAAGGCGGCGTAATTAACACGTAGATATTAAACTCCTCTTGTTGCTTTAGTGGGAAATTAAGAAGGTGATCAAGTCCGATATGACTGAATCCGCGCCAATATAGAGCGAGTTTCAACACAATCACACTCCAATTATTGAAAACAAAGGTTTCGATTACGCCTTGTTCATTCGACGATTCACATTAGGCGGAACGTAAGGCGCACGCTAAGATCGAACAAAAAACACACCCTCAAACGTATTTATGGTCAGTAGACACAATATTTCTTTCACCAAGCAAGAATAAAGGTTGAAGCTGTCGGTATGACAGGTAATATGTTCAATCGATTTAAAAAGTTTATACAACTTAATGTTTCGGCTAATTATTGTGCAAATGTATGTTTATTTGCAGCAATGCCAGAGACTTTGAGTTGAATTTGTCCCTCAATGGAGAATGAAATCAACATGACTTACGCGCCTGTAACAGACGTACTTGGCGGCAAGCTAGCGGTAGACAGTGAAGTAACTGTTCGCGGCTGGATCCGTTCACGTCGTGATTCCAAAGCTGGAATCTCTTTCCTTGCCATTTATGACGGCTCTTGTTTCGACCCGATTCAGGCCGTGGTTCCTAATAATCTTAATAATTACGAAAACGAAGTATTAAAGCTAACAACTGGCTGCTCTGTTGAAGTAACAGGTAAGATTGTTGAGTCTCCTGCGAAAGGTCAAGACTTCGAACTAGCAGCAACTGACGTTAAAGTTGTGGGTTGGGTTGAAGATGCTGACACTTACCCAATGGCTAAGACACGTCACTCTATCGAATACCTTCGTGAAGTTGCTCACCTACGTCCACGTACAAACGTGATTGGCGCAGTAGCACGTGTACGTAACTGTCTATCTCAAGCGATTCACCGTTTCTACCACGAGCAAGGCTTCTTCTGGACTTCTGCTCCGCTTATCACTGCATCTGATGCAGAAGGCGCTGGTGAAATGTTCCGCGTTTCTACGCTAGACATGGAAAACCTACCACGTACTGAAAAAGGCGACGTAGACTTCAACGAAGATTTCTTCGGTAAAGAGACGTTCCTAACAGTATCTGGCCAACTTAATGCTGAAGCTTATGCTTGTGCACTAAGCAAGGTTTACACGTTCGGTCCTACGTTCCGTGCTGAAAACTCAAACACAAGCCGCCACCTAGCTGAGTTCTGGATGGTTGAGCCTGAAGTTGCGTTTGCAGACCTTAACGACGTAGCGAAACTGGCTGAAGACATGCTTAAGTACGTTTTCGCTGCTGTTCTTGAAGAGCGCCGCGACGACCTTGAGTTCTTTGCTTCTCGCATCGACAAGCAAGCAATTACTCGTCTAGAGCAATTCGTTGACGCTGACTTCGCACAAGTTGACTACACTGACGCAATCCAAATCCTACTAGATTCTGGTAAGAAATTTGAATTCGACGTTGAGTGGGGCATCGACATGTCTTCTGAGCATGAGCGTTACCTAGCTGAAGAGCACTTCAAAGCGCCTGTTATCGTTAAGAACTACCCGAAAGACATCAAAGCTTTCTACATGCGCTTAAACGACGACGGCAAAACAGTTGCAGCAATGGACGTACTTGCACCAGGCATCGGTGAAATCATCGGTGGTGCACAACGTGAAGAGCGTCTAGACATTCTAGACGAGCGTATGATTGCTATGGGTATCGACCCTGAGCACATGAGCTGGTACCGCGACCTACGTAAATACGGTACAGTGCCGCACGCTGGCTTTGGTCTTGGTTTCGAGCGTCTAGTATCTTACGTAACAGGTATGGGCAACGTTCGTGACGTGATTCCATTCCCACGTACGCCACGCTCTGCAAACTTCTAATTCGAAAATCTATTCGATTTATAAGTTAAGAACAAATAAAACCTCCGCAATTGCGGAGGTTTTTTTATGTTCTGAATAAAACAAGGCGACGGCTGCTTCTGCTTCTGCTTCTGCTTCTGCTTATCACCATCAGAGACTAGTTATTCAAAAACTAATCAACATCTTGGTCTATAGCGTATTTTATTGCGAGACCGCAGATTGCCATCATAACGAACGGGATAGCCGCAGTGGTGTATTCCGCCCATGCCATATCAGCGAACGCTTTTGCTAGCAGTACGTGGCCGAGAATAAGCAGAAGCGCACACACAATCGCGACGATAATCAACTTAACTTCATTTCCCATAGTCATTTTCAACATAACGGTATCTCCAATATTTGGTCTACCGTTATTGAACCATAACTCTCTGGTCAATTAGGCGTACAGTTACGCCACAAACAACCCGTACAGTTGGAATGATTGTCTTTTTTATGAGGGACTTAAGGTTTTACGAGTTCGTGAGTTGATGTGCAAGTTTACCAAGCAAGATAAGCGCTTGTTCTTTCTCTTCTGTCAATTCATAAGAGAAGTTCAATCGTATCGCGTTATCCACTCTGCCCTGCTCACTGAACAGATCGCCAGATGCGACGCTAATACCTTGCTCAATAGCCAGTTGATGAAATTGTTGGCTGTCGAATTTTTCAGAGAAACGAATCCATATAAAGTAGCCACCAGCTGGTTCTTCAATCTCGATTGAATGCGGGAAGTACTGCTTAATGACGTCTATAAATCGCTCTTTCCTGACTAACAGGTTTTTACGTAGTTTACGAAGGTGATTGTCGTAGCTTTCATGCGTTAAGAAATGGGCGACACCAAGTTGAACGGGAGCGCTACTCGATAACGTAGAAAGAAGCTGCAATTTTTGAATCGCATCGTTAAAACGCGTGTTCACAACCCAACCTACTCGATAGCCCGGACATAAGCTTTTTGAATACGACCCACACAGCAAAACAGAATCTGTCTTATCGAAAGCCTTTAGTGGTTTCGGTTTATGACCTTCGTAATAAAGGTCGCCATACACGTCATCTTCAATAACGTAGGTTTCGTGTTGTTCTGCAATCTCTACCACACGGCGCTTCGCCTGTTCCGACAAACTGGTTCCCGTCGGGTTCTGAAAAGTCGTCATCAGCCAACACGCTTTGACATTGTGGTTTTGTAGTGCGTTTTCAAACTGCTCTATATTCAACCCATTAATTGGGCAAACATCCACTTCGATAGGGTTAAGCCCTAGCCTTTCGACGGCCTGTAGAGCACCATAGAATGCGGGAGATTCTATCACTACGTTATCACCCGGCTTAGTGACCGTTTGCAGGCTCAAGTTGAGCGCTTCCATTGCACCTGACGTAATCACGATGTCTTGATGATTAACTGTAATGCCTTGCTGCAGATAACGCTGTGCGATTTGCCTTCTTAAAGACTCACTTCCAGGAGGCAGATTGTTAATCACACTGGCACCCGTCATCTTCCTGCCGGCACTGGCTAGATTTCGAGTCAAGGTAGGTAATGGGAAAAGATCGGGATCTGGAAATGCAGAACCGAAAGGAATCACACCCTCGGCTGAACTCGACTTCAAAAAATCAAATAAGCGGTCATTAATGGCTTTCTTTTCACGAACGAATGGCTCTACGTAATCAACGCCGTCCAGTCTCGGCGCCACAAAGTAGCCCGACTGAGGTTTAGCGATGATCCACCCTTCGCTTTCTAGCAACTGGTAGGCTTGTAAGACAGTACTATTACTGACGTTGTAATTACGACAACTCATGCGTACCGAAGGGATCTTCTCTCCGGATCGCCACGTATTGTTGGCTATCTGAGTCCGAATATCCTTTGCAAGCTCTTCATAACGCGCCATCTAATTGTACTACCTAGAGAAATTCTGTGAGCCGGTGATTTTATCACTTACGCCAACAACTATTGCTGCTATCCATATGATCGCACCTAATTTCCACAATAGTGTGAATTAGTTCACAGATAACTTTGTAAGCTTTGCTAAGTTTGTACCCAAGGTAGGAGCTAAGTTGGCTTTCTACCTCAATAATTTGATGTAACCCAAAAACATGCGAGATAACAATGAAAAAAATAGAAGCAGACCAATTAAGTTATAAAGGAGAGTCAAACGGTGTTCACAGTTGGACAACACCGAGCGGCCAGCCATATTACTGGCACCCAGATTGGCTCCATATTGCTGAAGATGCGACAGGCTCACATCCAAAGCAAAAGATCGATGTAGAACAAGACCAAGCACCAACAGAAAAACACGCAGTGTCTGCTATTCTGAAACACATCAACCAATGGGCTGCAGACAAACTAGCATCTCACCCTGAGATTGAAACAGGCTCTATTGAAGCTGAAATCAATCTGAAAAAGTAATTTGATTTAAAGTAGGTCGCGAACTCAATCACTCGCGACTTGAGTCAAATATACCGACTGAATAGCCTCGAACCTCGACCGAGGCTATTCAAGTATCTTCATAAAAATGCGATAATAACCCTCACCTAGCTAACAAATCTCTAACACAAACCAGTTTCTTGTATCAATCCACGAAAGCTATCGATAGAATTTCCGGTCTTATTCACGTCAGTTATACTAATCATTCGTAATTCTAAAGTCGTGAATCTAATAAGAATGAGAACAAAGGCTTTTCGATGGATACTTCAAATTACAATCAATCGCTAACGACTAAGTTATACGTCATTGCTGGCGTACTGTTTGGCACCTACGGCAGCCGGGTATGCCCTATGCTCGAGAGCTTAACGACGTTAGAGATTTTCACACAAGTCAGTATTGTGTTTGCCTTATTATGGATCGCGCGTCGTTATTTATTAGCGCAACATACATTAGTTAAACAAGGTCGATTCGCGCAGCTTGATACCCTTCTATTTTTTGCCGCAAGTGTCCCGTTCGCGCTCTACTACAACTTAAGCTACGAATTCACTATAGATAGCAATTTGAAGGTGTTGTTTGGCATGAGTCTATTCGGCTTCTTTACCGGAAGCATTCTCCAATTGAACGCTAAGCTCAGCCAAATGGATAAAATGGAAACGACTGGACAATTTGACTTCCAACTGGTTGGTGAAAGGAGTTCGCTGGTCAAGCAAATGATTGGTTTAGTTATCGTACTTCTGGTAACACTAACCACCATGCTAACTATGATTGCCGTCAAGGACATCTTTTGGCTAGAACATAACCCAGATCGCTTATTGGATGGCACAGGGAAGATCAGCGTGATCAAAGAGTTTATTTATTTGGCGGTGGTGCTGGGTGGATATGCGATTACCATCATGACGCTTTGGAGCAAACTAATTAAGCGCATTCTCCTAAGCCAAGAGTGTGCATTAAACAAGGTGACCAATGGCGAGCAAGGCGTTCGCTTACCTATTTTCGGCTACAACGAGCTTGGTTCAATGGCCTCAATGACCAACACTATGCTTGATAGCCTCGAAACCGCGCAAAACGAAGTTAAAACCACACGTGACGTTGCGATTGTTAGCCTATCTGCGCTTGCCGAATCGAGAGACAATGAAACGGGCGCACACATCCTTAGAACTCAAGAATACGTTAAGGTGCTCGCACAAGAACTCAGCAAATCAGAAACCCACTCAAGCTTGTTAACACCAAACTACATCGAGTTGCTCTACAAATCTGCGCCTTTGCACGACGTAGGCAAAGTCGGTGTGCCTGATAGCGTGTTATTGAAGCCGGGTAAATTGACGGACGAAGAGTTTGAGATAATGAAAGGTCACCCCGCGATTGGTGCTGAAGCGTTATCTATTGCAGAAAAGCAGTTGGGAAGTAGCTCTTTCTTAAGAGTCGCAAAGGAGATATCTCTGACTCACCACGAGAAGTGGAATGGCAGTGGTTATCCTAATCAGTTGTCTGGTGAAGATATCCCGTTATCTGGCCGTTTAATGGCATTGGCCGATGTTTATGATGCTCTCATTTCGAAGCGAGTCTATAAACCAGCCTTTACTCATGAGCAAGCTAAACAGATCATTTTAGAAGGCAATGGGACGCATTTTGATCCGCAAGTTGTCGACGCATTTCTAGCGGTTGAACAAGCGTTTGTTTCGATCGCTGCAACCTACAAAGATGGCAAAAATATCGCTAGTGAACTCGAACGCGAAAGCCTTGTTGCTCAGCCCGCATAATCTATTCAAAAACCACTAACTTCTTGCACCCTATAGGTTAATCCGTAGGGTGTTTTGTTATCAAATACCCTCTTTAGTCAATAAATCTGATTGAAATGGATTTTTTTTAGCCTTTCTGTTCACTTCGTATTGTCTTAAAAATTCCATACAGGTATAACTACCCATAGATACTATCCCCTCTCAATTGACATGGATGAAGATTATGTTTGAAAAAGTGTTAGCTGCTCCCGCCGATCCTATCCTCGGCCTTACTGAAGAGTTTAAAAAAGACTCTCGTGCAGAGAAAATCAACCTTGGTGTTGGCATCTACAAAAATGAAGATGGTCAAACGCCTGTACTTAAAACAGTAAAGAAAGCAGAAGCTGCACTTCTTGAAAACGAAAAAACCAAATCTTACCTAACGATTGAAGGTACCGCTGAATACGGTCTAGCGGTTCAGAAACTGCTTTTCGGTTCAGATGCAGAGATCGTAACGTCTCAACGAGCTAAAACAGCACAAGCGCCAGGTGGTACAGGTGCACTTCGCGTAGCGGGTGAATTCATTAAGCGCCAACTAGGTGATGTAAAAATCTGGATCAGTAACCCAACTTGGGCTAACCACAACGGTGTTTTCGCTGCTGCGGGTATCGAAACGGCTCAATACAGCTACTACAACGCTGAAACTAAAGACAAAGACTTCGCTGGCATGGTTGCTGACCTAGAGAAAGCTTCTGAAGGCGATATCGTTCTTCTTCACGGCTGCTGTCATAACCCAACAGGTATCGACCCAACAGCTGAAGAGTGGGAAGTACTGGCTAAGCTGGTTGCTGAAAAGAAACTACTTCCTCTATTCGACTTTGCTTACCAAGGTTTTGCGAAAGGCGTTGAAGAAGATGCTGCTGGCCTACGTGTTTTTGCTAAATACAACAAAGAAATCCTTGTTGCTAGCTCATTCTCTAAGAACTTCGGCTTGTACAACGAGCGTGTTGGTGCATTCACACTGGTTGCAGAATCTGCAGACGTAGCAACAACAGCATTCTCTCAAGTTAAAAGCATTATCCGCTCTATCTACTCTAACCCACCAGCGCACGGTAGTGCTGTCGTTACTCACATCCTTGGTGATGCTGATCTACGTGCTGAATGGGAAGCAGAAGTAGCAGAAATGCGTGACCGTATCCAAGAGATGCGTGAGCTATTCGTAACAACACTGAAATCTGAAGGTGTTGATGCAGACTTCACATTCATCGAACGTCAAAACGGCATGTTCTCTTTCTCTGGTCTAAGCAAAGAGCAAGTAACTCGCCTAAAAGACGAATTCGCAATCTACATTGTTGGTTCTGGACGTATCAGCGTTGCTGGTATGACTAAGTCAAACATGGGCCCTCTATGTAAAGGCATCGCTGCGGTTCTTTAATCGTAAAGTGAAACCTGTATTTGCAGACCAGAAACCTGCACTTACAGACCGATAAGTATGCAAAAGCCAGCGATTAAGCTGGCTTTTTTGTGTCTCGACTTTCAGTTTTAGATACTTTGTAAGTTAATACTCTAAGAAAAACTCCACGCCCAGCTCATTGGTTCGTTCGCTACGAATCTTACCTTCTCCATCTCGATGTTGGTACGAGCCACCAATCGCAAACTTGTTGGTCACGAGATAACGTAAACCTAAGTGATAAATCTCTTCATCAAACAGATCACTTCGATTCACTTGCACACTACCGTTGGCAATCCAACGTTTCGCAAAACCATAGTTAAGCTCAGCTTTTACCCCTTGGATGAACTCAGTATCTGAAGATTCAGTTCGGTTGGTGTCATTATCTTCAACCTTACCTTTAGTGATACCAAGCAGGTAGTAAGCCACTATATCTAAATCTTTCTTGATGCTGTAACGGTAACCAACACCCGGCATAAGTGTATCAATTCGAGTCGTGGTGTCGTCAGGGTGAATGAAGCGTGCACTGTAGTCGCCCAGCAACAACCAATCATCAGTCATCGCGTAACTGACGCCTAATCCATACGACGAGGCATTGTTATTACTGCCTGCATCTTCATTTAAACTGCCCGAATGCGCCGTGGCATAAACGTGGTCATAATCAAGAATATCCACCGCGTTAGTGTCCGCCCACAAACTTGGAGAAAACGCTAAAACCGCAGAGACAAAACTAAGCTTCCACTTCGACATTCCTATCATCCTTAAACTGTCACTCCATTAATTGAAAGGTTAGTCTATCCATAAGACTTTAAAAAGGTTTTAGCTCACAGATTGATTTGTGACGGCAAAATATTATCAAATGTTGTACCATGAAACCATACAAACCAATGGATGATCATTATGGATGCTGAGTTATTAGAGATTCAAAACTTTCTGGCACAATACCCCCCTTTCACAGAACTCCCTGAAGAGATGTTGGCGAAAGTGACCAGTAGCGTGGAAATTTCTTATTACCGCCAAGATACCCCTATCATTCACTTTGGTGACCAAATTCATGATCTTTATATGGTTCGAAGCGGCGAAGTCGAAGTCTATCGTCGTAAAGGTGAACTATATAACCGCCTTGATGAAGGCCATCTCTTTGGTCAAATGGGCCTACTGACCAACAACAAGGTGCGTTTCCCAGTCAAAGCGACTGAAGACACCCTGCTCTACTGCATTCCTGAACCTATCTTCCAAGAGCTTTACGACAACTACGATTCATTCGCCGACTTTGTCGAAGTAGAAGATAATGCGCGACTGCGCCAAGCCAATTCAGACAGCAACGACGCTAACGACCTGACCACATCAAAGGTAAAAACGCTGCTCACCAGCGAAGCGCCAATGATCGAAAAAACGCGCACCATTCAACAAGCCGCGACCATGATGGCAGAAGACAACGTCTCGTCCCTACTGATTATCGATCCAGATATCGTTGAAGATGATGAAGATGACTCAACACCCGTGATCGGCATCATCACCGACCGAGATTTATGTACGCGTGTTCTCGCCGAAGGTCTCGATCCATCGGATGAAGTGTCCAGCGTGATGACACCCGAGGTTATCTCACTCGATCACAACGCCTATGTATATGAAGCCATGATGACCATGCTTCGCTACAACGTGCACCACTTACCTGTGCTTAAAGATAAGAAGCCTATCGGTATTATCGAAGCGACTGATATTGTCCGTTACGAATCTCAAAACTCGCTGTTGCTTGTAAGTAGTATCTTCCAGCAACAAAGCATTGAAGATCTAAAGGTGCTTTCTGAGCAAGTGAAAGACAGCTTTGTACGCTTAGTTAACGAAGACGCCAACGCCCACATGGTGGGTACTGCAATGTCGGTAATTGGCCGTAGCTTTAAGCAACGTATTATCGAACTGGGTGAAGAGAAATTGGGTAAGGCGCCTATTCCTTACTGTTTCCTCGCACTTGGCTCGATGGGGCGTGATGAGCAGCTGCTCGTTACTGACCAAGATAACGCCATTATTCTTGATGATACTTACGACGAGAAAAAACACGGTAAATACTTTGAAGAGCTATCGACCTTCATTTGTGATGGCTTAGACCAATGTGGCTATGTGTACTGTACTGGCGACATCATGGCGACTAACCCAACGTGGCGTATGACTCGTCGCCAGTGGGAAGAGTGCTTTGCCGATTGGATTGATGATCCAAACCCGAAAGCACTGTTGAATGCTTCAATCTTCTTCGACTTAGATGGCGTTTATGGTCGTCTGAAATGGGCTGAGCAATTGAACAGCTTTATTGTTCGACGCGCACGCAAGAACAACCGCTTCTTGGCGTGTCTTGCACGTAACGCACTCAACCGCACACCGCCGCTCGGTTTCTTCAAAGATTTCGTGATGGAGAAAGATGGCCGTCACAACAACTCAATCAACCTTAAGCGTCGTGGTACTGCGCCTCTCGCCGATTTGATTCGTGTTCACTCGTTGGCGGTTGGCTCTCGCTCTAAGAACTCATTCGAACGTTTGGATGACATTATCGACGCAGGTATTCTGCCAAAAGGCCGAGCTCAAGATTTGAAAGATGCGATGGAGTTTATCTCTCTAGTTCGTATTCGTCACCAAGCACACGATGTCGACAACAACATCGAGCCTGATAACAACATCGAGCCTGAGAACCTGTCTGACTTCGAGCGACGTAACCTAAAGGATGCATTCCAAATATTAAGTAATGCGCAAAACTTCCTTAAGTTCCGTTATCAAGCCAGCAACAAGTTTAAGTAGGGCCTATGAACAAACTATTCAGATCACCTGCGGTCGATTGGCCATTTAAGTTTGCTCAGAAGCTAGAACGAGCGAAAGACGAGCGCTTAAAGCACTTTTATAGCCAGCCTCTTCCAGCGCCTGATACGCCACTTTCAGAAGTGATGTTCTTGGCTGTCGACTTTGAGACAACGGGATTAAACCCAAACAAAGACGGCATTATTACTATTGGTTTAGTGCCATTTACGCTCAATCGCATCTACTTGCGACAAGCCAAACACTGGACGCTGAGACCAAAACAAAAGTTAGAAGAAGAATCTGTCGTTATTCATGGTATCACTCACAATGACATCATTGATGCGCCAGACCTTAGCGAAGTATTGGGCGAGATCTTAGAATCAATGGCGGGACATATCCCGGTGGTTCACTATCGTCGAATCGAGCGTGACTTCTTGGACAATGCATTGAAGGTGCGACTCGGAGAAGGCATTGAGTTCCCAGTTCTCGATACGCTCGAGATTGAATCCCAGATCCAGAACAAACTGGCCGGTGGCCTATGGAATAAGCTAAAAGGCAAAAAACCAGCATCAGTGAGGCTTGGGCAGAGCCGTCGTCGATACCACCTACCCGACTACACGCCGCATCATGCATTAACTGACGCGATCGCGACCGCTGAGCTTCTCCAAGCGCAGATTGCTCATCACTTTGACGCAGAGATGCCTTTGAAGAATTTCTGGCTCTAATTGAGTTTCGTAAGCTAAACATAAACACAAAGCCCACTAACTTCCATTAGTGGGCTTTGTTATTTTTTATCATCTAAGTTTATGCTGCTGTTGGCCCAACCAATCGCATTTCCCAATCTTCAACTTCACCCGTTTCTAGGCGTCGTTCAACCAACTTGCCCCAAGATTCTACGAGTGGCAGTTCAGCCATCTGGCTCAGTTCTTCTCGATCCAGGCTTCCCGTAAAAACGGCACTCATAATGCGCGCGAGCGACCAGTCTGGGTATGGTCTTTCACACAGAGTAATATCGTCGCCTTCACCAATGTCACCTTCCTCTAATACACGGAAGTACCAACCCGTTCGAAGCGTGTCTTGCAACCTTCTCGCCATGTCATTTTGGTCGAATCGTACGTTAAGCTTCCAACAAGGCATGCGTCCCTGTGAGACTTCCAACAATGTTGAGCCGATACGAATCTTATCTTTCAAGCAAATCGATTCTTCGGTTATGCCCATTGAGCTAATGTTCTCACCAAAGGCGCCTGCAGATTGGAAGATCGCTTTGTCGCCCAGTTCTTGTTTCCAAATTGGGTAGTGCTCACTTGGATAGATATGAAGCGCTTTTTGAATGCCACCATGAAAGCGAGGGTCGCCTTGTTCATCATTTGTGAAACCTAGCTCTGTGGCGTGCTGACGCTCTGAGAAAACCTGCTTATCAATGGCACTTTTTGCTCCATGTGCAAAAGTTACGGTCTTACCTGCCAAGACACTGTTTACTACGCCTAACTTCTTCATATCCCTTCCTTCTTATTGGACACTTTCTTACTGAGCTGCGTGAGATAAAACGACATCGCACTCGACTTCATTCACTATGCCAAGCATGATAGCCTAACAAGCCAATGTCAGAGTAGAGATGTAAGGACAATTAACAATGCCAACCCGCCAAATAGATTCTCACTCCGATGTCATGACCTCCAATGAGATGATGGTCGCTAATCCTAATTCACCAGCGTTAGTGAAGACCATCGATATGCCCAAGGGCTACGTCGATACAATGCACAAACATACGTGGCATCAAGTGATCTTCCCACTCAAAGGCCTATTGCAAACGAAAACCGAGCACTACCAGCATCTTGTCCCGCACACTTCTGCGCTGTTGGTACCCGCGGGTATTCAACATGAATCCATCGCATTGAGCCATACGACGTTTGTCGGTATTTACCTTAATCCAGCCTTTGGTATTAAGTATGAGCCTCATGTGCGAACCATTACCCTGACGCCGTTTTTGAATGAGTTATTGCAGGAAATTCGCAGACAATGCGAAGGATTAGTGAGTGATGAAGAGGTATCGCGATTGCTCTCGGTATTGCACGATCAGATCATGAAAGACAACGTTCAGACCTATCAATTGTTGCTACCCGAAGACCGACGTTTGAAGCTTATATTTGAAGCGCTGACAGAGGCACCAACGTTGGACTTTTCGTTGAAGGAATGGGGAGAGAAAGTCGGTGCATCGGAGCGAACGTTATCGCGCTTGTTCTCAAAAGAGTTCAACACGTCATTTCAGTTGTGGAGACAACAAATCCGACTGATTTATTCGTTATCTTTGCTTGATGAAGAGCTCTCGATCCAACGTATTGCTGACCAAGTTGGCTATCAAAACGACTCGTCTTACATTAAAGCCTTCAAGGCGTCTTTTGATGTAACGCCACAACAGTTTCGTTTTAATGGTCGAAGAAGGTAATTAGGTCTCTATATTTTCACCTTCTATGGGAAACAAAAAGAGGAGCCTAAGCTCCTCTTTTCATTGGTAAACATCGAACTCGCTTATTAAGCGTATTTCTCTTCGAAGTCTTTCATGAAGCTAACTAGCGCCTGAACGCCTTCCAAAGACATTGCGTTGTAAAGTGAAGCTCTCATTCCACCTACTGCTCTATGGCCTTTTAGTGATTTCAGACCTACAGCATCAGCCAACTCTAAAAACTTACCATCTAACTCAGGTTTCGCCAGTTGGAACGGCACGTTCATTCTAGAACGGTTTGCAGTGTGAACATCGTTTTTGTAGAAAGCTGAACTATCGATGGCGCCGTAAAGCAACGCTGCTTTCTCTTTATTCACCAATTCCATCGCTTCAACGCCACCTTGAGCTTTCAGCCACTTGAACACAAGGCCTGATAGGTACCAAGCGTACGTTGGCGGTGTGTTGAACATTGAGTCTTTTTCAGCAAGTACTTTGTAGTTGAGAATACTCGGCAACACATCGTTTGCGAGTTCAAGTAGGTCATCGCGCACGATGGCAATACAGATACCAGCCGGGCCGATATTCTTTTGCGCACCCGCATAGATAACACCGTACTGAGACACATCAATCTTACGAGACAGAATGTTAGATGACATATCCGCTACGATTGGCTTATCTGTTTGAGGAAGCTCGCTGATTTCAATGCCATCGATGGTTTCGTTTGGACAGAAATGTACATACGCTGCTTCTGGGTCAATTTTCCAATCTTTAGCCGAAACAACAGCCGCTTTGCCATCAACTGACGTCTTCGCGTTGAATACATCAATTTCGCAATATTTGCTCGCTTCAGTCACTGCGCTTTCTGCCCAGTAACCCGCATCGATGTAAGTCGCTTTTGTCGCGTCACCTAAAAGGTTTAGAGGAACAGCAGCGAATTGAGCACGAGCGCCCCCCTGACAAAAAAGAACTTTGTAGTTGTCTGGGATGTTCAGAAGATCACGTAAGTCCTGTTCGGATTCGTCAGCAACTTGAATAAATTCCTTACTGCGATGGCTGATTTCCATCACGGAAGTCCCTAAACCATTCCAATCAATGAAGTCCGCTTGAGCTTGTTTCATTACTGGTTTAGGCAGCGCAGCTGGGCCTGCACTGAAGTTGAATACGTTATCTAATGTAAGTTCCATGGGGATGATTGCTCCTGCTAAATAATAACTATGCAAGTAATACCATGTTTTACCCAACATAAAAACAACAAAAGAGGTCTTAAGACCTCTTTTGTTTTGTACCGTATAAAATGTTTAAGCTTAACCTGCTAAATCACCCTATCAGTATTCAAGCTTGCTCTGTTTATTGAACAAAAACCGGCATAAGTAGAGCGATTAATGGAATTTCTTGTCCATTTTCGAACACTAGGTTTCCATTTTCTAAGTCAGCGCTGATTTCATAACCACTTTCTGTTTCCTTGATCATTTCCATCACAAGCAATTCATCGATTCCTTCACGGATGAATGGGTACTCTTCAACAAGCTCATTTGAAAAGCTAGAGTGAACGTTGCCCGTTAATGCAGGCATGATCATCGAAGGGTTGCTGCTGATATTTTCTGTCCCTTCCGGTACGCTCACCAACCACTTAGATTCGAATTGGCCCTTACCCAGTTCTAGCGACATGTTGTTCATTGAAAGATCAAAGCCTTTAGCAAACAGGATATCGATAAATGGAATGATCTCTGCGACGTCTTCTTGCGTCAACACTGGATTAGTTTGGTAAATCTCAAAGACTTTCTCGAACGATTCGCTATCTAATTTCGATATTTCAAAATCAACGTTTAAGTTGTTCAACTGACCTTCATTAGTCTCGATATTTGCGATATCCAATTTGAGATTGCTGCGCAGACGCTTAGTCGCTTCATCTAGGTGCGATTCAAAATCGTACTTAGAGTTTTCAATGGTCATGAAAGGCTGCATTGCAGAATCTGAAACCAAGAAGCTATCGATAGTAAAATTCTGGGTTCCTAACCAGTAGCCTTTCGCTTGTTGGCCTGAACCTACACCTTTCAAGTTAGACAGCGTTACCTCTTCACCGGTTTCGAAATCAATTTGAACAGAAGGAATAGAAAGCTCGTAATCAACCTGCCCTAAAACAGTAGCATGTCCAGAAAGATTCGATTTAGTGATAGATACCGAAGTACCATTCTCATCAGAGCCTTGATGATTGAACTGGCTTAACTCGAAGTTGAAATCCGTGTTGCCGTTCAGCTCAGTGCTAGTCGTCAGAGTTAGAGGCAGAATATCGGTATTTTCAAACGTCGACAGAGCATTTAGGCTCACCAAGCCATGGCTAACCGCACTATTAATAACAAACTCACTCGGCAGCCCATCAATCGCAAGTTGCTCTTTCAGGTTTTCATCCGTCACAGTTACACGAGTGGTTACGTTGGAAGAGAGGTAACCTCTATCGTATTCCACGATCTCAGCTTGAATGCTTGAATTGTTAAGCTTTGCAACGCCATCAGTAATCGCATTTTGTCCAATCTGCCCTACCGCTAACGGCCAACAAAGCGCCAATGAGATTGCTCCGCCAATTGCACCAATTTTTCTTAACTGTTCCATGAGTTCTCTTTCTACACGAGTCTATTTTTTTTAGTCTAACCCATCAGTAGCAAACAAGAAACATTGAGTTAAATCAGTCTATTGCTCGATACTTCGATTGCCTCAACAAATTAACGGTTAGCTCTCATCCTTATTCAGCGGTTCTTGCTAGGCTAGAAGCGTCGCTACTATTAAGGTTAAGCTGTGAATCAATACGCTGTTATCTGTTTGGACAATAATCCGGTTAGCATTGAAAGAATACGTTCGGAGCTGGCTCCGTTGGCTTCTGTATTCGATATTTATACTGCCGAGAACATAGAAGACGCACATCACGCATTAGAAGATATCCATGATCACCACCAAACTGTTGCCTTGGTGATCACTCATCATCATTCTCAATTTAATGGTGTGCAATTTCTAATTGAACTTGAACAGCTGCCCCATAGTAATACCGCAAGAACGATATTAGTCAGCGCTTCGTCAGACATTCAATCCATTCTCACCGCAGTGAATGAAGGTCGACTCAATCACTGCCTAACCAAACCAGTTCAAGATCAGGTTCTATTCAAGTCAGCGCAAAAAGAGCTAACGTCTTTTGTCATTCAATACGACTCAGAAAACCTACTCTCTTACAGTGATGCATTGGATCAACAGCGCTTACTCAGAGCACACATCGAGCAAAAGATTCATTCGTTCCAGTCTGGTTTCATTCATGATTACCATCAGCTTTCTGATAATGCTCTTGCCGAGCGTGTCGTCAGTGCATTGCAGGAGGTATTCTCTAAAGATGACAAATCCAAGGCCATTCGAGATTACTCGCCAGAACACTTATTAACGGTTGAAGGTGAAGACAATCGCTTCCTATGGTTAATCATTGAAGGTGAAGTGGCACTCTACAAAAAGGATGAATTGGGGCAACAAAGAGAGGTAGTGCGTCACTCTAAAGGAAACATTGTTGGTGGGATGTCATTCGTAACAGGCGAGCCTTCATTCTCTACTGGTATCACTCTTACCCAAACGCGAGTGATTAAGCTGGATAAGGACAGTTTTGCGCAGGTAATGCATTCCAACAATACCTTGCTGCCGCTATTCACCAATCTACTGCTCCGTCATTTCAATCGACGTTTGCAACGTAGCATCACCAATAAGATCAAACTTCAGCAAACACTCGAGTCACTGGAATCAGCCCACCAGCAATTGATCGAAAAAGAAAAGATGGCGATGTTAGGTCAGCTGGTAGCTGGCGTTGCTCACGAACTGAATAATCCGATTGCAGCTATATTGCGTAGTATTGAAACTCTATCTGAACACCTAGACCAGATACTTGAGAACTCGTCACTCCCTGAATCAAACAAAGGGACTGACGTATTAGCGCATTCAAAACTAGCGAAGCCGCTATCCACGGCACAAGAAAGACAGCTGGTAAAACACCTTACATCGACCATCGATGATCGTGCTCTGGCCAAAAAAGCGGTGAGGCTCAACCTAAGCCAAGACGCTGCGGTTTTAGATACCTTAAAAGACTCCCCTGTCGCAGGCAAAGAGCTGCTCAATGACTTAGAGCATTACCATTATGTGGGGAACTCTATCCGCTCAATTCAAGTGTGCAGCAAGCGTATTGCCGATATGGTCAAAAGCCTAAAAAGCTATGCCCGAGAAGATGAAGAAGTTCGCCACTACACAGATATCCACGAAGGGCTTGAAGATACTTTAGTGATCTTTGAAAACAGACTCAAACATCACCAACTCGAGAAGCATTACGACACCAACTTACCGCCTTTATTGTGCCAGTCACTCTCTCTGCAACAAGTGTGGACCAATCTTCTTTCCAATGCGCTCGATGCCCTTTCTGAACGAGGCAAAGTGTCCATTACTACCTCTCAACATACAAAAGGTGACGACACGTTTCTTGTGGTGCAAATCTCCGATACTGGCCACGGCATTGCCAAAGAAGACATCAACACCATTTTCAACCCAAATTTCACGACCAAAAAAGAAGGTAACTTTGGTTTAGGGATTGGGCTATCCATTTCTCAACAAATCGTTTCGGCTCATCAAGGATTTATTTTGGTGGAGTCAGAGGTAGGCAGTCATACAAACATGCAAGTGTGGCTTCCATTCAAACAAGAAGGAGCACCTCATGAATAAGTACCTAATTTTATGTGTCGATGATGAACCTGAAGTTCTCAATAGTGTCCTTCAGGACTTGGCGATATTTGAAGAGAACTTTCTGGTTGAAGGTGCTGAATCGGTCGATGAAGCCATGCAAGTAATCAAAGAAATGGGACAAGATGGTATTAAGCTCGCGTTAATCTTGTGCGACCACATCATGCCAGAAAAAACCGGCATCGATTTTCTGATCGAACTCAACCAACACGACGCGACCAAGCCAACGCGTAAACTGCTACTCACAGGGCAAGCTGGGCTTGAAGATACCGTCACGGCCATTAACAACGCTGCACTTGATTTCTATATTTCAAAACCTTGGCAAGGCGACCAACTGAGAGACACGATTACTCAACAATTGACTGACTATGTCATTGCCAACGACAAACAATTGCTTAACTGGACTTCCATCTTAGATACCGAGCGTATACTGACTTCCATGGCGGATAAACGCACCAGTTTTGGTGAATAGCACTAATTGGTGAATAGATACTGAGAAAAGCGGCATCCGATATAAGAACCGTCCGAATACATACAAATTTTGGATAATTCGTTCGTCTATTTTTCTCATTCGCTCTAAAACATGAGATCTCCGTTACAGACTGATCCTTAATTTGCTTGTTTTTTAACTAAATGAGTAAGGTTTTACATTTTAAAGGATTACTTTTCCGTGAGTTAGATTAAACTGTCTCAATGTTTATGGTTTGCCGATTTGTCTCAAACCAAAGGAATTAACACTAATATAGGTTTACGGTCGTTATGCGCAAAATTCTACTTACTACCGCTATGCTATTGGCTTCTGGTCAAGCACTAGCTGTTGATGAACAACCACAGGTAATGAGCAACTTTAACTATGATTACTTTGAAGCACGCATCGGTGCTAGCCCAGTAACATTTGGTGGTGCGTTCAGTAAGTCAATTCACCCGAACGCTCATGCTGTAGCACGTATCGATTCAGAATTTGAAGGCGATTACGACTCAGCTGTAGGTCTTGGTTTCCACGCTCCATTAAACAACTGGGCAGACCTAACAGGTGAAATGCTAGCTCGTATCGTTCAGCCAGAGAACTCAAGCTCTACTGATATCGGTATGGAAATCAACGTTGGTGTTCGCCAATGGCTTGGTCCACAACTAGAAGTTGGTGGTAAAGGTGGTTACGTTTCTATCGATGACAACGATGATTGGACAGGTTCTGTTTACGCGCGTTTCCACTCTACAGAGCTTTTCTCTCTAGGTGCTGAAGCTCGTATTAACGACTTCTACGGTGACCAACTTATGTTCACTGCTCGTTTCAAGTACTAGTACTTAACGTTAAAGCCCAAACAGATAAGCTCTTAGCCTCTCAAACTTGGTAAGACAAAAACAAAAAAACCGAGGACATTCCTCGGTTTTTATTTATTAGCAGTAATCTTAAGCATATGAGGCAAACTTCTTTAGTGGCAGCTCTTTAGTAATTGCTGCTTGCGTGGCTCTTGTAATAGTTTCCAGTGAATACCATCAATTGCACCCGCAAATTTCCAAAGTAGTTTTAGGTCAACATCGTTTCCGTACGCTTCGCGAACCTTATTAAACACTTCAGGCGCGCCCAACTGCATAAACATTGAAACATCATCCACACCCGCCTTTTTAACCATGCGTTCTAACGTAAGTTGCATGTTTGGTAGGTCTCTTAATCTGCGGCTAGCTGATGATTTCTTGAAGCTACGTTGCTGAATTGAGTTATCGATTGAAGTACGAATAATACTATCCAATTCAGGATGTTCACATGTAAACAGATCCGTAATATCGTAGTAATTTACGGTAGCTGTTGTCTGTTTTTTTACATGACGATACTTTTCACAATCAAGATCGGTCAGTTTTTTATCTAATGATTTTCCACCTCTAATGAATAAACAACCTTCACTCAATAAAGCGAACATAGCGTCATTTTGAAAGAGGCCAATACCTCCGAACATAGAACGTTTTTGATGCTCACCAAATTGATTCACGTAATTAATAAATGCTGTCTCGGTCATATCCGTTGATCCTTAATCAAATTACCCCGATTAGGTTGATCACCAGACAAGCAGCTTGTTATGCGAAAAATTTTAAATCTATTTTGTTATTCTATAGGTGAATATTATGGTTTCGTTTTTCACCTTTAAATAAATCATACTTCGAAAAGAAAAATAAGTCTGGACATAGTTCACATCAATCAATTGAGTATTCTGGTTTTTCATGATTGACGTCACAGTAAACTATCAAACCATGCTTGAATTTGGACACCTAGTGATACACCGGTTCAAATTATTAAAGGTTATGTGGACGGATGAGTATTGCCTCGCAGCATCGTGGCTTGTAAAATGGCAGGACATACATGTTTTTACTTTTTATATGAATCATTTATCGTTTTTCTGGCTACCACAAAATAAGACTCTTCTCTTAAAGGGTCTAGAATCAGAGTTTGCCCAACTTGTTGGCCATTCTATCTCAGCGGGAAAAATAACACTTCCTCCTATCCCTAACGTTGTACTGAAAATTCAAAAGCTCTGTACCCTTGAGTCAACCGGGATTGCCGAAGTTGCCGAGTGCCTACTCGAAGATCCAGGCCTCACTGCTATCGTCATTCGTGTGGCTAACTCTGTCGTCTTTAACCGACGTAATATTACTTGTGTTGATATCATGACAGCCGTGTCCCGCCTTGGCATATTAAGAGTTCGTGACATCGTGACAGCTCAAGCCATAGAGCAACTCAAACATTCAGTGAACCTAAGCAGAGAATGTAATGAGTTATTGGTTAATAGCGCTTCTGTATCCAAAGAACTGGGCGCCACCATGGTATTGGTGACCAACGGCTTCAAAGAGCTCTCTCCTATTGAATACCGCTACCTTGAACATGAAAAATCACTGCTTGTTGGATTGCTGGCTGATATTGGCTTGTTCTGTTTGGTTAGCGAATACCACCTCTACCTCGAAAATGGCAATTACCTAGACCACGACATTGCTCTACAAATATTCCAAGGCCAATGTTCTGCTACCAGTAAATTGGTGCTTAACCGTTGGGGCTTTGACAGCGACTTTATTGATGTATGCAGCAATACCATCAACAACCACGAACAACGTGAAGTGTCTTACTTAGATATTGCTCGAATCGCTAACCACCTGCTGATGTTCAGAAACAAGGATGAGAACATCGATGATCACGAAGTTGAGCTTAACGTGACAGGTGCAGAGGTGCTTTATAAATTAAGCAACTTGAGCAAACATGATTTTAATGCAAAGCTAAGCGACGTGATCAATACTAGCGGCTTCTAAGTTACTGTTAAGTGACAAGTAAATGTAATATGAAGTAAATGCAATGGGGAAAGCATGTTTACAGGGATGATCTTTATAATTGCGCCACTCGTCGTGGGGTATCTTTTTTCAATTTCGAACGCTCAGACGCTAGACTTCATCAACCGCTCAACATCGCGGTTGATCTACGTGATTCTGGCGTTAATGGGACTCAGCTTAGCCGCTCTCGATAACTTAGGCAGTAATCTACAGACAATCCTTCTTTACACCGCCACTTTCTTCGTCTGCTTAAGCGTTTGTAACCTGATGGCGCTGCCCGCTATTGATAAGTTACTGCCACTCAAGACTGACAGCAGTAACAAAAAGCTTCCCCTCTCTTCTATGGCAATGGAGTCTGCCAAGCTGATCCTAGTGGTGGGTTCAGGCCTTATCGCTGGCTTAGTACTGCCTATTGGCCTCGATTGGGTTGATACCGCAAGCGAATGGATTCTGTTTGTTCTTCTCTTCTTTATCGGTATTCAACTGCGTAATAGCGGGCTGACACTTCGTCAGATCCTGCTCAACAAACACGGCATGGTTATCGCAATCACGATCATCACGACCTCAATGTTAGGCGGTGTGATCGCTGCTTACATCCTTGATATCCCTCTTTTCAAAGCCCTAGCTATGTCTTCTGGATTTGGCTGGTACTCGCTGGCAGGTATCTTGATGGGTGACGCCTTTGGCCCTGTCTATGGCGGCGCATCGTTCATGCTTGAGCTATTAAGAGAGTTGGTTGCTTTGGTACTGATTCCAGTGCTGATCCGCAGCTATCCATGTACCTCTATTGGTTATGCTGGTGCTACTGCGATGGACTTCACCTTACCGGTTATTCAAACAACAGGCGGCGTTCGATGTGTGCCTATCGCTATCGTCAGTGGCTTTATCCTAAGCTTGCTTGTTCCGATATTGATGTTGTTCTTTGTATCTCTTGCTAACTAGATCGCAGGAATAGCGTTTGTTTTAGATTAGAATGCAACTCGAATACCAATGCCCAAGACACCGATACAGTTACCGAAATAAAAAGACACTAAGTGTCATTGCTCAACAAATAATGATCACGGTAATCTGTAACGACAAAGTTATAAAAAGAATAAACTTACAAAAGGAACCACTATGAAACGCCTTTGCGTCGCATTACTGCTAGCTTCAACTTCTACCTTCTCTTTTGCAGCAGATTCAATGTCTGAGACAAACCAATGCCAAGCAAAAAAATATGATGCGTACATTGATGCATCTTTGAATTGGTATGCCGACCTTGCTGCATTAACCTCTGAACAATATCCAGAGCTAACAGAAGTCAGTGAGTGGTTCCTAGAAGGCCGTAAACACCACTTTGAGCTTAACCGTGCAGCGGTAAACTACTACCTTGTGAACGATTCAAGTAAAGTAGCAACTGAACAACCGGTGGAAGCTTGGCTGCAACTTGAGCAACACGACATTAAAACGTTATCAACACGTGATGATGAACTTGGCAAAATCGCGAAAACAACGTTCGACGACCGCCAATCAACGCCTCATGCTCAAAACTACGAGCTACGTTCTGCGTTTGCAGAGCTGCTTAGTCACCCTAAGCAAATCGACACAGCGCTGCAGCGTTACAATCAGTCGATTAGTAAACTTGAAGCGATTAAGTGTAAATAACCCTTGGTTTAATGCGCTTTTATGAGAAGTTGGATTTCATAATTAAGACGGGACATTGTTCCCGTTTTCGTTTAGATTGTCCCGCTCGCGTCAATATAAAAAAAAATAACTCGCTTGCTATGGTTACGGAACAAAAAACAGCAGATGTTAGCTTCGACAGTCTTTTACGTATCTTCACGGTACCGGAAGGCCCAGATTCAACACTCACTCAAATTGAAGACAAACTTTCACGAAACCTGAATCAATTCTTACGTGAACACATTGTGGCTGAAGAAAAGCCACTGCGTGAAATTGAGAAAGATTTTTCAAATGCTCATATCCCAGAGCAACCTGAGTTTGTTTCTGAACATACTGAGCATCTCCTCGATTCTCTCGTGTCTCATTCGGTTCATACGTCTTCGCCAAGTTTTATTGGTCACATGACGTCTGCCCTGCCGTACTTTCTGATGCCGCTTTCTAAAATCATGATTGCGTTGAATCAGAATCTAGTAAAAATCGAGACTTCCAAAGCTTTCACTCCCCTAGAGCGTCAAGTTCTGGGCATGTTACATCGCCTGATTTATCAAGATAGCGACCAGTTTTATTCTCGTTGGATGCACAGTGCAAACCACTCTTTAGGTGCGTTTTGTTCTGGTGGTACCATCGCGAACATTACCGCGCTGTGGGTTGCACGCAACAATGCCCTAAAAGCCCAAGGTTCGTTCAAAGGTGTGGAAAAAGAAGGCTTGTTTAAAGCCATGAAGCACTACGACTACGAAGGTCTAGCCATCTTAGTCTCTGAACGTGGTCACTACTCTTTGAAAAAAGCCGCAGATGTCCTTGGCATTGGTCAAGAAGGTCTAGTGTCTGTTAAAACGGATAACGACAACCGCATTTGCACTGACGATCTAAGACTCAAAATCGAGCAGCTTAAGCAGAACAAGATTAAGCCTTTCGCCGTGATCGGTGTGGCTGGTACAACCGAAACCGGTAATATCGACCCGTTAAGGGACATTGCAGAGGTGTGTGCCGAAACAGATTGTCATTTCCACGTTGATGCAGCTTGGGGCGGTGCGACCTTGATGTCTAACAATCACCGTCACCTACTTGATGGTATTGAGCTAGCCGATTCAGTCACCATTGACGCACACAAACAGCTTTATATCCCTATGGGTGCGGGCATGGTTCTGTTTAAGAAGCCAGATGCGATGACAGCGATTGAACATCACGCTCAATACATACTTCGTAAAGGCTCAAAAGATTTAGGCAGTCATACTCTTGAAGGCTCTCGTTCAGGCATGGCAATGCTGGTTTACGCCGCAATGCACATCATTAGCCGTCCAGGCTATGAACTACTGATCGATCAGAGCATCAACAAAGCGCGCTACTTCGCCGACCTAATTAAAGATCAGAGCGACTTCGAACTGGTTTCTGAACCTGAGCTTTGCCTACTGACCTATCGCTACGTTCCTGAAGCTGTAAAGGCAGCATTGCTTAAGGCTGATCCTGAACAACGCGTAGAGCTAAATGAACTTCTTAACGAACTCACTAAGCTTATTCAGAAAAAACAGCGTGAAACGGGTAAGTCGTTCGTATCTCGTACTCGCTTAAACCCTGAAGCGTGGGCACATCAGCCAATCATCGTTTTCCGCGTGGTGTTAGCAAACCCACTAACGGGCAATGATATTCTCTCTTCAGTGCTTGAAGAACAGCGTGAGATCTCTAAACTAGCACCTAACTTGATGGGCAAAATCACCAAACTGGTTACGCAAATCAACGCATAGTCATTCAATTTTAGTTGCATCAAATTGAAAATTTCTTTCTTTTTGATGTAACTAAGCTGTCAGTTCATACTCAATTTGCATTCTTTTTGCTCAAACCCTCTTCCAGTTCTGTAGTTTTCTAAAATTTTGTTGAGGTTTGTCATATTCTTAAGCATTCATGCCGTGTTTTTGTATTAGTAAATAGTATGTTGGGTTTATACTGACTCTATGGTGCTAGTTAGCTTGATATCTATTTGATGCAGCAGTATTTACGATACCCAATCTAAGTTTGGTTTTGTACTTATTGATATTTGTTTCAGCCATACCCCCTGGTAAAAGATATTAACTAGCAAGTTGTTCTCTATACCCTTGTGAACACTATGAATACATTAGAAAAAATACAAAAAAACCTGGAAAATTTCAGCAAGTCTGAGCGTAAGGTAGCCGAAGTAATCATGGCTTCCCCTCAAACTGCAATTCATTCTAGCATTGCTACCTTAGCTAAAATGGCTGACGTGAGTGAGCCTACAGTTAACCGCTTCTGTCGTCGTTTAGACACAAAGGGCTTTCCTGACTTCAAACTTCACCTAGCTCAAAGCTTGGCGAACGGTACACCTTACGTGAACCGTAATGTTGAAGAAGATGATGGTCCGGATGCTTATACGCATAAGATTTTCGAATCAACTATGGCTTGTCTAGACGTTGCTAAAAACAGTCTAGATGCGATGCAAGTAAACCGTGCGGTTGACTTGCTGACTCAAGCAAAACGCATTTCATTCTTCGGACTAGGTGCCTCTTCTGCTGTCGCCAAAGACGCTCAAAACAAGTTTATTCGTTTTAATATCCCAATCACGTGTTTCGAAGACATCGTGATGCAGCGAATGAGCTGCATTAACTGCAGTGATAATGACGTTATTGTTCTTATCTCTCACACTGGTCGCACTAAGAGCCAAGTAGAGATTGCAAACCTAGCGCGTGAAAACGGCGCAACGGTTATCGCTATCACAGCAAAAGACTCTCCACTAGATAAAGCAAGTTCGCTTTCTATCTCATTGGATGTACCGGAAGACACAGACGTTTATATGCCAATGGCAAGCCGAGTTGTTCAAATGACGGTTATTGATGTGTTAGCGACAGGCTTTACGCTTCGTCGTGGTTCTGGTTTCAGAGAGAACCTGAAGCGCGTTAAAGAGTCTCTTCGTGATTCACGTTACGAGAAATACTCTCAGTTCTAACCTTCTAGGGTTCGAGAAAAGAGCCTCTAAGGTAAGAACAAAAAGATAGCTATTAAAAAACGGAGCCTAAAAGCTCCGTTTTTATTTGTCTGTTTAAAATAGTTTATATTGATTTATATAGTAGACAGATCGAAGGCCGTTAAATAGTCCAACTGTTGCCTTTCTCTACCACGCTGTTCTCGGACGCATAAGAGTTGATAATGGTAAAGTTAGACTCTACTGCAGATTCTTCAAATTGGTTCATTGAAGCCGCCTCATGATCCCCTTCTCCACAACTGCACTCCTCGCAAACCTGTTTCAGAATATGCACTAGCCTCTCTTGGTTTAACGGCAAAGGGTTTCCTTTGATAGCCACTGACTTGAGCGCATCGGCAGACACCTCATCAAACTGAGCTTCACAGACGCCAAATTCCTGCAAATTGGGTAACTTAAGCGTATCCAGCACTTCAGATAACCAAGAAATCGCCTCTTCTTCTTTTGCTTCGGAGTTACCTATCACTATCTGAGCGATTCGCTGATAACGCGCTAAAATGTCTAATCTTTTCTCTTCTCTCGCAACCGCAATATTTTCCAGCATCACGAACGGAGCTAAGCGCGCGGTAATTACACTGTGAGGCGCTGAAATCTTGCCTCCTAATGCAGAAGCTAAACCATGGGCAGCACCAAGCTTGGCGTTTGTTATCGCCATACCACCAAGCATAGAAGCAAAAGCAAGATCAGAACGTGCTTGAGGCTCGTCATAAACACACGCCCGAACCACAGAACTACTCAACTTGCGCAGCCCTTCTTCACAGATCATATCGGTTAACGGGTTGGGTTCACCACACACGTAGGCTTCCATTAGATGAGTAAATGCATCCATCGCACCTCGTCCAGATAGATACAGATTAGTTCCATGAGTTAGGGTTGGGTCGACAATCGCAACGTCAGCCAGCATGTCTGGGCTTCTAAGGCTTACTTTCACTTGGTCTTGCCCTGATTTCAGCACCGCGTTTTTAGTGACCTCCGCGCCGGTGCTCGCAGTGGTTGGAATAGCAATAAATGGCAGAGGTTTAGTTTTAAGAGGTACATTACGCCCGACGACTTCAACATAGTCGTATAAATTGCCTTGATTAGGTAAAACCGCAGCTAACGCTTTTCCCATATCGATGGCACTGCCTCCACCCATCGCGACTACCATATCTGGCTTAAATCGACGGGCAGAAATAGCGGCCTCTTCGACCATTTTAATATTAGGTTCTCCGGAAACGGCAATGTGTTGATAACGCATACTCTGCGCATCGAGATAGTCAGTAACAACTGAAGTGCGCTCTAATGTATTGCCTGTAACCAATAGCACGCTATAGCCGTATTGATTAAAGAGAGACAATGAAGCGGAAAGTGCTCCATCACCAAAGATGATCTTTGTAGATGTCATAAATTGAAACATGGTGCCTCCTGCGCCTATGACTGAACAAAACTGCGAACTCTTGGTTGTTGGAATTTAATCTTTGTATCGTGCATCAGTATTAAGATGCCTCGTTCTGTATGAGCTTTTTTTGACGAGGTGCAACTTGTCGCATTAAAGATGGATTAAAGTCGTATTCTTAGGGGTAATTCACACTCTTAAATTAAGGGTAATCAATCTAGATACCTATCAGAAATCAACATGGATCCTTTTTGTGACCATTATTTGCTCTGATAGACAAAACCTATTGTATTAAGAGGTAATTCCATCTTTATTTCCCCATGGCATTGAGGCATAGTTGGTTTTAAGAAATTTTGAGTGGCATTCACTAAAGAATAGTTAACATAATCGAGTTAACGAGCCTCATCCCGTATTTAGGAGAAATTAAATGTTTGTAGTTATTTTTGGTCGCCCTGCTTGCCCATTCTGTGTTCGTGCAAAAGAGCATGCTGAAACTCTTAAAGCTAAACGCGATGACTTCAACTACCGTTACGTTGACATCCACGCTGAAGGCATCAGCAAAGCTGACCTAGAAAAGACTGTTGGTAAGCCTGTAGACACAGTGCCACAAATCTTCATCGACCAAGACCACATCGGCGGCTGCACAGAATTTGAAGCATACGCAAAAGAAAACCTAGGTCTTTTCGACTAAGCTAAGATTTCTCTCAAGAGATCCAAGGCTATAGCCTTAAACAACTGACCAATTTATGCGTTGGACTGTACGATTTATAGAAAGCCCGCTCATTGTAGCGGGCTTTTTTTATGACTAGTTTTCATACGGAATAAGAATAAGGTCAAAATCAAGTAAATTAGCAAAATATCGCTTATAATTTATTTATATTTAGATACAATTCACCTCTCAAACTTACCCTGTGTTTCACGCCAATTATTGAGCGACCACTGTGAATATCGACGTTGTTTTTCTGTTAGAACAAAACCCCATTCTCCTCATCTTTGTTGTTTTATCGATTGGATTAGCCATTGGTAAAATTCGTTTCGGTAGTCTCCAACTCGGCAATTCAATCGGTGTTCTGATTACTTCCCTCGTTATGGGACATCTTGGCTTCTCTTTTAATGCAGATGCACTCACCATTGGCTTCATGCTGTTTATTTACTGTGTTGGCATTGAAGCGGGTCCAAACTTCTTCGGTATCTTCTTCAGAGACGGTAAGCACTACCTCATTCTGAGCCTTGTGGTACTTTCTACAGCGATTGCCCTAACCTATTTCAGTAGTCATTACCTTGGTTTAGGCTTTGGCTTGTCTGCCGGCATGATGGCGGGTGCGCTTACAGCAACACCAATTTTGGTAGGCGCACAAGACGCGCTCAACTCAGGCTTAGCAGAAGTACCAAGAAACATGGATTTGAGCCTGATTATCGAAAACCTATCGGTGGGTTACGCGATGGCTTACTTGGTTGGCTTAATCAGCATGATCATGTTCGCTCGCCTGATTCCAAAGCTGCAAAAAGTAAACCTGCACGACTCAGCTGAACAGATTGCTCAAGAACGCGGTTTAGGTGCTTCTGGTCAACGTAAGGTTTACCTTCCTATCATTCGTGCTTATCGTGTGGGACCAGAGCTTATCTCTTGGACTGACGGTAAGAACCTGCGTGAATTGGGTATCTATCGCCAAACAGGTTGTTACATCGAGCGTATTCGTCGTAATGGTATTCTTGCCCACCCAGATGGTGATGCTATTCTGCAAGAAGGCGATGAGATCGCATTGGTTGGTTTCCCAGATAGCCACGCTCGTCTAGACCCAAGCTTCCGTAACGGGAAAGAGGTTTTCGACCGTAACTTACTCGATCTACGCATAGTGGAAGAAGAGATTGTCGTTAAAAGTGACAGTATCGCAGGTAAACGCCTTTCAGACTTAAACCTGTCTGAGTACGGCTGTTTTCTTAACCGCGTAGTACGTGCTCAGATTGAAATGCCGATGGACTTAAACATTGTGCTTTCTAAAGGTGATGTACTGCAAGTGAGTGGCGAAAAGAGCCGTGTCCACGGCCTAGCAGAGAAAATTGGTTTCATCTCAATTCACAGTCAAATGGCAGATTTGATGGCCTTCTGTAGCTTCTTCATTCTGGGTATTTTGTTTGGTTTGATCACCATGACATTCGGTCAGGTTTCATTTGGACTAGGTAACGCAGTTGGCCTGCTTCTATCGGGTATCATGCTGGGCTTCTTACGAGCAAACCACCCTACTTTCGGTTATGTACCTCAGGGTGCGTTGAATATGGTCAAAGACCTCGGCTTGATGTTCTTTATGGTCGGTATCGGATTAAGCGCCGGTGGTAAGATATTCGAGCACTTAACCCAAGTCGGCCCTCAGGTCATTGGTATTGCTCTCGTAGTGAGTGTGCTGCCTGTATTCTTCGCTTACTTGGTTGGTGCTTATGTTTTGAAGATGAACCGAGCGCTGCTGTTTGGTGCAATCATTGGTGCGCGAACCTGTGCTCCAGCAATGGACATCGTAAACGACCACGCTCGCTCAACCATTCCAGCACTAGGTTATGCGGGTACTTACGCGATAGCCAATATATTGATGACCCTAGCAGGTACTTTCATCATCATAATTAGCTAGCGCCTACTGCATTAAAAGCAGCCAAGCTTAGATATTTCGAATGCACTAATTCATCTTTGGATTAGTGCATTTTTTGTTAGTTCTTCTCTTCCGCTTGCTCTTAAATCTCTTCGCATCCCGATACTCGCATCTCGTATCTGCTCTTAAATTTCTTCGTATCTCGCTTCTCGTATCCCGTATCCGCTCTTCAAACTCTTCGAATACCGCCACTCGTATTCTGCATCTGCTCTTAATTTCTTCACTCAAATAACAGACAAAAAAATAGGCGCTCAATGAGCGCCTATTTCATTTTGATTCGATTGTTTGAGTTAGATGTCAGCTACATCAAATTCAACAGCTGGGTTAACCTCAGCTTCGTAATCAACACCTTCAACACCGAAACCGAATAGCTTCAAGAACTCTTCTTTGTACTCTACGTAGTCAGTCAGTTCTTTTAGGTTCTCAGTTGTGATTTGAGGCCATAGGTTACGACAATGCTCTTGAATGTCGTCACGAAGTTCTAGGTCGTCTAGACGTAGACGGTTCACTTCATCGACTTCTGCTGCGCTGCCATCTTCTTTGTATAGACGTTGGCTGAACATACGGAAGATCTGTTCCATACAACCTTCATGAATACCTTCTTCACGCATCTTCTTGAACACCATAGCGATGTAAAGAGGCATAACAGGGATTGCAGAGCTTGCTTGAGTCACAACAGACTTAAGAACAGCAACGTTTGCAGTACCGCCAGTTTGACCTAGTTTCTCGTTAAGCGCTGACGCTGCACGGTCTAGATCCATCTTAGCTTTACCTAACGCGCCATCCCAGTAGATTGGCCACGTTAGCTCTGTACCGATGTAGCTGTAAGCAACTGTCTTACAACCATCAGCTAGAACACCGGCTTCAGATAGAGCGTTGATCCAAAGTTCCCAATCTTCACCGCCCATTACAGTAACAGTGTCTTTGATCTCTTCTTCAGATGCAGGCTCAACACTTGCTTCGATGATCATGTCTTTGTTTGTATCAACAGCTGTTGATGTGTACGTTTCACCGATAGGTTTCAGAGCTGAACGAATAACTTCGCCAGTCTCTGGCATTTTACGCACTGGAGACGCCAGTGAGTACACAACCATATCGATTTGACCTAGATCTTCTTTGATCAGGTCAATCGTTTTCTGTTTCGCTTCGTTAGAGAAAGCATCGCCGTTCAGGCTTTTTGAATACAGGCCTTCTTCTTTAGCTAGCTTGTCGAACGCTGCTGAGTTGTAAAAACCAGCTGTGCCCGGCTTTTTCTCAGTACCGGCTTTCTCGAAGAAAACACCGATAGTTGAAGCGCCGCCACCAAATGCAGCCGCAATACGTGAAGACAAGCCGTAGCCACTTGAAGAGCCAACAACTAGTACACGTTTAGGTGCGTTTGCGATTGGGCCTTGAGCTTTTGTGTAAGCAATTTGTTCTTTTACATTAGCTTCACAACCGACTGGATGTGTTGTAGTACAGATGAATCCGCGAATTCGAGGTTTGATGATCATATTCAACTTCCTTAAAAAATCAGGTTAAGGATAAAAGTTTCGTACGCAAATGGCATCTAATTTCTGTAAAAATGTGGTGAAAATGCAAGTGGTTGGAGCACTCAGCGAATATTTGCTGACTAAGTCACCATTTGTTAACGCGTCTATTGCGACTTCTACGACAAAAACAAAAAAGGCACCTTATTAGGTGCCTTTTATCATTTCTTTATCTAAGCAACGCTATTTAGCTTAGGTTTTAACTCTTTTCGCGTCAAAGTTTCACTGAAGTCATGACTAAAGTGATCAACTTGAATCGCTGCGTAGCGTAGTTTGTCTGCTGCAATGATTTGGTCAACTTCATCTTGAGTAAGAACATCTGCCGCCAGAGCTTGAGCAAGTTTATCTTGCAATAAGCCTTTACGAGCTACTTTGCCCTCTTTCACTGCTTTGAAGATCTTACGTTCAAGAGGCTTAATGCTGTACATCGCATTGAACGCATTCTCCATTAGGCCAACGCTATCCTCTTCTTCTTTACCGATGTAGCAAAGGTGAGTCAGACGTTCACGGTGTGCACCCGGAGTCATCAAGCTTTCCGCCAGTTGTACCGTTAGGTTGTCACTTGGTTTTTCAAAGTGGTTACCTACAGGGAACACTAGACCTTTAAGTACTTTACCAACCATCTTGTTCGGGAAATTTCTGTACGCTTCTTGTAGCGATTTCGCCGCGTTATGGAAACAGTGTTGAACCGCGTAGTGTACGTAGTCTAGGTCAGCTTGTTGACGACCTTCGTCTTCATACTTTTTAAGTGCAGCAGAAGCCATGTAAAGGTAACTTAGACCATCACCTAAACGTGCAGAGATAAGCTCTTTACGTTTCAGTTCGCCACCTAGCGTCAGCATTGCGAAATCCGCACTTACTGCAAGCGCACGGCTCAAACGAGTCAGGTCTTGGTAGTACGGCTTTGTTGGACCGCTCATATCGGCTTTAATGAACTTAGAGCCAGTCAGTGCTGCGCCAAACGCGCCGAACGTGTTCTTAGTCGCGTGACCAATATGCTTGAACAACAAATTATCGAAGTCCTTCGCACCTTGCTTCTCGTCTGGGTTTGCAGCCGCTTCCATCTCGCTTAGTACGTATGGGTGACAGCGTGTCGCACCTTGCCCGAAGATCATCAGGTTACGAGTTAAGATGTTCGCACCTTCTACTGTGATAGCAACTGGAATACCTAGGTAAGGCGCAGCCAAGTAGTTCATTGGACCATCTTGAATTGCACGACCTGAGTGGATATCCATTGAGTCATTCAGAATAGTACGCGCCATCTCTGTCATATGATATTTCGCGATAGCCGTTACGATACCCGGCTTCTCCTTCATATCAAGTGAAGTAGTTGTCAGTGTACGAGTTGCTTCTAGTAGATATGTTAAGCCACCAATACGGCCTAAACTCTCTGCAACACCTTCAAATTTACCAATCGACATGCCAAACTGCTTACGAACATAAGCATACGCGCCAGTTGTTTTCGCAGTTAGGTGACCCATCGCTGTACCTAGGGCTGGTAGTGAAATACCACGACCTGCAGACAGACACTCCACCAGCATACGCCAGCCTTTACCTGCGTAATCTGCACCGCCAATTAGCCATTCCATAGGGATGAATACATCATGACCGCGTGTCGGACCATTCATGAATGCAAGGCCAAGTGGATCATGACGCTCACCAATCACAACACCTTCGTGGTCAGCAGGGATTAGCGCACAAGTGATGCCGATGTCTTCTTTGTCGCCAAGTAGTTTCTCAGGATCGTGCAGTTTGAAAGCCAAACCAAGTACCGTCGCCACTGGCGCTAGCGTGATGTAACGCTTGTTCCAGCTCAGCTTAATACCTAGCGTCTCTTTACCTTCATGAATACCCATACATACTGTACCAACATCAGGAATACCGCCTGCATCAGAACCCGCTTCTGGGCCTGTAAGTGCGAAACATGGGATATCGGTACCGTCAGCAAGACGAGGTAGCCAGTAGTCTTTTTGATCTTGAGTTCCGTAGTGAGAAAGCAGCTCACCAGGACCAAGAGAGTTTGGAACCATTACTGAAACCGCAGTACTGATACTACGCGTCGCAATCTTAGTTACGATAGTTGAGTTAGCGTGTGCTGAGAATTCACGACCGCCGTACTCTTTCGCAATAATAAGAGAAAAGAAACGCTCTTTACGTAAGAAGTTCCACACTTCTTCAGGAAGGTCTCGGTCTTCTTTTACAATTTGGTGGTCATCAAGCATAGCCAGCAAAGTTTCAAGCTCATTATCCATGAACGATTGCTCTTCTGCTGTCAGCTGAGGTTTAGGGTATTGGTGCAGCTTAGTGAAATCTGGTTTGCCAGAAAACAGCTCTCCGTCCCACCACACGCTACCTGCTTCCATCGCTTCTTTCTCGGTGCTAGATAGTGGTGGTAGTACTTTTTTAAAGAGTTTAAAAGCTGGGTCACTTACCCATTTTTGTCTTAGAGAGCTCATAGTTCAGATCCTTTTGTTCACTATATTGGTTGTGAATGTTTCGCTTTTTATTGTTTTATTCTTCTGCTGACATGCCAGCGGCTAAATATGGAATAAGAATATCGACCACTGCCTTAGCATCTATCTTTCTGTCATAGTCATTCTCTGCAATTTCTACCAGAGCCTGACTTGATGCCATGGTGAATACACAAGTCCCTAGGGTGAAGTGTAATCGCCAAAATAACTGTTCTTGAGTGAGGTTCGGATTCGCCTTCATTACTGACGTTGTAAACAAAGAAAGTACTTCGCTATAACGGGTAGTAATGAACCAACGCAAGTGTCCTTGCACATCCGTATAGCCTCTGCCGATAAGTAACATGAACCGGCTTGTACCATTTGGCCTAACATCATTAAGTGCTCTTAGTGGCTGTCTCAAAGACTCAAACACGTCACTCATAGAATACGTTTCGTTCAAGTTTAAGTTCACTAATGCATCTTGCAGTGCTGGCATAAATGCTTCTAAGTAACGATTGAGTACCGCACGAACCAGAGTCTTCTTATCGCCAAAGTGATAGTTCACTGAAGCTAAGTTGACATTCGCTTTACTCGTAATCGTGCGTAAAGAGGTGTCATTAAAACCGTGCTCAGCAAATAAGCCTTCAGCCACATCTAAGATTTTGTCTTTGGTTGTACTTCTTGGTGCCATTTCAATCACTCGTATTAAACAACTGTTTGAAATATACGCTTAGTACATTTATTTAACAAGCAAGCAACATCACATTTTCACAAATTGGTCGTACCAGTTAGTAAAACTCAGCACTAACCGATTGAATCGCTGTGTGTTTACAAAAAAAGAAAAAAATAATGAATTTTCTTGGAACTGAAATGGAAATGGAGGGTCATAAATTAGGTAGAAAACAGCGTATTTAGAAGTTTAACAGGCCGTCAAACTTGTTCTTCTCACTGCTTTCTTAATTACTGCATTTTCCTTATTAACTCCTATACTTGTATCCGCCCAAACCACGTTGGTTTGGGCTTTTTTTTGTGTGTTATTCCGATACCTTTTCTTTGGCTGGTATTCGATACAAAAAAGCCCCCGAAAAATCGAGGGCTTTGCTTACATTGAGTGCTAGAACCTTTCACTTTATCTAATTAAGCTGCGTCATTTTTTATCAGCTCTCCCAGCACTGCTAGGTCATTACCTAGATCAACCGAACCACCCAGTTCAGTCGCAATCCCCTCAACAACGATAGTTTGAACATCATCCCCTCCATTGATTGGAATGGACAACGCGATATCTTCTCCGTCGACAGAGACCTCTATCGCATCAAGTAACTCTGCCATTTGAGTCTCGTCTTGAGGATCTTCGACCAAATCATTGAGATCAATCAGGTCCCCAGAACCAGCAGTATAAAGCTCGAAATCTTTAATAATATCAGTACCGTTGTCGAGCGCGGAGTCTAGCCAAGTGAAGATATTATCTCCGCTATCTCCAATCAGCAGATCGTTACCTGACTGTGCATACAAGGGTTCATTACTCGCCGCACTAACAACGTTATATTGCTGCGGATCTTCGATATCTATAGTGACTGTCTCTACCGTGCTTTCTGCACCATTAGAATCGACTGCGACGTAATCAAACTGCGGGTCTTCGGTTACTGCCTCGTTACCTTGGACATAGCGTAACTCCCAACTGCCCCCTGTCGATGACAGCTCCATCCCAACAATCGGGTTGTCTGGTGAAGAATAACTAAAATCATACAGAATTTGGCTATTCCCCGTATCCCCTGGATCTTTTTGATATTGCTCCGTCTGAGTCGTGCCATCAGCAAAGGTATAGAGCACTTCAACATAAACATTACTATCAGTGTTAAATGAACCACCCAAACCATCTAAACCAAAATCAACAACCTCTAATGGATTATTAGTAAAGTCGAGGACCAAGGTCTCCTGGCTGTTCATACCTCTACCATCAGTATCACCAATACCAAAACCAACATGAGATTGTTCGCCTTGATACTGTTTCAACGGTTTATCATTGTTATCTTCGATCGTTACTGTAATCGTATTACCGTTATCTAGCGTAATAAGTCTCTCTGTTGGTGAAACTTCTTCCCCCCAATTATAGAAACCATCAACAAGATCTGGCATATCCTCAGGATCACCACTGAAGCCCATTTCAAACATCTCTCCAGGTCCAGCAACAAAACTGATATTGTTCGGAACAAACAACACACCGTTATCAACATCAGACTGAACGATTTCTCTCGTGACGCCATTTTCGTCGGTATACAAAAGGCTGCCGTTGGTTGGCAAGCTTTCTATCCTAATATTAAGTGGAATGTCATCATGGTCATCTTCTATATCTGAGATGTAATCAGGCATACCACCATCTTCAGAATCGAAAAGGATTGGTATGACCGCGTCCTCATCATTGACGACCGTAAAGCTCGTCGCTTCAGGTGCATCATTGACACCATTGATTGTTATCTCGATAACATGTTCAACACCATCGATAGCGGTTACGACATATCGCTCTATAACTACGTCATCATCGTTCAAGTATTGAACCGCATCGTTATCAACGACATAACTCCATGCCCCCTCCGGAGTAATCGTTAACATACCCAGAGCAAGAGCATAAGTAGACCCAATCGGGGTAAACACACCATTAGGTTTAAAGGCTGGCATGTCACTCGTGTCGACATCAGTAATCGTTAAAGTACCTGAAGCTGAAAGTTCGTTGGTATCAGGATCAACATCGACATCTTCCGTCACCTCACCCATATCAGAGTCACCTTCACCAACGGTGATCTCAGACGGATCATCGGCACCGTTAATGGTGATGGTCACTTCACTGGTGGTTCCGTCTATAGCAGTAACCGTGTAAACCTCGGTAACGAACTCATCGTCATCAAGATATTGCACATCATCGTTGTCTACGACATACGTCCATGCTCCATCATCGGTTATGGTCAACATACCCAATGCGGTCTCATTGGTCGAACCTTCCGGATTAAACGTACCATTAGGTTGAAAAGCAGCGACATCGTTAGCATCGACATCAGTTATTGTCAGTGTTCCCGTCGCCATCAAGTCATTACTCTCAGGATCAACATCGACATCTTCCGTCACCTCACCCATGTCAGAATCACCTTCACCAACGGTTATCTCAGATGGATCATCGGCACCGTTGATGGTGATGGTCACTTCGCTCGTGGTACCGTCACTTGCTGTCACGGTATAAACCTCGGTTACGAACTCATCGTCATCCAAGTACTGAACATCATCGTTGTTAACTACGTAAGTCCACGCACCGTCGGGGTCGATGCTCAATATGCCTAGCTGTGAGTCGTTTGTTGAACCTACGAGGTTAAACTCACCATCAGCTGAAAAGGTGGGAGTGTCGCTGTCTACATCTGTAATCACGATCTGCCCAGACGTCACCAATTGATTGGTGATGTCATCTACATCGATGTCCTCGGTCACACTGCCTGAGTCATCAGTGGCTACAGCCGCATCATCAGTACCGATTATCGTTACAGTGATGACTTGTTCGCCTCCATCGGAGGTTTGTACTGTTGTCGTGTCTTGAATTTGTTCGCCATCGGCAAGCTCATCATAAGGACTGTTGGCCACGAAAGTCCAAGTACCATCTTCGTTTACAACAAAGGTACCGAGATCATTATCTCCAACAACCTCTTTGCCAATAAAGGTAACGTCCGGATCATCGCTGATTAAGGCGCCGCCGGTCTCAATTGGTTCATCCTGCTCAAACTCAATAGCGTTAGTGTCACCTGAAATAAGCGCAAAAGCGATGATATCAAAAAGAGCAATACTTTGAGTTTCTGACAATCCTTGAGACTCAAACCCTTCAGTTTCAAAATTCGTGGCGGCTTGAGTTTCAGCTCCAGTACGTTCAATCCTACCGCTGTTGGTCAAACTCGAGCCTTCTTCACCAGCAGCAGTATCAAACTCATCTCCTAGTTCTGTTGGATCAAATCCTTCTTCAATAGCACGCTGAACTTGAGCGATCGCATCATCAGTGTCTAGCACATTTTGTTGGCCCTGGTTATCTACAAAACGTGCAGAAACACTTGGCACACTCTCTTCACTAGTATCAAAACTGATAATTACGTCGCTAGCGGATGGTTGTTCGCCCGGAGACAAACGTCTAACTTGACCTTGAGCGTCGAGCACTACACTCCCGCTAACAAGGCCTAGTATATTTAGGTTGATGTTTCCCATATCCATATTCCCACTTCATACCCAGAACACACCAAACGCGGATTCAATCCCACTCTGCGCTGTGGCTATTTCCTACAATAAATTTAGTAGTGGCACTATTGATAATCAACTCACTAAAGTAGTTCAGATAAAGCGCTTTGAAAATTAGTCAATAGCAATAGCGACTTACATTCAAAAAAAAACCAACAAACTTCGCATTTTTTTGCAAATGTCCTAAGCTTCGTTTAATACCCTTCTCTCAATTCAGCGGTAAACGTAGGTTGGGAAACGGATGAGACATTGAAAGTAGAAGGAGAGCTACTTTGAAATTGTTTAAATTATCCATCATGTGCTGCTTAGTCACTGCAACACAGCTCACCGCTCAAACTCTGGAACAGTCTGTAGCTATTACTTTGGCAACGAATCCAGAGATAAAAAGCATCTTTAATGAATATGTGAGCGTGAAAAAACGTAATGATGCCTCTGGAGGCGCATACAAGCCCAGCATCGATCTTGATGCTGGTATTGGATACGAAGGTATAAACCCTGCACCAAATAACGGCCCCGATACCGATCTAACAAGAAAGGAAGCGACGATTTCCCTCACTCAATTGCTGTGGGATGGTTCCGCGACACTGTACGACATTGATCGTACTGCCGCAGAAGCCGAGTCGGTACGTTTGCAATTGATCGCGGATGCCGAAGACAAAGCGCTTGAGGTAACACAAATTTATCTAGACGCAGTAAAAGCCACTGAAGTGCTGGCACTGTCAGAAAGTAACCTTTCAATACACAAGAAAATCTATAAAGATATAAAGAAACGAGCGAATTCAGGCATAGGTTCAACAGCGGATGTATCTCAGGTAGAAGCTAGGATTGCAAAAGCTCATGGTAACTTGTTGGCCGCACAGAATAATTTAATCGATACACACACCCAATTTAGACGAGTGGTTGGTCAAGAACCTTTAGGCTTGATTTACCCAAGAGCCGATATTTCTCAAATTCCTTTGTCGTTAACGGACGCCATTGTTGATGCATTAGACCAACACCCAGTGATCAAAGTTGCAAACGCAGATGTCGATTCAGCCCACTTCCAATACAAACAGTCAAAGGGCGTGAACTACCCTACCTTCTCTATTGAAGCATCTCAGTCATGGCGTGATGATGCAGGTGGCGATGAAGGCTCAAGTCAAGAGACCCTCGCGATGCTACGCATGCGATATAACTTGTACAACGGCGGAACAGACAGTGCTAATTCAGAAGCTGCGGCATACCAATTGAACAAAGCCAAAGACCTGAGAGATCGCGCTTATCGACAAGTGGAAGAAGGTCTTCGCCTCTCATGGAGTGCATTGGATCTAACGTTACAACAAAAGAACTTTCTATCCGACCATGTTGATTCAGCTTCGGAAACTGTTATCGCATATGAAAAACAATACCGAATAGGCAAACGTACTCTGCTTGACTTACTCAACACTGAGAACGAACTATTTGAAGCCCGTAAAGATTACCTAGATGCCCACTATTCAGAGCAGTACGCTAAGTACCGTGTGATGAACGCGACAGGTTCTTTATTGAATGCTCTACTGGTCGACATTCCAGAAGAGTGGACTACGCCCGTGGAGTATTAATGATGAAAATACCTTACTTATTACTTCCCGTGTTAACGATGACTTTACTTGCCTGTTCGAACCAGCAGGAAGAGGCCTATATCGAGACACCTGAAGCTGAGCAGATTGCAGACCTGCAAGACGATGATAAAGATGGTGTGGTAAACGCTCGTGATATCTGCCCTGGTACGCCTGAAACGTCACAAGTCGACAATGATGGTTGTGGAGAAACGATTCGTGCGGAAGAAGTCAGACAGCTAAAAATACTCTTTGCTCATGACTCATTTGAAGTAAATCCAATCTTCTCAGACCAGATCAGCACGATGGCAGAGTTTCTTGCAACCTACAAAAGTGCATCGATTGAAATACAAGGCTATGCGAGTAAAGTGGGTTCCAACGAGTACAACTTAGACCTTTCAAAAAAACGAGCAAACAATGTTCAAGACGAGTTACTGTCGAATGGTATCGAACCAGAGCGTGTGAGAATTGTCGGCTATGGTGAAGAACGATTAGAAAACGATGGTGATGACCCTACTTCACACGCACTGAACCGTAAGGTAACAGCGACAGTAGTAGGGTTAAGTGAGCAGATCGTAGAAGAATGGACCATTTTTACCACGCTAGAAAAATAGCGTGACATTGTCACTGAAGGTGTAACGTGGGTTATCTTACAAAGACTGCTTAGCGACAAGATCAATAAAGCCGTGATAGGGTTGCCTATCACGGCTTTTTGTTTTTTGTAACCACTGAATCTCGGGAATGACTCAGTGGTTCTTCTTGCTACTCAGGAATCGGCTCGATAGTTAACCGAACCAATTACCGGTTAAAGTTTTACTTCTTGGTGCTTAGTTTTCGGCAGAGAAATACTTAGCAGGAAGTAACCTAAGATAGCTGCTGTCGTAGATCCCATCAGGATGCCTAATCGAGCTAGCGTATCAAAATCTGCGTTCGTTGGACCAAATGCCAATGAAGAGATGAAGATAGACATCGTAAAGCCAATACCACACAGCACAGACACTGCGAAGATGTTCATGAAGTTCACACCTTCAGGAAGCTTAGCTACGCCCGTTTTCACAGCACCCCAGCTGAATAGGAAGATACCCAGTGGCTTACCAACCAATAGACCCATAGCAATACCAAGCGGTAGCATGCCTGTAAGGTTTGAAATTGAGATGCCTTCCAGTGAGATACCTGCGTTTGCAAATGCGAAGATTGGCAAAATTGCAAAAGCTACATATGGGTGCAAAGCATGCTCTAGGTGTTTCAGCGGAGAATGTTCTCCCTTATTGCCTTTTAGTGGGATAGCAAAACCAATTACTACACCAGCTAATGTTGCGTGAACACCAGATTTCAATACAGCGAACCACAGGATCGCACCAACAATTAAGTACACACTCAGCTTAGTTACATGCTTGTTATTTAGCATGAACAACACACCAGTCGCGATGAAGCCAACCGTCAGTGCAAGCGTTGATAGGTCACCTGAGTAGAACAGTGCAATGATAACAACAACACCTAGGTCATCGATAATTGCCAATGCTAGTAAGAATACCTTCAGGCTTACCGGTACACGGTTACCAAGAAGAGCCATGATACCCAGTGCGAATGCGATATCTGTTGCAGCCGGGATAGCCCAACCTTGAAGCGCTTCAGGGTTACTTGAGTTAAATAGCACGTAAATAAGTGCAGGAGCTAACATACCACCCACAGCTGCGATAGCTGGGAAAATTGCTGTCTCTTTAGACTTTAATGCGCCTTCCAAAAGTTCGCGCTTAACTTCTAAGCCGATTAGAAGGAAGAAGACAGCCATTAAGCCATCGTTAATCCAGTGAGACACAGACATACCAAGAACGTAACTGTGAAGTACACCTTGGTACATTTCGTTCAGTGGTGAGTTTGCTACAAACATTGCGATCGCCGCAGCGATTACTAGGATGATGCCGCCAGCAGATTCCATTTTAAAGAAGTCACGGATGACGTCGGTCATGATTTCGCCCTTATATTTATTATTTAAATAAACGAATAACAAAGAATAACCACGAGTTTATATCCAAGTCTAATTGATAGATAATCACTTCTTCGGATGTTTAACTTCGGTTTTTCCTACAAATACTAAACAATACGTCGTATATTCCATAATGTTGTTCTGCGCCATGAATTAAGTATAGATGAGATCATCGAACCTGTATGCACAATTCATTGGGGTTGGATAAAAGTCGCAGACATAAAAAAAAGGCTATCAAATGATAGCCTTAGGTGTTTTTTAGTAGCCAGTTAATTGCATAAAGCCTGTCGCTTCATGGCTCCCGCTCGCCATAATCGGCCCTTCCCAATATGGTATAACAAAAGGAAGCCACATATCCCTGCGTATAATACGCGTCGTGAGGTTGATATCATGCTTAGGGACATTAATAATCCACTGTAGAGGCATCCGTCTTCTATTCATCAACGTTGTATTTTGCAATGGTTGAATTGAAATATCGGATTCCGTCAATTGGTAAACTTTGCCAGAGCGCGTTGCTAATGTACCAAATACGTAAGGCAACTGTTGGTTATGACGATAACGGTTAATACTCAACGCAGTGCCGTCATCGAGATTAAACACAAACCAATCCCAACCTTGTTGACCCACTCCAAGTAAGCCACTACCCCACTCTTTATGTACCCACGCAGTTCCCTCCACTTCCTTGGTAACGCCGTCTAAGTTCAACACACCACTCAAAGATAAAAATGGAGCGCTGAAGTTATAAGACGCGACAGGTAATAAGTCGTGTTTTTTCTGATAGCCATTATCGCCGTTGAGTACATATGGCCCTTTTGCAATAGTGTCGAGCTCAAGTCCAAAAGTGTCAGTTTGCACTTGAAGACGGCCTGGAAATGGTGTGTTGCCGAGTGCACGCCAGTTCCAGTTATCAATCCAAAGTCTGAATGGACGGTTAGTCATCCCCGCTTGGCCAATGCCGCCACGAGCCATGCGCTGTTCTTTCCATACTTTGGACTTAGAAGAGACCACTACATTTGAGATATAGACTTGAGGGCTTTGCCACCCAGGAGTTTCACGTTCGTCCGTTGCAATACGGAAAAAGCTCCACTGTACCGAATAGTCTTTGCCATCATCGCCTTTCAAAGACGCAAAGTAATGCCACCACTCATGTTGAAACTCTGGGTGGAACTTAAAATCTTGTGGTAGCGAAACATTGCGGTCTGGTAACACTGGCTCAAACACATTGAAATGTTCACTAACCAATACCGAGTTAACTTCATTCTCACCCTTTTCACCGGGATCGATGAAATAGGAGTAATAGCCCCAAACACTTAAAAAGATGCTGAAGAAACTGATTAATAGAAGAGAAGACAGGATTCGATGTCTTAACTTAGTTGAGCTATTCCGTAAAAACATACTAAAGCGCATCCCTCAGTGACTTCATCGGAGTGTTCCGAACCATTCTCATCACTGGTAAAGCACCAGCGAGCATCAATGCTGCCATGGCCCACGCAAATGTCTGCAAATAATCCCAAGGAATCACTTGTAACTCGAGTGACCACCCAAAAGACTGCTTTATCACGATATCAACAATTAAGCTCGCTAGCGCCAAGCCAAGCGGAATCGCAATCAAGGAGGAAATAAGCCCAAATACAAACAGCTGCAAGCTACCTGTCAGAATCAACTCTTTCGCCGAGACACCCAAACAGCGCTGCAAGGATATATGTCTTTGTCGAGACACTTCACCCGCTACGGTAGCAAAGAAGATACCGAAGACTGCAATAACCAAGGTGATGTTGCCTAATGTATCTGCAATCGCGAACGTTCTATCGAACACACGCATCGCTTGACTGTGAATATTGTTGTTATCGAATACACGCTCAGAGCCAAGCCTGAATACGCTTTCTAATCGGCTGCGAAGGCCTACCGAATTAACATCATCTTTGAGTATTACGCCAAGGCCTACATTACCCCGCCCTGCAAACCCATACAGCCAGTTTCGATGTGACATCATGACTTGATGGTAAGGGTTACCATAATCGTAATAAACTCCAACAACCTGCCAACCAGAGCCGAGGCTATCATAGAGGTCAATGTAGTCGCCAGGGCGAATCCCCAACTTGAGAGACATCGATTCGCTGATCAACACACCTTTAGAGTGGTGTAAGTGGTACCAGTAATTCGGAATACCTAATTTGATTGTCAGCGCTTCTAGTTCGCCTTCAGAAGGACCCGTACTGACAACCTGAATACTGCCGACTGGAGAAGCAACATCTTTCTCCCAACGCCACCAAACCGAATCTACTTCAGGTTGATCTGACAGCCAGTTACTCATACGAGCAGCTGCATTGTTGGTTGGGTAGATATAAAGATCGGCAGCCAGGCGCTGTGTTAACCATTTATCAGTAGTATCTCTAAAGCTACCCACCATGGTTTCTACACCAATATTGGCTGTTAAGGCCAACATAAAGGCCATCGTCGCCACGCCACGGTAGCTCATACTTGAAGCTGCATCAGCAAAGAACCAGCGAGCACGAACCCAGCGCAATGAATAAGAGAGGCTGTTAAATAACTTCCACATCAAAAACGGGGTAAATAGCGCCACACTAATTAGCATCAATGCGATAATCGCAAAACCCGTTTCTTGAGTCTGAGGGGCTTGATACACAGCGACAGCTGCAACCAAGAAGCCACAGCCAATCAATGCTTGCCAAGTAAACTCAGTACCCGCAAAGCGCATCAAAGACAATCGAGAGGTCAAACGAATCGGTTGTGATCTAAGCAAACGAACCAATGGCCAAGCACACGCTAAGAACGCTCCAAGTAACGCCATCAATAAGCTGTAGCCGCTCCAGCGCCAGTTCCAATCGATAGTTAAACCAACGTTGGCATCGTATAAATCACCTAAGCTTGAAGATACCGCAGGTAACAATTGGTTGGCTAACATGACACCAAAAACATTACCGCAGATCCAGCTCAGTCCTACCAATAGCAGTAGCTCTAAGCAAAGCGCTTTAGCCAATTGCCAGCCCGACACACCTGTTTGTCTTAAGATACCGACTAACGGTTGACGCTGAATAAACGACAGCGACATCGCTTGATAGAAAATGAATAAACCAACCACAAACGACAGCATGCCCATCGCTTTTAGATTTAAGTGAAAAGCGCTAGTCAGTGACTCTAATTCCGCTTTAGAGCTGCGAGAGATTGTCAAACCATTGGGTAGCATGTTTTTAAGACGCTCAAACTTCTCAGGCGACATGTCTGAGCATGCAATCACCGAGAGGCCTGCGCTGCGTTTCAGCATTCTCAGTAGCGAGATATCAGCAATCAGCCTTGTACCATCAATGATGTTGTTTTGATCAACCATTAATGGACCAAGCTCAGAGCCATCCATAAGGTGGATATAGTCACCGTTTTTCCACTCCATGTGTTCGGCGAGATCGTCGCTCACAAGGATCGGATATGGCGGTTTCATTAGATTTAACGTATTGAGATCTTTTAACGCAACGCCCGGCTGCAGTTGAAGCATAGAGACTGGATCTATGCCAATCAGCATGAAATTTGAACCATTTTCATCAGTGATACGGTGGTGATCAAAAGGAGAACACTGCTGAAAGCCTTCACGTCGAAGATGGATATAAAAGCCTTGCGGAATTTTATTGGCGTTGTGTTTTGGTCGAATACGGTAAGGAAGAGGATTCGAAAAGAGTTTTTCGCCATGTGCATAGCTTTGCTTGGCGTGTTGGTTAATGGCAGTAACACCAACCAAAAGTGATACGCCTAGGGTTAAACCAAGCCATACCAAGATAATCTGAAGTGGGTAACGTCGATAATGACCGAGTAGTGCCTTAACTACGGGCCATAACATGCAGTTGCCCTCCTTGTAGGCGGATCCTGCCATCCATATGCAGCGCTACTTTCTCACTGTGTGTTACCAACAGTAATGTACATTCTAATTGGCGAGCCAAAGAGGTCAGCAAACGCATTACCGCTTCAGCGTTGCGCTCATCTAAGCTACCTGTCGGTTCATCGGCCAATAAGATTTTTGGTTCCATATACAGCGCACGAGCAATCGCTGCACGTTGTTGCTGTCCACCAGACGCCTCTTCAGGGTAACGACCAAGCAAAGGCATAAGATCTAAAGCAGAAAGAATCTGTCTCCAGAGCCCCTTGTCTTCAGGTAGGCCTTTTAATTGGCGGCAAAAACGAATGTTGTCGGCGATGTTCAATGTCGGCAGTAAGTTGAACTGCTGAAAGATATGGCCGATGTTGTTTCTGCGATAAGCGGTGCGGTCACGCTCGGTAGAGTCGTGCATATTGAAGTGAGGGAAAGCAATTTCACCTGAATCAGCTAGGTCTAACCCCGCAATAAGGTTCAGTAAAGTACTTTTACCTGAACCACTTTCTCCCATTAATGCTAGCTGGTCACCTTGGTTTAATGTTAATTCAGCACCTTGCAAAACAGGGTGAAACTCCCCCCCATCGACGTAGCCTTTACATAGGTCTGACAGCTTTAACATTAAACAGCTCACATTAGTTAGAATTTGGAAGGAGAATCTACACTAATTCCCTGTTAGGAGGAAGTATTTTGAAAGATAGATCACACACCAACGATAAAGTGATGTGATTGGTGCGTCCTACTTCAACTTCCTATCAAGTTTTTAATCCATTTTCTTGTTTTCATGCGATAGAGCGACCCGCCCCACTTAATCACTTCTTCAGTAAGGAACAGTAGGTAAACCCACTCAGGTGGAAGCTTAAAGTAAATAGCGGCGATGGCTGCCAAAGGAATACCTATCACCCACTGAGCAATCAGATCTTGGTATAGACAAAACTTCACGTCACCACCCGCTCTGAGTACACCAACGATCACTGTCATTGGAATAGAGCGGATGACAATACCCACACTCAGAATCAAAATAAACTTCTCTGAAAGCGCTCGGGTCTCTTCGGTCAGTGCGCTAAAGGCATTCAATATTGGCGTTTGTATAAAGTAGAGGAAAATCGCCACCACAATACTGGTAAAGAAGCACAAAATCGTTAAGCCTAGCGCTTGGTAGTAAACCGCTTCATTGTTCTTCGCACCGAGTTGGTTGCCCACCAAAACCGCGGCAGCATTCGACATGCCAATCAACAAACTCAACGAGATAGACTCAACTGGCGTCATCACCGAAAGCGCAGCTAAACCTTGAACGCCTGATTGCCCCATAATGGCGTGATAAGCGAATAAGCCCCCCGCCCAAGCCAAGAAATTAAACGTTGTCGGCAGAGACAATTTCAAGAAGCGAACGACTTTCTCCACCGTTGCCGCAGCTTTGATATCACAAAGTTTGAAGGCTAATAAATGTTTAGAGAAATAGAGGTAACCAAACAAGGTCGCCACTTCAATTGCGCCACTCAGTACGGTCGCAATCGCCGCACCTTTGATGCCAAGAGCCGGAAACCCTAAGTTACCGAAAATCAGCACCCAGTTTAAGAACACGTTAGACAGGATACCAATACCACTGAAGAAGGTACTCAATCCAGGTTTGTGTATCGCTCTTAGGCCAACGGCCATACTGCTGACACACGATACGGCTAACATGCTAAATGAGGTGATAACGATGTATTCAACGCCCAAGCTGATGACTTCTTGAGAGTCAGTCGTCACGCCCATGATTTGTGCCGGGAAAGAGACAAAGAACACGATGGTCAACAGCGCAAACAACGTCGAAACCAGCCAGGTTAGTGCAGTGCTTTCTCTCACGCCTTGTCTGTTGCCCGCTCCCCAATATTGAGCAGTAAGAAGAGCGCCGCCGGTGGTGACACCCACCAGCATAATGGTCGTCACGAACATCGCACGACTCGCCACACCCACAGCCGCAATGTCTGCTTCTCCAAGCTGACCTAGCATCAACACATCCACTAAGCCTCGACTCGAGAACATGATGCTCTGCAAGGTGATTGGCAAAGCTATGGCAATCAACCTGCGAACAAAATCACCGCGTGTGTGATGAATAATTGAAGAGAGCAACATAGAGAGACCTAAACGGAACGTATTGATGAATAAAGATAAATATCGCGCTATTATATCAATGTTCGGTTTTTAACCACAGATATAAATGGAGTAGTAATGAAGAAAGTACTGGTTTTAGGCGCTTCTGGATACGTAGGCTCACAACTCCTCCCTCTCCTGCTTGAGCAAGGCTATCAAGTCACGGCAGCAGCAAGGCATATCGACTATTTAAAGGCACGGACCGAGCCTCACGAAAACTTATCACTTGAGTATCTTGATTTGGCCGATCAAGCTGCGACACAAGCCTTAGTCCCCGATTTTGATCTTATCTTCTTCCTTGTCCATGGAATGGCAGAAGGCCACGACTTTATTGATTACGAGTTAAACCTAGCTCGCAACTTTGTCTCTGCACTTGGCCCTAAAAACCAGCACGTTATCTATCTAAGCTCGTTGCAGCCTCAAACTGGTGACTCAGAGCACCTTCAAGCGAGAAAGAAAACCGGTGAACTACTTCGTAAAGGGCCGGTACCGATAACCGAACTTCAAGCAGGCGTGATCATAGGCCCAGGCTCTGCGGCATTCGAGATCATGCGAGACTTTGTGTACAACTTGCCGATTATGATTGCGCCAAAGTGGGTCGATTCTAAAGCAAACCCTATCGCATTGCAGAACCTGAACCACTATCTGCTGAAGCTAGCACAAGACACGCCTATAGAAAGCCAAATCTTCGAAGTTGGTGGGCCGGATATTGTCTCTTATCGAAACCAATTTGCTCATATTGCCAAAACGGCCGATCGTCCACTCCGGCTGTGGGCTACATCACTGCTCACACCCAAGATTGCTTCATATTGGCTAGGCGTAGTGACATCTGTACCGTCCAACATAGGCAGAGCACTGCTTGCTGGCTTAAAGCATGACTTTATTGCCAGTTCGACCACTATCAGAGAAAAGTACCCTCAGAGGCTTATCTCGTTCGAGAATATGGTTGAGCAAGCTATTCATTCTGAAGGAAACTTCGTAAAGAGTAATGTGTGGGGCTTCGATAAAACTGCCTTCAAACGCTGGCAAGCGGGATACGGTTATTACCCGAAGAAAACAGGCGCAAGCATCATGTCTACTGCCTCACTAGAGTCACTTTGGCAAGTAGCTCAACAGATAGGAAGCCCGAAGCAAGGTTACTTCTTCGCTAACGCTTTATGGCGCACACGCGAATGGTTGGACCTTCTTTTCGGCGGCGGCGTACCTGTGCGACAAATGCCTGAAGGCCCCAAGCTAAAAGTGGGCGACAAAATCGATTCATGGAAAGTGATTCGCTGTGAAGAGAACCAATTCTTATCGCTACTGTTTGGCATGAAAGGTCCAGGCTTAGGACGACTGGAAATTACCGTTTCTGACAACGGCGATTCTCGTGAACTGAACATATCAGCTTGGTGGCACCCAAAAGGCTTTCTAGGTCTACTCTATTGGTTCGCAATGATGCCTGCTCACCTGTTTATCTTTAAAGGCATGGTGAAGGCGATTGAGAAGCAGGCTAAAGAGCAGATACGAGATTCGAGTGGCGAGATGCGAAAAGATTAAAAGCAGATACGGGATTCGAGTAGCGGGATGCCAAAAGACTAAAAGCAGATACGGGATTCGAGTGTCGAGATGCGAAAAGACTAAAAGCAGATTC
>NZ_MCSD01000021.1:0-75835 GCF_002872555.1 Vibrio sp. 10N.286.55.E10
TTAACTGATCGGCATTACTCCTATTGGGAGCCTTTTTTGTATTTGTAGGTATGAGAGTTGGGTTATATGAGAATGCAGAAAGGCGGGTACTAAAAAGGGCTGATGTCTGCACATCAACCCTTTGTGGTTTTCTTATGTTGGTTCTACTTTCTGATGCTAAGCAGGGTGCCAGACTTACACTTGAATGAGTAATAATGGCGGCTCTCGTTGAATTTTCCTAAGCCTTCGCCGTCACAGTAGTCGATATTGATGTCACGCATCACTTCTAGTGTGTCTTCGCTTTTCAGAGCGAATTTAGAGCCATCAGAGCAGACAATACGCACTCTTTCATCATGGCTTACTGAGTAAATATCGACTTCGGTGTTACACAGCTCAAAAGAGGCTTCACGAAAGTTGTCTTGCTGTGTATTTGAAGCGCAACCTGCAGTCAGTGTTGCTGCGAAAACTGCCAAAAGTCCGAGTCTTTTCATTGTTAATCCTTCGCTATCATCAGATTGATTGATGAGTTTTATATGTTATTTCAGGTAGACTATACAACAACACGCTTTGGTTCAAGGAGCGTTCGTTGACTCTAAGATATAAAAGTATAGATGTAGACAGACAATTTATAATTGGCTAACTGCATGTTTATCCAATACGTATCACCAATAAAAAAGACCAACACTGAGGTTGGCCTTTCAAAATCAAGCGTGTTCTAAATGACTATCGAAACTGTTTGGCTTCTGGAAGGAACTCAAAACCAGCAGACGCAAGTTTAGCGATCAATGCTGCTTTGTCGATCTCGTAGAAGTTGACCACTCGATCCAAATCACCACCGAAGTCGTCACGTAGCTTCATGTTGACGATGCTCATCAACATTACAGGATCCATTTTTTCAAAATTAGCGAGGTTCATATTAGTCCTCGAAATCTGAGATCAGCAGGTTTGCAGCGGCAAAGGCTGCACGCTCACGCGCTTCTTTAGGAAGAGATTCGTCTGCAGCAAGGTCATTCAATGTTTTTACCGCGCAGGTGATCGCTTTAGGGATATAGCCTTGGTCGCCACTGCCAATTTGAGAATACAGTTCACGGACCAAATCACAACAATCGTATACTTTCATTTTTATACCTAACCAAATGATAACTTATCTCAATATACACATAGAGATAAGCAAAAACAAAGTGGATCTGATCAAGTTCAGAGTTAGTTTGTTCTTGCTCAATATCTCACTTAGTTAGTTCGCGGCTTAGGTTACTATTTACCTATTCATTTGGTATTTAACGATTAGCCAGAGACTTGTTGTTCAAGTTGATAGGTGACTTCATCAGCAAGATTGAGCTGTTTCGCGAGCTCTTTCAGGTACGCCTTTTCCATGAAGTTCTGTTCGTCGGCCACAATCAAAGAGGCTAAGTAGATCTCACTCGCCTGTTGAGGTGACGTTGCTAATTGAGCGATTTCGCTTGGGTCGAGTGGTTTGTGCAGTTCTTCAGAGACCAATTTAGTCAGTTGATAATCGGCACCCATGTTCTCGACGGCTTGTTCAATCTTAGCCATCTCTTCTTCATCGACATGGCCATCGGCTTTGGATGCGGCAATCATTGATCTGAGAATCAGTACGCTATGGTTTGAGTCGTTCTCATCAAATTTAGCTTGCTCGGCATTCGGTGTTTGGCCTTGTTTAGATTGGTAGTCGTTGTAGACCTTGTAAGCGAGAGCGCCCAGAGCTGCTGCGCCACCAATACCTGCGGCTTTCTTACCCATTTTCTTGGTTTTCTTAGAACCCATTAATGCACCTAATAGCCCGCCACCAACAGCGCCTGCACCGAAGGCTCCGAGTGTACTTTTACTGCTACTCTTGCCATTGTTGCCTTGAGAAAGGCCACTTAAACTTGAAGACCCTTGTGAAAGTTTCTGAGTGCCTTGTTTAACGAGATCTGACTTAAGTGCTTGGTTCAGTAAGCTTTTGATATCCATCGATACCTCCAATGGTGAGCATGTCCAAAAAGTTGATGACACCAATATACGGATTTGAAGATGAACAGGGGATTAACTTACGTTATTTACTCTACTGATAAATAGAAGGGAGTTTGAAGGGAAAAAATAGGTATAAAAAAGGCCACCTGATGGTAGCCTTTCAATGTTTATCTAGTGAGTAATCTGATTACTAAGCTAGTTGAGCTTTAAGGTGCTCGATAACCGTGTCCATTGCGATAGCTTCTTTATCACCAGTACGACGGTTTTTGTATTCGAAGTTACCTTCGTCCATGCTGCGATCACCGATAACGATAGTGTGAGGAATACCCACTAGCTCGATATCTTTAAACATAACACCTGGGCGCTCTTTACGGTCATCGAATAGAACTTCGATACCCATAGCTGTTAATTCAGCGTATAGCTTCTCAGCTGCTTCTTTAACGCGCTCAGATTTGTGCATGTTCATTGGTACGATAGCAACTTGGAACGGCGCTAGTGCGTCTGGCCAAGTGATACCGAATTTATCGTGATTTTGCTCGATAGCAGATGCAACAACACGTGAAACACCGATACCGTAACAACCCATTTCTAGGATTACGCTCTTGCCGTCAGGACCAAGCACGTTACAGTTCATTGCTTTAGAGTAAGTATTACCCAGCTGGAAGATGTGACCAACTTCGATACCACGCTTAAGTTGGATAGTACCTTGACCACATGGGCTTAGGTCGCCTTCAACTACGTTACGTAGATCTTCAATTTGAGCAAGCTCAACATCACGACCCCAGTTAATACCGAAGTAGTGCTTACCGTCTACGTTTGCGCCAGCGCCAAAGTCGCTCATTACAGCAACAGAGCGGTCAACGATGAATGGTAGCTCTAGGCCAACAGGGCCAAGTGAACCTGGACCTGCACCAACAAGTGCGCGGATTTCTTCTTCAGAAGCCATCTCTAGCGGAGCAGCAACTTGTGGAAGGTTCTCTGCTTTCACTTCGTTAAGCTCGTGGTCACCACGGATGATCAGAGCAATAATATCTGCTTCTACTTCATCAGAAGCTTTAACGAATAGAGTCTTAACTGTCTTCTCGATTGCTAGACCGTGTTGCTCTACCAATTCTGCGATAGTTTTCGCGTTTGGTGTATCAACCAGTTCCATCTCTTGAGTTGGTGCTGCTGCATCTTCAGTAGGAGCAAGTGCTTCTGCTTTTTCGATGTTTGCTGCGTAATCTGACTCAGTTGAGAATGCGATTAGGTCTTCGCCGCTTTCAGCAAGAACGTGGAACTCTTGAGAGCCGCTGCCGCCGATTGCGCCAGAGTCTGCCAATACTGGACGGTACTCAAGGCCCATACGGTCGAATGCTTTACAGTAAGCATCGTGCATCGCTTGGTAAGACTTTTCTAAGCCTTCTTTATCGATATCAAAGCTGTACGCATCCATCATAGAGAATTCACGTGCACGCATTACGCCAAAACGAGGGCGGCGCTCATCACGGAATTTAGTCTGGATTTGGTACAGGTTTAAAGGTAGCTGTTTGTAAGAGCTGATCTCGTTACGTACTAGGCTCGTCACTACTTCTTCAGCTGTTGGGCTAAGAACAAACGGACGAGAGTGACGGTCTGTGAAACGAAGTAGCTCAGGACCCATCTTTTCAGAACGGCCAGTCTCTTCCCAAAGCTCAAACGGTTGAACTACGGGCATCAAGATTTCAACGGCACCTGCATTATCGATCTCTTGGCGAACGATATTTTCGACTTTACGCAGTACACGTAGACCAGTAGGTAGCCAAGTATATAAACCTGAAGCTAGCTTACGGATCATACCTGCACGTAGCATCAGCTGGTGGCTGATAACTTCTGCGTCGTTTGGAGTCTCTTTCAGAGTAGAAAGAAGGTAGTTACTGGTACGCATTCTATGGTATCCGTTTCATCATTGATAAAAGAAAACTTGCTGTCGTTCGTGACCACAGCAAATCTGATATAGCCGCATATAATATCAGCCTATTTGGGATCTCAAAAGCGTTCAATGTCAGTTACATTGATGAAAAGTGTTTCAACTACGAATTTCACGTTAAGATCGAACAAATTTACCGCATATTCCTTGTTGTCAGGTTTACCTTTCTTATAGGCAGGACGAGGATCTTGACCTAATACTTCTTTGATCACCTGAACGATATGGCGCGCTTGTGGATGACTGGCTAGCTTACTTTGCGCTTGCTGCGAAAAGTTAACTTCGAGCACTTCTGGTTCATCGGCAGCAAACCCTCCCAATGCGTCCGGAATCGAATCTGAGTAGGGGATATAAGGCTTGATGTCGATGATCGGTGTGCCATCTACTAAGTCGACGCTGCCGAGATCCAACCAAGTTTGTCCTTTCTCTTGAGACACACCTTTTAGTTCAACCGCAGACATGCCAATTCCATTCGGTCTGAATGTGGCACGAGACGCGAATACACCAATACGTTCATTCCCGCCAAGGCGAGGTGGCCTCACGGTTGGTTTCCAGCCTGCTTCAAGGTTCTTGTCGAACAGAAATAGTAACCAAACATGGCTAAATTGCTCAATACCACGAACAGACTCAAGGCAGTTTGCTGCATCAACTAACCTGACTCTTGAGGTGGATGTGGGTACCAACCTAGGCTGCCTTGGCACAGCGAACTTCTCTTTATAAGGAGAGTCAATAAAGCCAACAGGTTCAATGGTGTACATAGTTGGGTGTTCTCTGATTACGATTAAGACGGAAAAATATCATAAAATTGCTTGTTTTTCCTTTGATAATAATTATCATTTGAAATGTTATAACATATCAAGTTAGTTATTGAGGGAAATACAATGAAACCGAATATCCATCCAGATTACCGTCCCGTGGTCTTTCATGACACCAGTGTCGATGAGTACTTCTTAATCGGCTCAACGCTAAAAACAGACCGTACTATCGAATGGGAAGACGGTAATATTTATCCTTACTTCACGATTGAGGTGTCGTCAAAGTCGCACCCTTTCTATACCGGTAAACAGAGAGTGCTACATAAAGAGGGACGTGTTGCGAACTTCACTCGTCGTTTTGGTCAACTAGGTAAGGGAGCGAAATAAATGAAAGTCGTGAAATCACTGAAAAGTGCAAAGAGCCGTCACCCGGATTGTCAGATAGTAAAACGCAGAGGCCGACACTATGTTATCTGTAAAACTAATCCGAGATTCAAAGCGGTTCAGAAATAAGCCGTCAATTTGATGTGACACGTGTGTAAAAAACGAGGGGAAAGTCAAACTTCATTCATTTGCCTGCTTTTCTTTTCCCTCAAGAGGAACCTGATTAAAGATAGAGTGTTTATTTAGCGTACGATGTGTTTTATTTTTAAGTGAATCAATAGGTTATATCGTTAGGTATATTTGTAGTGAATGCGTAGTTGTGAATTATAAATCTAGATTTTGTATTTAATGTAGATTTATTTGCTAATTAATTGTTCGAATAGAGTTAAATATCGTCTCTTGTTACACATTTTGTAACATTTTGAATTTCTAATTGATAATTTTGTCGCGTACCCTTCGCTGGCAATTTGAACATTTTTGTCACAATTGCATAGGAATCACTACAAGGAGGGAACTGATGAGTTCATCAGCTTCAATAAAAAACAACTCGCCAAAGAAACCTATTTTTACCCGTTTTCTCGATGGTGTTGAATATTTGGGGAACCTATTACCCCACCCAATCACTCTTTTCGCAATCTTCTGCGTCGCTATTCTAGTTACTTCAGGTATCGCTGGATATTTTGAAGTGTCTGTTATGGACCCTCGCCCAGAAGGTGCTCCAGGTCGTGCTGCTGACGGCATGATCTACGTTGTAAGCTTACTTAACGCTGAAGGCTTACAGCTCATTGTTACTAATCTAGTTAAAAACTTTGTTGGCTTTGCGCCATTAGGTACCGTGCTTGTTGCAATGCTAGGTGTAGCGATTGCTGAACACTCAGGTCTATTATCTGCGGCGATGCGTGGCATGGTAATGGGCGCATCTAAGCGTATGGTTACGGTAACCGTAGTTTTTGCCGGTATTATCTCTAACACGGCTTCAGAGCTTGGTTACGTAGTACTTATCCCTCTTGCAGCAATGCTTTTCCACTCTTTGGGTCGCCACCCATTAGCGGGTCTAGCGGCAGCATTTGCTGGTGTATCTGGTGGTTACTCTGCAAACCTTCTAATCGGTACGGTTGATCCACTGCTTTCTGGTATTACAGAAACAGCAGCACAAATGATCGACCCGACTTACAGCGTCGGTCCTGAATCAAACTGGTACTTCATGTTTGTTTCGACTTTCTTCATTGCGATTACAGGTGCATTTGTAACTGAGAAGATTGTTGAGCCAAAACTGGGTAAATACAACGATGAAGAAGCGTCTGAAGACCTATCAAATGATTCGATGGGTAAACTAACAGACGTTGAGAAGAAAGGCCTTAAGCTTGCGGGTATCGCAGTGCTAGCGGTATCTGCACTTCTTGCTTGGACGATTGTTCCAGCTGACGGCGTTCTACGTTCAGCCGCAGGTACGGTTTCAGGTTCTCCATTCCTGAAAAGTATCGTAGCGTTCATCTTCGTATTCTTCGCAGTTCCTGGTTTCGTTTACGGTAAAGTTACCGGCACAATGAAAACCGACCGTGATGTAATCGATGCAATGTCTAAATCTATGTCTTCAATGGGTATGTACATAGTACTTGTGTTCTTTGCTGCTCAGTTTGTTGCTTTCTTCAAGTGGACTAACTTCGGTCAAGTATTCGCAGTTGCAGGTGCTACGTTCCTACAGGATATCGGCCTAACGGGTCCAATGTTGTTTTTCGCATTCATCCTAATGTGTGGCTTCATTAACCTGATGATCGGTTCGGCTTCTGCTCAGTGGGCCGTTACAGCACCTATCTTCGTTCCAATGCTAATGCTAGTAGGCTACGCACCAGAAACGATTCAAGCGGCTTACCGTATCGGTGACTCAACAACGAACATCATTACTCCAATGATGAGCTACTTCGGTCTTATCCTTGCTGTAGCGACGCGTTACATGAAGAACTTAGGTATCGGTACTCTGATTGCAACTATGCTTCCATACTCAATCGTATTCTTGGTTGGTTGGAGCTTAATGTTCTACGTTTGGGTATTCGTATTTGGCCTACCAGTAGGTCCGGGCGCTGCAACTTACTACACGCCTTAGTGGTCGAGTAGGGGAGCCCCCTTTTAATCGACAATAAAAAACCTGCATTGATTGCAGGTTTTTTTGTTCTTGTCATGAAGAGATAGAACTAAGTTAATCTAGAATTAGATTGTTAGCGTTTTGCTAGCAGGCGATCGAGGTGGTTGGCGAACTCACGGCGATCGGTCTGTGATAGGGCACTTGGGCCACCCGTTTGGATGCCACTTGAGCGCATGGTATCCATAAAGTCACGAATGTTCAGACGTGCTTTGATGGTCTCTTTGGTGTAAAGCTCACCACGAGAGCTGAGAGCTTGGCCACCTTTGGTGATCACTTCGTCAGCCAGAGGGATATCGGATGTAATCACAAGATCGCCAGGTTCAGTGCGCTTTACGATTTCATCATCAGCAATATCAAATCCGCTTGGTACTTGAATCGAGTGAATGTTATTGCGTTTAGGAACGGGAACCAGATGGTTTGCCACAAAGGTACATTCAACCCCTGTGCGCTCAGCTGCGCGTACGATTGTTTCTCGGATAACCTTTGGACAAGCGTCCGCATCAACCCATATCTTCATAGTGTTCTATTTCTCTATTCGCTTATTTATCTGTCAACTTATTGCTCGGTTAACTTATTACTCAGTTAATTTGGCTTCAAGCGTGGCAACGCGAGCGGTAAGTTCAAGGATTTGCTTTTCCAGTTGGCCAACACGGTCTAGTGCCGGCTCTTCTTGTGTCGCGACTTCAACTTTAGGAACGCGATTCGCACTTTTCCAGCTCTTGATGGTTGTGATTAAAGCAGGCATTGGAACCGATGTACTCATGCGAGCTTTCACTAACGCAACGGTCGGCTCTTTACCTTGTGCTTGCAGTCCTTCAAGCACTGATTTCAACTCTTCAGAAACATCTTTTGTCAGCATGTTGACCTCCATTTTTAGTCTTCAATCATTTTACTCGCTCCGGTGGATGATAGCGAATCATAAAACATCCAATGGCGTGTGAGAGATCTCTTACAAAGGCTGTGAGATAACACGAATAGTTGTCTAGAGAGATTGATATGCATATAGTTAACTTGTTGAATTTTAATTGTTTTATATAATTAACAACTCGGGTGAATTCAAAGTGTGATGCAAATCTATTGTCCGAAATCCTAAATCGCGTAAATTAAACCTTGTCGGAAGGATTCTGACACGGAACAGGAAAGCACCAAGGATTTGGTTATCTTCAGGATGAAGATTTGGTTACTTAGGATTGAGTGATCAAGCATGGAGCGTAAGGACATTGTAGGGATACAGTCAGTTAACAGGAAGTTAGCTGCAACGGAATGACAATGGACACCTTTAGGATTAAAGGGTTGGATTAGCATCAGGACGATGTAAAGGACACCGCTCACGGAACAAGTGATGTGCGCTAACTAGGATTGTTAGCTTTCAGGATGATTGGACACCGCTAGGACGGCGAAGTAAAGGAAAGAGCTGAAGGATTACAGCCACTATTATGGATGATGCATGGAGCATTAATTAGTAGCCGGACTGCTGCGAGTAAGACCCTAGCCCTGACACTTCGGTGTCGGGGCTTTTCTTTTCCTGAGGCTTTTCTCTATCTAGGAGACTCTTTTAAATCTAGAGCGTCTTTATCTAAGAGCTTCTTCATTTAAGAGCGCAACATCTGCTTTTCTGCTAATGGTCAACACAAGGAGTGTTTTATGACGATAGCAACCTCAAGAACGCTGTTGGTACCTTATACTGAACAGCTAGAACTCGACTTTATCAAGTTAAATTGCTGCCCCATTAATCGTGCCGAAATGAATGGACCTCACTCTGTCGCCTCTGCGAAGCACCTTTTTCAAGAAATACTGCAAGATAACGTCGGCTTCTGCCGCGCGATCATCCACAACCAAACCCGTGAATATCTTGGACATGTCTTTGTTTCATCGGAAAAGGGTAAGCATGAACTTGGCTTTATTTTGGATAAAGAATACTGGAATCAAGGTATTGCTAGTGAGGTACTAAAACCTTTCTTTAGTTTGGTGCGCTTTGAAGAGCGTTTAACGAATGTTGTTGCGACTGTGAATGTCGGACACAACCCATCCATTAAGCTATTAGAAAAATTAGGCTTTGCATTTAAAGAGACCAAACAAGATCAGTTTGGCCCTTATCATGAATATCGTTATACCGAGTATTGCGACGTTACATTCTATGAGGCTGTAGCTCAAACCGCATAGAGCGGAAACCGACCATGGTCAGTTTACCTTGGTATAGGTCATCACCTAACGCTGAAAATTCAAATTGGTACACAGTATGCCAGCGCCAAATCGTGGTTAACTCATGGCGCATCTTAAGCTTATGACCACTAAAAGCGACACTCAACAATTGTAAGTCCAGCTCTTTACACTTTCTCGCAATGGCAGCCTTCGCAAGCTCTGATTGCCTGCGCTGCTGCCAAAATAAAAAGCAAAAGAAGCACAGAAACAAAATAGCCAATAAGTTATCTATCATTTAATCCATACTTCCTTTTTTATCTCTTCATTCCAATTGTGATAGTTGCGCATTTTGATGAACTACAGAGTGAGTCTCTCTGTGAACTTAATTAGCTTTAGCCGCTTGCTGCAGTTCGACCAGTGCGTTTGCAAGTTCTGGTGATGGATTTGAGTTCAGTAGCGGTAAAAATACCATTCTCAGAGTTGGAATCATCACTAAATCTGCAAATAACTGATTGAACAAGTTTTGGTTACCTGTTTGTGCGAGGCGCAGCAAGAATTGCTCAGCAATCGCAGGATCTTGCAGTGCGTGCCAGCTTCGACCAGCCAAACCAATTAACACTTCTTGGTGACTTAAGCGTGGGCTCGCCAGAACTTGGTTAATTACGGCATTCGTTGTGCTTGGTTCTGCACCAGAAAGGGCACGAACCAACGCAGACAGCAAGAACAGATCCGGTTCTTGGCTATTGATCTCATTTTCGGCCATCTCTTGTAAGCGTTGAGCCAGCTTGTCATTGATTTGCGTGTGCTCAAGCGCCCCTAGTGTTGCGTATAGAGGTTCTGATGGTAGTTTGTTCAATGCTTTACGAATCGCGACACCGTTTTGTTGGCTGCCTAGGCGAGCACACATATCGGTGATACCTTGAAGACCAACAGTTTTCCAGTTATCCCAGGTTAGTTCGCCCGTGAAGTAGTGTTGAGCGTGTTCGTAGTATTGGCTAGTCGCCAGATCTAAACCTGATCTTACTTGGCTATGGAACACGGCCATCTTGTCCTCTGAAGGCTTAAACGTGTATGGGTTGTTAGACAGCTTTTGTTGTTGCTCTTCGCTGATCTCGCCGTTTAGACGTGTGCCCATTGCTTCTATGACAAACTTAAGGAAGTTACCTACATCGCCTTGATGCAACAGGCCCCTTTCGTCCAGCTTGAACTTTAGAAACCAAATCCAAGGCTGCTTGTGTTCGTTCCAGTAACTAATGGCTAAGTGAGCTTGTTTCTGAAGTGGAAATGGGTACGGCTGTTTCCCTTGCTCAACATCAGAGAATAAGGTGTTGTCGATCTTCTGAATGCGACGACCTAGGTCGTAGATATCGTATTGGCAACCGCTATTCTTGAGTAACTGAGTGAGCGTGTGAATCGTTTCCATAGTAATAAAGCTCCTAACTTTCTTTCCTAAATAGATGGTACTCTATGCCCCAATTTCAAGGTCACTAGATAAATAACTTGGTGAAAAATGACAGCTGCCACAAAGTTACCTCCTTTACTTCAACAATTAGAACAACAAATGCGCCAATGTTCGCTGTGGAGTGATGTTCCACCTTCGGACGAAGCTCTGGCCAGTGTTGAACCTTTCGCGATTGATTCGTTACAACCGGAAGAGTGGTTGCAGTGGATCTTTATCGTTAAGATCAACGCAATGATGGATGCGAAAATGCTCCTACCGAAGGGCTTTGCTATCCATCCTTATTTTGGTGAAGTTTGGAAAAATGAGGCAGACAAGGCTGAACTGCTAGTGACGATTCAGAGCATTGATGAGGTATGCGCGTAATGTTAGAGATCATTTATCAAGATGAGTATTTTGTCGCGGTGAATAAGCCCGCTGGCATGCTGGTGCATCGCTCATGGTTGGATAAACACGAAACGCAATTTGTGATGCAAACACTGCGTGATCAAATTGGTCAGCACGTATTTCCTCTGCATCGCTTAGATCGCCCAACGTCTGGCGTATTGGTGTTTGCGCTATCGAGTGAGGTCGCCTCTGAGGTGATGCCAATGTTCGCTAACCATGAGATGCAAAAGACTTACCATGCAATTGTTCGTGGTTGGATAGAAGAGGGCGATACGCTAGATTACGCACTTAAGGTTGAGCTGGATAAGATCGCAGATAAGTTCGCGAAAGAAGACAAAGAAGCGCAAGAGGCTGTGACGGTTTATGAACCGATAGCAAAAGTCGAAGTACCCTATTCAACGGGACGTTTCCCAACGAGCCGCTACTGCTTGGTTGAGATGATGCCAAAAACAGGGCGTAAACATCAGCTGCGTCGTCATATGGCTCACCTAAGACACCCAATCGTTGGCGATACTTCGCATGGTGACGGTAAACACAATCGACTGTTTCGTGATGATTTAGATTCGCACCGTTTGTTGCTGCATGCCTCTGAATTACGCTTCGTCCACCCTTTCACTAAAAAAGAGTTGGTGATGAAGGCCAACCTAGATGAAACGTGGTTAAGGTTGTTTGAAACCTTTAAGTGGGATACCAACTTAATCGATGCTCAAACGTGCTTGTCTAAGTAAGTCACACGCGTTTTAGTAATTACGAGTCTAAGTGAATAAAGAAAATAGAATAAAAAAACAAAGGGCTGATAGCGATATCAGCCCTTTTTGATGTCTTTGCGTTCTTAACGGCATCACTATTGTTGATTAGTTCGTCGTTAATCGTGGGATCATTTTAGCTTTTCTAGATCGGCTTCGATCTCGGCGATCTTACTTGATACCACTTTCTCTAGATGGCGTAAGTCGGTAAGGATCTTCTGCTTCACATCCACCTCAGCCGTTGGCGTCGGTTTGGTTATCTTGTTGAGTTCATCAATTACAAGAGTGAGGTTTCGGTTAATCTCGGTCACTTCTTTGTATTGATTATTGCCACCGCTAACAAGCACACTTTTCACTTGTCGTGGGTATTTAAACTTAACGCTTTTTGCGAACAGTTCACCTTTCTGCTTACGAAAGTAAATTTTCAGGATATCTTTATGAGCTTCTTGGCGAAGGGAATAACGTTCAATCTGTTTAGGTTCGTGGATACCTAAGCCAGTGAGGTTTGGATACATAAGCGACCTCTAGGTTATGAATGTAATACTTTTATGTAATTGACTTGATCAATGTAGCAGCCTAACGACGAGCTAGATAGTTGATATCTGTGAATTGATTGTAAGTTGTGGGCAAGATCGCTCTCTATCTTTACCCACACTTATTTGGCTATTAAAGCTGCCCTCAGACTTAATTCGACTTCTAAGGAGCGAGTTCCGAAACATGCTCGGTTAGCCTTTCTCTTAGCGCTTGTTCTTGCTCTTCAGAAAGCCTTCCTCCAGCTTCACTGGTCAGAATAAACAAATCCTCAGCTCGCTCACCTATGGTGGTAATTTTTGCACCGTGCAAGTTGATGCTTAGCTCCGCAAAGGTTGCACCGACTTGAGCCAATAGTCCTGGAGTATCAAGAGCTCTTAACTCCATTAAGGTGCGTTTCTTGCTCTTGGTTGGTAGAAACTCAACTAAGGTTTTTACCTTGAAGTGTTGCAAGTTGCGTGGCGTGCGACGAGTCTTAATCTTAGTTGGACGACCATCAGCCAGTACATGAGTCAGATGCTTGGCAACGGCTTTGTGTCTGGCTTCATCGATCGCTTCACCATGTTGGTCTAGTACGATAAAGGTATCTAAAACATGGCCATCTTTGCTGACCATGACCTGCGCGTCATGAACGTTAAAGTTGCGCCTGTCGAGCTCTGCAACCACGGTCGCAAACAGTGCCGCTTGGTCTCTACAGTAAACGAATACTTCTGTACCACCACGTGTCGCTTTTTTGCTGATCAGTACGAGTGGTTGGCTTGGGTCTTCTAGGCGAAGTAGGTGCTCACAGTGCCAAGCGATTTGTTTGTGTGTGTGGCGTAAGAAGTAGTCGGCTTTGAAGCGTTGCCATAACACTTCAATTTCACGAGCGGTGAATCCCTCTTTACGCAGCAAAGCTGACGCCATTTGTTGGTTATGACGAATACGATCTCTGACATCGACAGGGTTTTCTAATCCGCGGCGTAGTGCTCGCTGAGTAGAGTGGAATAGCTCCGCTAACAGCGTTCGCTTCCAGCTGTTCCATAGCTCTGGGTTAGTTGCACAGATATCGGCAACGGTTAAACAAACCAGTAGCTCTAGTGATTCTTCATCACGGACCTTCTTTGCGAATTCAGTGATTACATCTGGGTCGTAGATGTCACGGCGTTGAGCGGTTACAGACATCAACAGGTGATTCTGTACCAACCACGCGACTTGCTTGGCTTCAGGTTTTGATAACCCGTGTTCAATACAGAAAGAGTATGCTTCAACAGCACCAATCTCTGAGTGGTCTCCACCGCGGCCTTTGCCGATGTCGTGGAAGATAGCCGCCAGAATCAGCAGCTCTTTCTTCTGTACGCGTGGGTAAACTTCACAACAGATAGGGTGCTTGTCGTGGTTCTCAATTTGGCCAAAACGGTTAATGTGCTTGAGCAGGCGAATACTGTGCTCATCCACAGTGTATACGTGGAATAGGTCAAACTGCATCTGGCCAACGATCTGGCTCCACTGTGGTAAGTACGCTGAGAGCACGCCTAGCTTATGCATTAAGCTAAAGGCTTTGTGTAGTGCATTTGGGTGGCGAACTAGATCCATGAACTTGTCACGAGCTTCAGGAATAGTATGCAGGAAGCGGTTTAATCGGCGACGTGCCGTTCGCAGTTGTCGCAATGTTGGTGGGCTTACCCCTTCGATAGTCGAGTCATTAGCGATATGGATAAACATATCGAGAATCGTTTCTGGTCTAGCTTGGAATAGAGCTGGCTTGCGCGCTTCGATCAGTGAGCCACGGCGCTGGAAGTCGTTGTCGAGAATCTCAGCGTCTTGAGTCTGGCCACCATTGATGATTGCTTGATCGAACAATTTAAGCAGCATTTTGTTGAGCTCGGCAACGCGACGAAGTGTTCGGTAGAACTCTTTCATCATCATCTCAACGCCACGGTTACCTTCACCAGTATAACCCAAATGTTCAGCGACTTGAGCTTGGTGGGCAAAGGTGAGGCGGTTGTCGTAACGGCGCAGCTCTATGTGCAGTGCAAAACGAACACGCCATAAGAAATCTTGGCACTCAACTAACTCACGATACTCAGCATCGGTTAGAAAACCGTACTTGCTCATCTCTAACAAAGAGGTCGCACCGAAGTGGCGACGCGCTACCCAGCTCAGGGTATGGATGTCTCTGAGTCCACCTGGAGTCGATTTAATGTCCGGCTCTAGATTGTAAGTGGTGTCGTGGTAGCGAGCATGACGTTCTCTTTGTTCTTGAATCTTAGCCTTGTAGAAGGTTTCACTTGGCCAAAATGAATCGGAATGAATTTTCAGCTTTAGTTCTTGAAAAGTGTCTTCACTACCACACAGCAATCGAGACTCTTGCAGGTTGGTTGCAACGGTTAAATCATCAATACCGATATCAAGACATTCGGCAATGGTACGTACCGCGTGACCAACTTCGAGTCTCAAATCCCAGAGTAGGGTGATGAACTGGCTGACTTTTTCGCCAAGTGCTGGTGGCAATGTTTTTTGCGAGACGATAAGGATATCAATGTCGGACAAGGGGTGGAGTTCACCACGGCCATAACCGCCTACAGCGACGAGTGAAATATGAGGCAGTTTATTGAATCCGAAATGCTCCCATAAACGATTGAGAAGTAAATCCATGTATTCGGAGCGTAGCAACACTAAGTCGGTAACTGGATGATGATTCAGGAATTCATTTTTTTGATACTGCGTGAAGATCTCGAGCTGATTTTTTAATTCGCAGATTTCAATTTGTTCGTCATTGAACGTAAGAGGGCATTGATAAGGCATATGGTCTGCTATCCGTGCAAGCAAATGAGAATAGTAAACAATTTAACAGAAGCTGGTGGAAAGTCGAAATTGAGTGGATAAAAAAATATCCTCGACAAGGCGAGGATATTTTTAAAAGGCTGATGTGTTCAGTTTGATGAACTAAGCGTTTTTCATGATACGTGGAATCGTATCGTCGCTGCGTAGTGTTAGTACTTCACAACCTGTATCTGTCACTACCAGTGTGTGTTCCCACTGCGCCGAGTTTTTGCTGTCTGCTGTGTACACTGTCCAGCTATCTTGGTCATCAAGACGGCAGCCAAACTTACCCGCGTTGATCATTGGCTCGATAGTGAAACACATGCCTGCTTTCAGCACTGTACGGTCGCTGTTCTTGTAGTGAACCACTTGTGGATCTTCGTGGAACTCAGAACCAATACCGTGACCACAGTAATCTTTGACAATAGAGAACTTAGCGCGTGGGTTATTCTTGTTGTTTGTTTTGATGTACTTCTCGATAGCGGTGCCGATTTGGCCAAGTTGAACACCAGGTTTCACTTGGCGCATGCCTTCGTAAAGTGCTTCTTGAGCAACCATGCATAGACGCTTGTTTGCTGGTGAAACTTCACCCACAAGAAACATCTTAGATGTGTCACCGTGGTAGCCTTGTGGACGAACGCTTAAGTCTGCGTTTTCGTCATCAGGGATGATTACTGTGATATCAACGTTAAGAATGTCACCATCTTTTAGTACCGCAGGTTTGAATTGACCTGTGCTGCCAGTCTCATCTTGTGATGCTGGAATACCGTGGCACACAATGTGGTTGATAGAGGTACAGATTGACTTAGGGAAACCGTGATAATCAAGTGGTGCTGAGTATGCGCCTCTTTCCGTAGCGTACTCATGACAGATTTGGTTTAGCTCTTCTGTCGTTGTACCTACTTGGATGTGAGGTTCAATCATCTCTAGAATCTCCGACGCCAGCTTGCCGGCGACGCGCATTTTTTCAATTTCTTCAGCAGTTTTAATTTTTACAGCCATTGCATATCTCTTAATTTGGTAGCACCTAAGTGTGCATATTGGGGCTATTCTATCAGTGCAGCATTTTAGCGCAACATTCCCATATCCATACAATGCTGGTGGATACTACTCAACCTGAGTGGTTTACGTCCGGTCTATTGAGATAGAAGTGAATGAATAGCGACACTATTTATAGGTAAATTTCGCCGATAGGGATCAGTATAGCAGTCGCTATTTTTAGATTTTTTTCTAGCCATAGATAGACAAAATATGGTATAAAGCGCGCCGGACATCAGGACTGTTTTCTCCAATAGGCGAAACAAGCTTTGTGTCCACTAACTTATTTCTTTAAATCACACACATTCCGACACATGTTCCGGGGTGCCTCAACAACACAGATAACGGCTGAAAAGTGGTTAGTTGTTAGGGGTCGGATTCATGGGGGATGTGGAGGCCTAACCCCATAGAGGATTTTAAAATGGCAACTGTATCAATGCGCGATATGCTTAAAGCTGGTGTTCACTTCGGTCACCAAACTCGTTACTGGAACCCAAAAATGAAGCCATTCATCTTTGGTGCTCGTAACAAAGTACATATCATCAACCTAGAAAAAACTGTACCAATGTTCAACGACGCTCTAGCTGAAATCGCTAAAGTTGGCGAGAAGAAAGGTAAAGTTCTTTTTGTTGGTACTAAGCGCGCTGCATCTGAAGCTGTTAAAGAAGCTGCTATCAACAGCAACCAGTTCTACGTTAACAACCGCTGGTTAGGCGGTATGCTAACGAACTACAAAACTGTTCGTCAGTCTATCAAGCGTCTGAAAGAACTTGAAGCGCAAGCTCAAGACGGTACTTTCGACAAGCTTACTAAGAAAGAAGCTCTAATGCGTACTCGCGAAATGGAGAAGCTAGAGAAATCTCTTGGTGGTATCAAGAACATGGGCGGCCTTCCAGACGCTCTATTCGTAATCGATGCTGATCACGAACACATCGCAGTTAAAGAAGCAAACAACCTAGGTATCCCAGTTTACGCTGTAGTTGATACTAACTCTAACCCAGACGGCGTTGACTTCGTTATCCCAGGTAACGATGATGCAATCCGTGCAGTACAGCTTTACCTAAACGCTGCTGCAGACGCGGTTAAAGAAGGTCGCAACAAAGATGTTGCTGCTGTAGCTGCTGAAAAAGACGGTTTTGTAGAAGCTGAATAATAGCGGCTCTGAGCCATGTTTAGTTCATATTAAGCGGTCATAATCGGTGGCTTAACGGACTGAATACAGTCAATATCAGGGGCCAATTAATTAGGCCCCTGTTTTTTATCTTTTTTAGAATTTACTGAGGAATAGAGAATGGCAACTGTAACTGCAGCTCTAGTTAAAGAACTTCGCGAGCGCACTGGCGCTGGCATGATGGAATGTAAGAAAGCGCTTGTAGAAGCAAACGCTGACATCGAACTAGCAATTGAAAACATGCGTAAGTCTGGCGCAGCGAAAGCAGCTAAGAAAGCTGGTAACGTTGCTGCTGAAGGCGCAATCATCATCAAAGAAGAGAACGGCGTAGCTGCTCTTCTTGAAGTTAACTGCCAAACTGACTTCGTAGCAAAAGATGCTAACTTCACAGCATTCGCAGAAGAAGTTGCAGCTGCTGCAGTAGCTTCTCAAGCAACTGTTGAAGAGCTACAAGCACAGTTCGAAGAGACTCGTGTTGCTCTAGTTGCAAAAATCGGCGAAAACATCAACATCCGTCGCGTACAGTACGTTTCAGGTGTTGCACTAGCTTCTTACCGTCACGGTGAGAAAATCGGTGTTGTTGTTGCTGGTGAAGGCGAAGCTGAAACTCTTAAGCACGTTGCAATGCACGTTGCTGCATCACGTCCTGAGTTCCTAAACCCAGAAGACGTACCTGCAGACGTAGTTGCTAAAGAAAAAGCAGTTCAAGTTGAAATCGCTATGAACGAAGGCAAACCAGCTGAAATCGCAGAGAAAATGGTTGTTGGCCGTATGAAGAAATTCACGGGCGAAATCTCTCTAACTGGTCAAGCTTTCATCATGGAGCCTAAGCAAACTGTTGGCGCTATCCTTAAAGAGAAAGGCGCTTCAGTATCTAACTTCGTACGTCTAGAAGTTGGTGAAGGCATCGAGAAAGCAGCTGAAATGAGCTTTGCTGACGAAGTTGCAGCGGTACAAAAAGGTTAATCCTTAGCGTATTGTTTGAAAAGAGACCGTGGCAAATGCTGCGGTCTTTTTATGAATAGTGAATTATTTTTTAGCTGTTATGAATGCAAACTGAGCTATTCAGTTTTTATCCATGACTGTTAATCATCAACTCTTTGGAAGGTAAACTCCATGACTACGAACCCTAAACCGGCGTATCAACGTATTCTGTTAAAACTTAGCGGTGAAGCACTACAAGGCGAAGAAGGTTTTGGTATTGACCCGACGATCCTTGATCGTATGGCTCAAGAAGTGAAAGAATTGGTTGAACTAGGTGTTCAAGTAGGCGTTGTTATCGGTGGTGGTAACCTTTTCCGTGGTGCAGGCCTTGCTGAAGCAGGTATGAACCGCGTTGTTGGTGACCACATGGGTATGCTTGCAACGGTAATGAACGGCCTTGCAATGCGTGACGCTCTTCACCGTGCTTACGTAAACGCACGTGTAATGTCTGCAATCCCTCTTAAAGGTGTGTGTGACGACTACAACTGGGCAGACGCAATCAGCCAACTACGTCAAGGTCGCGTTGTGATCTTCTCTGCTGGTACTGGTAACCCATTCTTCACTACGGATTCTGCTGCATGTCTACGTGGTATCGAAATCGAAGCTGACGTAGTTCTAAAAGCGACAAAAGTAGATGGTGTATTTACTTCTGACCCTGTAGCAAACCCAGACGCAGAGCTGTATGATACGTTGTCTTACAACACAGTTCTTGATAAAGAACTTAAAGTAATGGACTTGGCTGCATTTACGCTAGCTCGTGATCACAAAATGCCAATCCGCGTATTTAATATGAATAAACCAGGCGCACTACGTCGCGTGGTTATGGGTGAAACTGAAGGTACATTAATCAGCGACGCTGACTAATTTTTCGGGCTTACTGAGGTGTTAGACTTTGGTAAGCTTATCCTTATCACTCAAATAAAAAGCTTTCTTGAAGAAAGAACATAATCAAGGTGAAATTGTGATTAACGAAATCAAAAAAGACGCTCAAGAGCGCATGGTAAAAAGTGTTGATGCACTAAAAAACAGCCTGCAAAAGATTCGTACAGGTCGTGCGCACCCAAGCCTACTTTCTGGTCTTACTGTTGAGTACTACGGTGCTCCAACGCCTTTGACTCAAGTAGCTAACGTTATCGCTGAAGATGCACGTACACTAGCTATTACAGTGTTTGATAAAACACTGACTCCTCTAGTTGAAAAAGCAATTCTGACATCTGACCTAGGCCTAAACCCTATGTCTGCTGGCACAGTTATCCGTGTTCCACTTCCTCCGCTAACGGAAGAGCGTCGTAAAGACCTAGTTAAAATCGTTCGTGGCGAAGCTGAAGGTGGCCGTGTTGCTATCCGTAACATCCGTCGTGACGCGAATGGCGATCTAAAAGCACTTCTTAAAGATAAAGAAATCTCTGAAGATGAAGATCGTAAAGCACAAGACGAAATTCAAAAGCTAACTGACGCTGCGGTTAAGAACGTAGATGAAGTTCTAGCTGTTAAAGAAAAAGAGTTGATGGAAGTTTAATTTTCCATATTCTTTTCTTTCCGGAAAAACGCTGTACTCACGGTGCAGCGTTTTTTTATGCTACTCTGTTCGACTATTAGAATTTGATTCACTCTTTTATGCATAATTCTCAAGCGTTCACAGACTCTCTTCCTAAACACATTGCTATCATTATGGATGGTAATGGTCGCTGGGCAAAAGCTCAGGGCAAGCCTCGCGTCTTTGGCCATAAAAACGGTGTTCAAGCCGTTCGTAAAACTATCTCTTCTGCAGCCAGACTTGGCATTAAAGCCGTTACTCTTTTTGCGTTTAGTAGCGAGAACTGGCGTCGTCCTGAAGAAGAAGTCGGTATTTTGATGGAACTGTTTATTTCAGTGCTGTCGAGTGAAGTAAAAAAGCTTCATAAAAATAATCTACAACTTCGTGTTATTGGTGATAAAAGTCGTTTCAATGATCGACTACAAAAGAAGATAGAAGAAGCGGAAGCTTTGACTAGCACCAATACCGGTATGGTTATTAATATTGCGGCTAACTACGGCGGTAAGTGGGATATTCAGCAAGCAATGACCTCTATTGCTCAACAGGTAAAGTCTGGTGATATTAATGTAGATGACATTGATGAAGCTATGATTACACAGCACCTGACGATGGCAGATATTCCTGAAGTCGATCTACTTATCCGTACCAGTGGTGAATGCCGCATTAGTAATTTTATGCTTTGGCAGTTGGCTTACGCCGAAATGTATTTCACTGAACAATTCTGGCCAGACTTTAATGAAGACAGCTTAGTAGAAGCTGTGACTTGGTTTGTGAACCGTGAACGTCGTTTTGGATGCACTGGTGAGCAAATTAAAGCTCTGATGGACAGTTAATAAGGATTTTTTGGTTTGAAACAACGAATTATTACGGCGTTGATTTTAGCTCCCCTAGTTATTCTAGGCATTTTCGAGTTATCACTTCCTACATTTATTCTTTCATTAGCGGTAATCTCGCTATTAGGTTTTTGGGAGTGGACTCAGTTTGTTGAAAGCAAATCGCGTTATTTAGCGTTGATTCCAACGGTTGTGGTCAGTGCCGCAAGTTTTGCTTTTATCCCTTTTGATGCATTTAGCCTTAATAACTTGTCTACTGCTCACTACGCCATTCTAACGATTGGCTCAATTTGGTGGGTAATAGCGAGTGGTATGGCGGTGACTTATCCTAAGTCTATGCCTGCATGGAAAGATTCTTCTCTTCTTCGTCACGCCTTTGGTGTGCTGACTCTGCTGCCATTCTTCTGGAGTGTGGTTATCCTGCGTGCTAACGGTATCGATGTTGATCCTTACCACGGTGCAAAATTGGTGATGTTTGTTTGCTTGCTCGTTTGGGCTGCAGACAGCGGTGCTTACTTTTCAGGAAAGAGCTTTGGTAAGCGTAAAATGGCCCCAGCGGTAAGCCCGAATAAAACGATTGAAGGTCTTATTGGTGGCATCATTACTGCAGTGATCGTGGCTTGGATCTTTGCTGACTTGTTTGATATTCAATTCACAAGTCCTCTTCACATGATTGTTATTACTCTTGTGACCGTCGTTATTTCTGTTCTTGGTGACCTTGTTGAAAGCATGTTTAAACGTGTGTCTGGGGTGAAAGACAGCAGTAATCTGATTCCTGGTCATGGTGGTATACTAGATAGAATAGATAGCTTAACGGCTGCATTCCCTGTCTTTGCTCTGCTTTATTTAGCATTCTAATAAAAAAGGGCAGTGATTCTGCCCTTTATTACATTTCTACGGTCATATGTGATGCGAAATCTAACTATCCTTGGCGCTACCGGCTCTATTGGTGCAAGTACACTAAAAGTCGTTGAGCAAAACCCAGACCTTTATTCAGTCATTGCACTGGCTGCTGGCTCGAATGTTGAAAAGATGCTGGCGTTAGTTGAAAAGTGGCAACCAAGCTATGTTGCTATGGCTTGCCCTGAAGCTGCATCTCAGCTGACTGAAATATTGTCTGCGGATTACCCAAGCATTCAAGTGCTTTCAGACACTGAAGGCATGTGTCAGGTTGCTTCTTTAGAAGATGTGGATACAGTAATGGCTGCGATTGTTGGTGCGGCAGGTCTACTTCCTACGATGGCTGCGGTTAAAGCGGGCAAGCGTATCTTGCTTGCTAACAAAGAAGCTTTGGTGATGTCTGGGCAGCTGTTTATAGACGCCGTAGAAAAGTACGGTGCAGAACTACTTCCTGTCGACAGTGAGCATAATGCCATTTTCCAATGCCTTCCGCAGAACGTACAAACCAAACTAGGCCGCTGTGACCTTGAAGAAAACGGCATTAACCATATTCTTCTGACTGGTTCTGGTGGTCCTTTCCGTTATACCGATGTGGCTGAGCTCGAATCAGTGACTCCTGAACGCGCAATTGCACACCCTAACTGGTCTATGGGTCCTAAGATCTCTGTCGATTCTGCGACTATGATGAATAAAGGGCTAGAGTACATTGAAGCGAAATGGCTATTTAATGCTTCTCAGGAGCAGTTAAAAGTCATCATTCATCCGCAGTCTGTGATTCACTCTATGGTCCAGTACAAGGATGGCTCTGTGCTGGCTCAAATGGGCGAACCGGACATGGCAACACCAATTGCTTTGACGATGTCTTACCCTAATCGCACCGAGGCGGGTGTTAAGCCTTTAGACTTTACGAAAGTGGGCGAGCTTACCTTCTTAGAACCAGACTTTAGTCGTTACCCGTGTTTGAGATTGGCGATTGAAGCGTGCTATTTAGGTCAGCATGCGACAACAGCCATTAATGCAGCAAACGAAATTGCAGTCGATGCTTTCTTGAACAATCGAGTGAAGTTTACCGATATTGCTGTCATTAACGAACATGTTATGAGCAAAGTATGTGAACAACATAACTCTGAGGGCTTAGACAGCTTGGAAAGCCTTCTCGAGCTAGATAATATGTCTCGTCAATTAGCCAATCAATTTATTAAAGAGCAGCTAGCATGAGTGGAATTCTGTGGAACTTCGCATCCTTTATTGTAGCGCTTGGCATTCTGGTCGCTGTTCATGAGTTTGGACATTTCTGGGTTGCTCGTCGCTGTGGTGTAAAAGTTGAGAAATTCTCGATTGGTTTTGGTAAATCAATCTGGAGCAAAGTTGGCCGTGATGGTACGGAATACAGCTTGTCAGTCATTCCATTGGGCGGCTACGTTAAGATGCTTGATGGTCGTGTTGACGACCTTTCTGAAGACGAACAACAATACGCTTTTGATAAGAAGCCATTGTGGAAAAGAACGGCGATTGTGGGTGCAGGTCCTGCGTTTAACTTTATCTTTGCCGTCTTTGCATATTGGCTAGTATTTTTGATTGGCGTGCCGGCGGTTAAACCTGTAATCGGTGAAGTCACTCCGCAATCTATTGCTGCACAAGCCGGAATTGAAACTGGGATGGAACTTAAATCTATTTCAGGAATCAAAACCGCAGATTGGGAATCAGTCAATATGGGTTTGATATCACACATTGGTGATCAATCCATGACAGTGACGGTTGCTTCTCAAGACGACATCGGCTTTGAGCAACAAATGACATTGGATATTTCAGACTGGTCGTTCAACCCAGAAACTGAATCTGCAATGACAACGCTGGGTTTTAGACCGTACTCTCCAGAGGTATCGACTGTACTGGCTCAAATCATTGATGATGGCGCTGCATACGATGCAGGTCTTGAAGCCGGTGATAAAATTGTTGAGATTAACGGGCAACCTATTGAACAGTGGCAGTCGGTTGTTGAGTTAATTCGTGCAAATCCAATGACACCCTTGGACTTGGTCGTATTGCGAAATGGTGCTGAGCAGTCATTGGTTATGACACCAAAAAGTCTAGAGCTTTCTGATGGTTCGACAATCGGCTATGCAGGTATTGCTCCGGAAGTCGCAGAATGGCCAGAAGATTATCGCTTTGAGTTACAATTTGGTGTAATTGAGTCTGTAGGAAAAGCATTTGATAAAACAGGTCAAATCATTGGTTTGACACTGACAATGCTTAAGAAGCTTATCGTTGGTGATGTTGGCTTAAACAACTTGAGTGGCCCTATTTCAATCGCGAAAGGTGCAGGTACAACCGCCGATTATGGTTTGGTTTACTTCTTAGGCTTTTTGGCTCTGATTAGTGTTAACTTAGGGATTATTAATTTGGTTCCGCTGCCTATGCTTGATGGCGGACATTTGCTGTTTTTCGCTATTGAGGCCGTTACTCGTAAACCGGTACCTGAGAAAGTTCAGGAAATGGGATACAGATTGGGAGGGGCAATCCTCTTCTCATTGATGGCTCTGGCAATATTTAACGATTTTACTCGTCTGTGAATGGTTTCTCACAGGCATTGGTAGTAGCAAGGAATAATTAGAATAAGTATGGCGATTAAGCAAATTCTGTTCGCAAGTCTATTGGCCACTAGTGTGGCTGCGAACGGAGCACAAAACTTTGTAGTTCAAGATATCAAGATCGAAGGTTTACAGCGTGTTGCACTTGGTGCAGCTCTACTGAAAATGCCAGTACGTATTGGCGATGAAGTGGATGAAAGCGATGTATCTGAGATCATTCGTGCATTGTATGCTTCGGGTAACTTTGAGGATGTTAAAGTCCTTCGCGATGAAGGTGTTTTAGTTGTTCAAGTCAAAGAACGACCGACCATCGCGAGCATTTCATTCTCGGGTAACAAAGCGATCAAAGAAGAGCAACTTCAGCAGAACCTAGATGCGTCTGGTGTTCGTGAAGGAGAGGCTCTTGACCGTACGACGCTGAGTAACATTGAGAAAGGCCTTGAAGATTTTTACTACAGTGTTGGTAAGTACAACGCGACAGTAAAAGCGGTTGTGACGCCTTTGCCACGTAACCGTTCTGACCTTAAGTTTGTGTTTACTGAAGGCGTATCCGCTAAGATTCAGCAAATCAACTTTATCGGTAACGAAGTTTTCTCTGACGCTGAACTCCTCAGTCGTTTCAACTTGAACGTTGATGTTGCATGGTGGAATTTCCTTGCGGATGAAAAATACCAGAAGCAAGTATTAGCTGGTGATATCGAAGCGCTGAAATCTTACTACCTTGACCGTGGTTACCTTAAGTTTAAGGTAGATTCTACTCAAGTTGCGATCTCTCCAGATAAGAAAGGCGTGTATATCACGCTTGGTATTGATGAAGGCGAAGCTTATACCGTTAAAGATGTCGCATTTCGTGGTGAGCTCATCGGCCGTGAGGCTGACTTTGAGGCGTTAGTGCCATTTGAAGACGGTGATACTTATAACGGTTCATCGGTAACGTCTTTAGAAGAGAACGTAAAACGAATTCTTGGCGAATCTGGCTATGCGTACCCACAAGTTCGTACTATTCCAGAGTTCAATGATGAGACCAAAGAAGTGTCGTTGGTTATCAATGTAGAAGCGGGCAGCCGTATCTATGTTCGTGACATTCGATTTACGGGTAACAATTCAACGAAAGATGAAGTTCTTCGTCGTGAAATGCGTCAAATGGAAGGCAGCTGGCTTAACTCTAAGTCAATTGATACTGGTAAGAGCCGTCTTAACCGTTTAGGTTTCTTTGAAACGGTTGATGTACAAACAGTTCGTGTTCCTGGCAGTGAAGACCAAGTTGATTTGGTTTACAACGTTAAGGAAGCGAACTCCGGCAGCATCAACTTTGGTGTCGGCTACGGTACGGAATCAGGTGTTAGTTTCCAAGTTGGCCTACAACAAGACAACTTTGCGGGTTCTGGTAACCGTGTTGGCGTAAGTGCCATGATGAACGATTACCAAAAGAACGTGAGCTTAGACTACCGTGACCCATACTGGAACCTTGATGGTGTGAGTCTAGGCGGTAAGATCTTCTACAACGAATTCGAAGCCTCTGAAGCGGGTATTGTCGACTATACCAACCAAAGTTACGGTACGAGCCTTACATGGGGTTTCCCTATGGATGAGCTGAACCGTATCGAGTTTGGTGTTGGCTATACACACAACAAAATCGGTAACGTTCCGACTTATATCCAAGTTGAACAGTTTGCGAGAAGTATTGACCAATATGGTGACGAGCACATCTTAACCGATGATTTCGATATCAATATCTCTTGGACGCGTAATAACTTGAACCGTGGTTTCTTCCCAACAGAAGGTAACCACCAGCGTGCTTTCGCTAAAATGACGGTGCCAGGCTCTGATGCTCAGTACTTCAAAATGCAGTACGATGTAAAACATTACATCCCGCTGACCAAAAAGCATGAGTTCACACTATTGATGCGTGGCCGATTAGGCTATGGTAATGGTTATGGTCAAACGGATGGTAACGATAACTTGTTCCCATTCTACGAGAACTACTACGCAGGTGGTTTTACAACCCTACGTGGTTTTGGTTCTAACTCGGCTGGCCCGAAAGCCGTTTACGGAAGCAGCACAGGTAACAACCCAACCTACGATACTGCTACTGATGATTCAGTGGGTGGTAACGCGGTTGCTTTGGCAAGTCTAGAGTTAATTGTACCTACGCCGTTTGCTTCTGATGAAGCACGCAGCCAGATTCGTACCAGTGTCTTCTTCGATATGGCTAGTGTATGGGATACCGAATTTGTAGACCGTGGCGCGCCTAATAGTGGCGGCCAGTACTACTACGATTACTCTGATCCAACGAATTACCGTTCATCTTATGGTGCAGCCCTTCAATGGATGTCACCGATGGGCCCACTGGTTTTCTCTCTAGCGAAACCAGTTAAAATTTACGAAGGTGATGATGAGGAATTCTTCACATTTACCATTGGTAGAACTTTCTAATATTTAAAGGACAATATTTTGAAAAATATGATTAAAGCAGCAGGTTTAGGCCTTGTAGTTCTTAGCTCTTCTTTCTTTGCAACAGCTGCTGAAGCTGCGCAAAAAGTGGGTTATGTAAACACTGCACAAGTATTCCAGGCTCTACCTCAGCGTGAAGTTGTTCTTCAAAAAATGCAGGAAGAGTTCAAAGACAAAGCAGCTGAGCTGCAGAGCATTCAAGCTGAAGCAAAAACGAAGATTGAAAAGCTTAAGCGTGATGGCGAGCTACTAGGTCCTGACGAAGTTGAAAAGCTACGTATCGAAGTAGGTCAACTAGACAGCAAGTACAAAATCAAAGCTCAAGCACTAGAAAAAGCAAGCCAACGTCGTGAAGCACAAGAGAAGCAGAAGCTATTCAAAGTGATTCAAGATGCTGTAACGAAAGTTGCAGAGAAAGAAGGCTACGATATGATCGTTGATATTCAAGCTCTGCAATACGGCAAGCCAGAATACAACATCTCTGAGAAAGTAATTAAAGCACTGAAATAAGTTTTATGAAGAATCTAACTTTAGCCGAATTGGCAACGATTACCGGGGGAGAGCTACACGGAGATGGTACTATTACCGTTTCAGCAGTCGCTCCTATGGATAAAGCGCAAGAAGGTAACATTACGTTCCTTTCTAACGTAAAGTACAGCAAGCACCTAGGTGACTGTAAAGCATCCGCTATTATGGTTAAAGAGAATGAGCGTGAACTTTGTAAGACGAACGTGATTGTGGTTAATGACCCTTACGTTGCTTTTGCTAAAGTTGCTCAAGCGCTTGATACTACTCCAGCACCCGCTGCGGCTATTGCTGATTCAGCTTCGATTGCAAGTGATGCGACCATTGGACAAAATGTGTCTATTGGTGCAAATGCTGTGATTGAGTCTGGTGTGGTACTTGGTGATGATGTGATCATCGGTGCTGGTTGCTTTATTGGTAAAAACGCGAAAGTTGGCTCTGGCACTAAGCTATGGGCTAACGTAAGTGTTTACCATGAAGTTGTGATTGGCGAAGCATGTTTGATTCAATCAAGCACGGTTATCGGCTCTGATGGCTTTGGTTATGCGAACGAGAAAGGCGAGTGGATTAAAATCCCACAAGTCGGTTCAGTTCGTATCGGTAACCGCGTAGAAATCGGCGCGTGTACTACCATCGACCGTGGTGCATTAGACGACACAATTATTGAAGATAACGTTATCTTAGATAACCAACTTCAAATTGCTCACAATGTTCACATCGGATATGGTTCAGCCCTTGCGGGTGGTACTATTGTAGCTGGCAGCACGACGATAGGTAAGTACTGTATTATTGGTGGTGGCTGTGTGATTAATGGTCACATTGAAATCATTGACGGCGTTACAATCACCGGTATGGGGATGGTAATGCGCAGCATCACTGAGAAAGGCATGTACTCTTCGGGTATTCCTTTACAGCCAAACAAAGATTGGCGTAAAACAGCAACGCGTGTTCATCGTATTGATGAAATGAACAAGCGTTTGAAAACCGTTGAAAAACTTATCGAGAAGAGCGCGGAATCATAATTCCAGCATTTCTAATAAAAGGCTCGCGTATAGCGAGTCTTTTTCGTTTATAATCCTTCTAATTAAATAAAGAATATACATAGGAATACGACTTTGACTACTGAACAGACAACGATGAACATTACTGAAATTCAGGAACTATTACCTCATCGCTACCCATTCTTAATGGTTGATCGTGTGACTAGCTTTGAAAAAGAAAAAACACTGACCGCAATTAAGAATGTCTCTGTTAACGAACCTCAGTTCACAGGCCACTTCCCTCAGCTTCCTGTATTCCCAGGCGTGTTGATCTTAGAAGCAATGGCACAAGCAACAGGCCTTCTAGCATTTAAATCTTTTGGTGCGCCTTCTGGCAACGAACTTTACTACTTTGCAAGTGTTGATAAAGCAAAATTCCGTAAGCCAGTCGTACCTGGTGACCAACTGGTTATCGAAGTTGAATTCTTAAAAGAGCGTCGTGGCATTGCATCGTTTAACGGTGTAGCGAAAGTTGACGGCGACGTTGTATGTTCAGCTGAACTTAAATGTGCTCGTAGAGAGTTTTAATATGATTCATGAAACAGCGAAAATTCACCCGGCAGCAGTAATCGAAGGTGATGTAACTATCGGTGCTAACGTGACAGTTGGGCCTTTCACTTACATTGCTGGTAACGTGACAATTGGTGACGACACTGAAGTGATGTCGCATGTTGTGATCAAAGGTCATACAACCATTGGTAAAGAAAACCGTATCTTCCCTCATGCTGTTATTGGTGAAGAAAACCAAGACAAGAAATACGGTGGTGAAGAGACAACAGTTGTGATCGGTGATCGCAACGTGATCCGTGAAGCGGTTCAAATCCACCGTGGTACGGTTCAAGACAAAGCAACCACTGTAATTGGTGATGACAACCTACTTTGTGTTAATGCTCACGTAGCGCACGATGTTATTGTTGGTAACCATACTCACATTGGTAACAACGCTATTCTTGGCGGACACGTGACGGTTGGCGACTACGCTGGTGTTATGGCACTGTCTGCGATTCACCCATTCTGCTCAATTGGTGCTTACGCATACATTGGCGGCTGTTCTGCTGTTGTTCAAGATGTACTTCCGTACGTACTTGCACAGGGTAACCATGCTGCTCCATTCGGTCTGAACCTAGTGGGCTTGAAGCGTAACGGTTTTGAAAAACCAGAAATTCGTGCACTACAGAAAGCGTACAAAGAGTTATACCGTTCAGGTAAAACACTTGAAGAAGCGAAAGCGGCTTTAGTTGAAATGGCGAAAGAGTTTACTTCGGTGGCTCCTATGCTAGAAATGCTAGAGAATTCTGAGCGCGGTATTATTCGTTAATACTGGATGTGGTTGTGTACCAATCCGCGCAAGTATGACAATAATTACTTAATCAGATTGGTATAACAAAAAGATCGCTAATCATTAGGCGATCTTTTTTGTTTTAGGCAAGAAGGGAATTGGAAAACTATGGCACAGCAAGAAGCAGCAACCAACAGCACGGACTTTGTTTCGAATGAGCCTCTGCGGGTAGGTATCGTTGTCGGAGAACTCTCTGGTGACACGCTTGGTGAAGGTTTTATCACAGCAATCAAATCACAGTACCCGAATGCTGAATTCGTCGGTATTGGCGGACCCAAAATGAAGGCGCTTGGTTGTGAGTCTCTTTTCGAGATGGAAGAGCTAGCTGTCATGGGCTTAGTTGAAGTACTTGGCCGTTTACCTCGTCTGCTAAAAGTAAAAGCAGAGTTGGTTAAGTATTTCACTCAAAACCCACCAGATGTGTTTGTTGGTATCGATGCTCCTGATTTCAACCTAAGACTTGAACTTGATCTTAAGAACGCAGGCATTAAAACGGTCCATTACGTGAGCCCTTCAGTGTGGGCTTGGCGTCCCAAGCGTATCTTTAAAATCGACAAAGCAACCGACTTGGTTTTGGCCTTCCTGCCATTCGAGAAAGCGTTTTACGATAAATACAACGTTGCCTGTGAATTTGTTGGCCACACGCTGGCAGACGCAATTCCTTTAGAACCAAGCAAACAAGATGCACGTGAGCTGTTAGGCTTAGACCAAGACAAACAGTGGTTAGCCGTATTGCCGGGCAGTCGAGGTGGTGAGATGGGGTTGATCGCTCAACCATTTATCGAAACGTGCCAGCGCATTAAGCAAAAATACCCTGACATCAATTTTGTTGTTGCGCTCGTGAATGAACAGCGTAAAAAACAGTTTACCGAAATCTGGCAAACAACAGCGCCTGAGCTTGAATTCACGTTAGTCGAAGATACGGCAACCAACGTGATTACCGCTGCTGACTCTGTGCTTCTGGCTTCCGGCACAGTGGCTCTTGAGTGTATGTTACTGAAGCGTCCAATGGTCGTTGGCTACAAAGTAAATAAGCTGACAGGCTACATTGTGAAGAAGCTAGCAATCACTGATTTCGTATCACTGCCGAATATTTTGGCTGGTGAAGAGATCGTGAAAGAGCATATTCTTGAGGAATGCCACCCAGACTTCTTGTTCCCATCTGTCGACAAAATGCTATCAGCCGACAACAGTACATTGATCGAACGTTTTACCGAGATGCATCACTGGATTCGTAAAGATGCTGATAAGCAAGCCGCCAACGCAGTACTGAAATTGATTGGTCGAGAGTTTGTTGAATCATAAAGTGCAGCTTCAGAAAGCACTGACTTATAAGTTACAAAGAGAATTGTCATGGCAGTAAAAGAGAAAAAAGAGCTTCCTCCATTTGAATATCCGCAAGGCTACCAGTTGTTTGCTGGTGTGGATGAAGTAGGTCGTGGGCCATTGGTAGGCGATGTGGTGACTGCTGCGGTTATCCTAGATCCAAATAATCCAATCGAAGGCTTAAACGATTCAAAAAAACTGTCTGAGAAAAAGCGTCTTGCTCTGCTTCCTGAAATCAAGGAGAAAGCCTTGGCGTGGTCTGTTGGTCGCTGTTCGCCACAAGAAATTGATGAGCTGAATATTCTACAGGCAACTATGGTCGCTATGCAGCGCGCTATCGCTGGGTTGAGCGTTCAGCCTGACATGGCACTGATCGATGGTAACCGTGTTCCTGAACTGCCAATGGACGGTCTGGCTATTGTAAAGGGCGATTTACGAGTAGCAGAGATAAGTGCAGCGTCTATTATCGCTAAAGTGGTTCGTGACCAAGAGATGGAAGAACTCGACAAGTTGCATCCAGAGTTTGGTTTCGCGAAACACAAAGGTTACCCAACCAAAGCGCATTTCGAAGCGATTGAAAAACATGGTGTTACCGAGCATTACCGTAAGAGCTTTAAGCCAGTAAAACGTATCCTTGGCATAGATTAGAGCGTATTGATTAAGCTCTATCTAGACTAGAGCTTTACGTTAGCTAGACCTGGGCATCGAATAAAGTTGCTTACTTGCGTCAGAAAAAAATAGAATACACACAGTTGTAATCCTAGGCTCCGGTCTAGAACTCAGGAAAAATAATGTCAGATCCAAAATTTGTTCACCTACGCGTACACAGTGACTTTTCTATGGTGGATGGCCTCTCTAAGGTGCCGCCATTAGTTAAAAAAGTCGCTGAAATGGGTATGCCTGCTCTAGCACTTACCGACTTTACCAACCTGTGTGGTTTGGTGAAGTTTTACGGTACTGCTCATGGGTGCGGGGTTAAACCAATTATTGGTGCTGACTTCTTGATGCAGTCTCCGGAATTCGGTGACGAGCTAACCAAGCTCACCGTCATTGCAACGGACAATAAAGGTTATAACAACCTAACGCTGCTTATCTCAAAAGCTTACCTTCGTGGTCATGTACAGCATCAGCCTGTTATCGATAAAGAGTGGTTGATTGAGAATGCCAAAGGCCTGATTATTCTATCGGGTGCCAAAGAAGGTGAGATTGGTAAGGCGTTACTGAAAGGCAACCGTGAGTTGGTGGCAAGCAGCGTCGAGTTTTACAAAACGTACTTCGCCGATCGTTTTTACTTGGAACTGATTCGTACCGGACGACCGGATGAAGAGTCTTACCTGCACTTTGCGTTGGAACTGGCTGAGCAAGAAGACTTGCCTGTTGTCGCAACCAACGAAGTGGTTTTTCTAACTGAAGATCTGTTTGATGCTCATGAAATCCGTGTGGCGATCCATGACGGCTTCACTATGGTCGATCCTCGTCGCCCTAAGAACTACAGCGCGCAGCAATATCTACGCAGTGAAGAAGAGATGTGTGAGTTGTTCTCAGATATCCCTGAAGCGCTAGAGAACAGTGTTGAGATTGCCAAGCGTTGTAACGTGACCGTTCGTCTAGGTGAGTACTTCCTACCTAACTTCCCTACGGAAGGTTTGGCGATTGAAGACTTCTTGATCAAGAAATCTGAAGAAGGTCTTGAACGACGTTTGGCGTTCCTATTCCCTGACGAAAAAGTGCGTGCTGAACGCAGACCTGAATACGATGAGCGACTTAAGATAGAGCTCGAAGTTGTCAATAACATGGGTTTCCCTGGCTACTTCTTGATCGTAATGGAGTTCATCCAATGGTCAAAAGACAACGATGTGCCAGTAGGTCCAGGGCGTGGTTCTGGTGCTGGCTCTCTAGTAGCTTACGCCTTGGATATCACCGATCTCGATCCACTTGAATACGATCTCCTTTTCGAACGTTTCTTGAACCCAGAACGTGTCTCCATGCCCGATTTCGATATCGACTTCTGTATGGATAAGCGTGACCAAGTTATCGACCACGTTGCTGAGATGTACGGGCGTGATGCGGTATCTCAGATCATCACTTTTGGTACCATGGCGGCGAAAGCGGTAATTCGCGACGTAGGCCGTGTACTGGGTCACCCATTTGGCTTCGTCGACCGAATTTCAAAGCTTGTACCGCCCGATCCGGGTATGACGCTTGAGAAAGCGTTCCTTGCGGAACCGGCATTACCGGAGCTTTACGATGGCGATGAAGAAGTTCGTGAACTGATCGATAAATGTCGCATCCTTGAAGGTTGTACGCGAAACGCCGGTAAACACGCGGGTGGTGTTGTAATCTCACCAACCACAATCACTGACTTTGCGCCAATTTATGCCGATGCTGAAGGTAACTTCCCAGTAACGCAATTCGATAAGAATGACGTTGAAACTGCTGGCTTGGTTAAGTTCGACTTCTTGGGTCTGCGTACCTTGACCATCATCGACTGGGCGTTAGGCCTAGTGAATCCACGTTTGAAGAAAGAGGGTAAAGAACCGGTTCGTATCGAGTCGATTCCTCTAGATGACCAAGCGTCGTTTAACCTATTACAAAATTCTGAAACCACCGCGGTATTCCAGCTGGAATCGCGTGGTATGAAAGACCTGATCAAACGTCTACAGCCCGACTGTTTTGAAGATATCATCGCATTGGTAGCTCTGTTCCGTCCGGGTCCTCTGCAATCCGGCATGGTAGATAACTTTATCGACCGTAAACATGGCCGTGAAGCGGTTTCTTACCCTGATGAAACGTGGCAACACGAATCACTGAAAGAGACACTAGAACCTACCTACGGCATCATCCTGTATCAAGAACAGGTAATGCAGATCGCACAGATTCTGGCAGGCTATACGCTTGGCGGCGCGGATATGTTGCGTCGTGCGATGGGTAAGAAAAAGCCAGAAGAGATGGCGAAACAGCGTGGTACCTTTAAAGAGGGTGCTGAAGCCAACGGTGTTGATGGCGAACTTGCCATGAAAATCTTTGACTTGGTAGAGAAATTTGCGGGCTACGGCTTCAACAAATCTCACTCGGCGGCATACGCACTGGTTTCTTACCAAACGCTGTGGTTGAAAACGCACTACCCAGCGGAATTTATGGCTGCGGTAATGACGGCGGATATGGATAACACCGAGAAGGTTATTGGCCTTGTTGATGAGTGTTTCCGTATGAAGCTCAAGCTGCTTCCACCTGATATCAACTCTGGCTTGTACCGCTTTAACGTGGATGAAGATGGCGCGATTGTTTATGGTATCGGCGCGATCAAAGGGGTAGGTGAAGGCCCTATTGAAGCGATCATCGAAGCACGAAATAAGGGCGGTTACTTTAAAGACTTATTCGACTTCTGTGCGCGTCTTGATCTGAAGAAGGTCAACAAACGTGTTATCGAAAAGTTGATTCTATCCGGTGCCTTAGATAGATTAGGTCCTCACCGTGCAGCGATGATGGCTTCATTGCCGGATGCGGTTAAAGCGGCAAGCCAACATCACCACGCTGAGTCCTTTGGACAATCAGATATGTTTGGCGTGTTGACCGATGCTCCGGAAGAGGTTGAACACAAGTATACCCAAGTGCCTAAGTGGCCTGAGAAGGTTTGGCTTGAGGGCGAACGCGAAACGCTTGGTTTGTATCTAACTGGTCACCCGGTTAACGCTTACATCAAAGAGTTAGCGAAATACACTAGCTGTCGCTTGAAAGATGCCACGCCAACGCGTCGTGACCAATCATTAACGATTGCCGGTTTGGTGATTGCTGCGAGAGTGATGACCACTAAGCGCGGTACACGAATCGGTTTGATGACACTTGATGACCGATCTGGGCGAATGGAAGTGATGTTGTTCTCGGATGCCCTCGATCGTTACGCAGAGTTGCTCGAAAAAGACAAAATTGTGGTCGTTTCCGGACAGGTCAGCTTTGATGATTTCAATGGCGGGCTTAAAATGTCCGCGCGCGAGGTCATGGACTTAGGAAGCGCCCGTGAGAAATATGCTCGTGGGGTGTCGATATCTATCGACCAATCCCAAATTAACGGTCAATTTTTTGAACGCTTTAGTCAAATCTTAGAACCTTATAGAGCCGGAACGGTCCCAGTCAATGTATACTACCAGCGTGCCGACGCTAGAGCGCGGTTAACATTGGGCACAGAATGGCGTGTGACGCCAAGTGATACATTACTAGACGAATTAAAACAGCTGCTTGGAAATAGCCAAGTAGAACTCGAATTTAACTAAAATTTAGCTTCGCGAATACGGAGCTGAATCAACAAGGATTCATAGATGAGCCTGAACTTTCTAGAATTTGAAAAGCCTATCGCTGAACTTGAAGCAAAAATCGAAGCGCTACGTGACGTTTCGCGTCATGGTGGTGACACAGCGGTAGATCTAGACAAAGAAATCGAACAACTAGAGAAAAAAAGCTTAGAGCTTAAACAGAAAATCTTTAGTGACTTAGGTGCATGGCAGGTTGCTCAACTTGCTCGTCACCCTCAACGTCCTTACACAAAAGATTACCTGGAGCATGCATTCACAGAGTTTGAAGAGATGGCGGGCGATCGCGCTTACGCTGACGACAAAGCTATTGTGGGTGGTATGGCTCGTCTAAATGGCCGTCCTGTTATGGTTATTGGTCACCAGAAAGGTCGCGAGACTAAAGAGAAAGTGATCCGTAACTTTGGTATGCCAAAGCCAGAAGGTTACCGTAAAGCGCTACGTCTAATGGAAACCGCTGAGCGTTTCAACATGCCTATTATTACTTTCATCGACACAGCGGGCGCATACCCAGGTGTTGGTGCTGAAGAGCGTGGTCAATCTGAAGCTATCGCGAAAAACCTAAAGGTTATGGCTGGTCTTTCTGTTCCAGTTATCTGTAACGTTGTGGGTGAAGGCGGTTCTGGTGGTGCACTAGCGATTGGTGTTGGTGACTACGTGAACATGCTTCAGTACTCTACGTATTCAGTAATCTCTCCAGAAGGTTGTGCTTCAATCCTATGGCGTGATTCAGATAAAGCCCCACAAGCAGCTGAAGCGATGGGCCTGATTGCTCCTCGTCTTAAAGAGCTTGAGCTTATCGACGAAATCATTCCTGAGCCTCTAGGTGGCGCGCACCGCGACCCTGCACAAACCGCTCAGAACATGAAAGACATGCTAGTTAAACAGCTAGAAGAGCTAGAGCAGTTTGATAACGAAACGCTTCTTGAGCGTCGTTACCAGCGTCTAATGAGCTACGGCTACTGCTGATAAGTTACCTTAGTAATAAGGTCTGCTTAACGTAACAAGTTGATGAAAGGGTTGGACTCAGTGCCAACCCTTTTTTATTATTAAAACATTATCCTTTCACACACGACCTCTTGGTTTAGTAGCCTCATGACACACTTAATTGATACTTTCACATCTGTACTTGATCAAAGCGCGCTTAAGCCTCGTAGTAGGTTGGTCGTCGCTTTCAGTGGTGGTGTCGATTCACGAGTGTTGTTGGAGTTATCCGCTCAATATGCCCAAGCGCACGACATTGAGTGCCATGCGGTTCATGTGCACCATGGCTTAAGTACAAATGCAGACCTCTGGGTAGAACAATGCCAAACATGGTGTGATGGTTTGTCTATTCCATTAGCTATTGAGCGAGTGTCGTTGGATGTTAACAGTGGAGAAAGCATAGAAAAACTCGCTAGAGATGCTAGGTATCACGCCTTCAAACAACATATTCGATATGGGGATGTGCTTGTTACAGGTCAACACCTCGATGATCAAGTAGAGACTTTCTTGTTAGCGTTGAAGCGTGGCAGTGGGCCTAAAGGCCTCTCTTCAATGGCGAAAGTGATGCCGTTTGTTGATGCTCATATTGTTCGCCCTATGCTATCGGTAACTCGAACCGAGATTGAAGCAGCTGCTTACGGCATGGGCTTAACTTGGGTAGAAGATGAGAGTAATCAGGATGTGCGTTTTGACCGAAACTTTATTCGTCATCAAGTGACTCCGGTGCTGACTGAGCGTTGGCCGAGCTTTCGTGAGTCGGTCAGTCGTAGTGCTCAGCTTTGTGCGGAGCAAGAGTTATTGCTCGATGAGTTACTTGAGTCACACTTTCAGCAAGCTTTGGGAGATAGTCAGAGCTTAAGCATTGAGGCGTTATCTCAACACTCAGACTTGTTACGAGCACGACTGTTAAGAATGTGGTTGAGTCATTGTAATCAAGCAATGCCGAGTCAAAAGCAGCTCAAGCTTATCTGGAATGAAGTGGCGTGCGCTCAGGTTGATGCCAACCCTAAATTGGTGTTGAATGAGGTTGAGGTTAGGCGTTTTAATCATCAGCTCTACATAGTGAAAGAGACTAAGGACTTGTCGAGTTGGCATGCCGATGTTGTGCTTGGTGATAGCTTGCAACTGCCCGATGGTTTAGGGAGATTACAATTCATGCCATCACAGAGTGGTGCTGTATCGAATGGTCGTAATTCGCAAAGCTTCAGCTTGAAGGGGTTAAACGGAGCGCTACGAGTGATCTTCAACCCTGAAGGATTATCAGCGCATCCTGTTGGACGCGGTCATAGCAGAAAGCTCAAAAAACTCTTTCAAGAGTACCAAGTACCCAGTTGGTTACGACGCAGAACGCCAATATTAATGGATGGCGATCGAGTGATCGCTGTTTTAGGCTTATTCGTAGATAAAAACTACGAAGGTCAAGATTGTGAAGCGCTTTGGAGCAAGTAGAAAAAGTTTGTGTCACAATTCACCGTCACTTTAATAAAAATAATTAATGGAATATGCAATGAAGAAAATTACACTAGGATTAGTTCTTGGATTTGGACTATTGAGTGGTAACGCTCTGGCGGGTGATGTTGCTGCGGGTCAAGCTAAAGCAGCAATCTGTGCAGCATGTCATGGTGCTGACGGTATCGCAGTGATCCCAGGTTACCCAAACCTTAAAGGTCAAAACGAGCAATACATCGCTTCATCAATTAACGCATATAAGAACGGCCAGCGTACCGGCGGTTTGGCCGCTGTAATGCAGGCTCAAGCTTCAATGCTGAATGATGCAGATATTGCTAATCTAGCCGCTTACTACGCAAGCCTTAAGTAAAACCTTCTTAAAGCGCTGATTAAACAAGATGATAAATTTCGAGCCAGAGCTTTAAAGCTCTGGCTTTTTTCATTGAATGTTTACTATAGCTAACCGATAATGAGCCATTCGCACAGTTTAAGGGATGAACATGAAAAAGATTGAAGCCATTATCAAGCCATTCAAACTTGATGATGTACGTGAAGCACTTGCAGAAGTGGGTATTACGGGTATGACAGTATCTGAAGTGAAAGGCTTTGGACGTCAGAAAGGTCATACTGAGCTATACCGCGGCGCAGAGTACATGGTCGACTTTTTACCTAAAGTGAAATTGGAAATTGTTGTGACCGACGAAGTGGCTGACCAATGTGTTGATACCATTATCGAAACGGCGCAAACAGGCAAAATTGGCGACGGTAAGATCTTCATTACTGACGTTGAACGTGTGGTACGTATTCGTACTGGTGAAGAAGACGAAGACGCCGTATAAAAAAACTATTACCCTAAAAGGAGCGTTTATCGCTCCTTTTTCATCTCTGGTAGGGTGTTGCATGTTTAAGAAAACCATCATTGTTATCACGCTATTGATAACGCTTGCTGTCGTTAGTTTTCATTTAATCTTCGTGATCCCGAATAAACCCAACCTGATCACCTCTTCTCAAAATACCAGCAATGATATCTACAGTTGCTATCAAAATTCTGAGCCGAGAGCAATTGATGTGTCTGATGGCTTAGACATTACGGTGTGGAATATCTACAAGCAAAACCGAAGTAATTGGCAGAGTGAATTAAATAAGCTGTCGGCTGGTAGCGATTTAGTCTTGTTGCAAGAAGCGAGTATGACAGAAGAACTTCGCCAATGGGTAACGAGTGGCCAGTGGGGAAGCACTCGTGTTAATGCGTTTGAAGCCTTTGAGCAAAGTGCTGGTGTACTTAACCTAGCGACGCATTTGCCTATCGAAGCTTGTGCTTATACTCATGAAGAACCTTGGCTTCAATTACCAAAATCCGCGCTTTGGTCGCGTTACCAACTTAGTAACGGCGAACAACTGGCCGTGATTAACATCCATGCTGTGAACTTTACGTTTGGTACGGAAGATTACAAAGCTCAGCTCAAGAGCTTAACTGACAATCTGCAAAAGTATCGTGGGCCTGTTATTTTTGCTGGGGATTTTAATAGTTGGAGTGAAGCCCGCTTTGCTGTCTTGAAAGGTGCATTGGAACAGGTAGGTTTGACGGAAGTAGCCTTTGACCCAGACAACAGAACTCAGTTCATTACAGGACTGGTGCTCGATCATGTGTTCTATCGAGGGCTAGAGGTAGAAAAAGCAAAAGCGCCCATTACGGACGCTTCTGATCATAACCCTATGCGAGTGACTTTTAAGGCTAAATAGGCTAGAGAGTTTTCGCTAGCCTTATATCTTTAACTTAAAAGATTAAAATGTAGAGCGCCCAGATTAGGTAGTAGCCGACCCATGGTAAGCCAGAGATGACCAGTGCCTGACCACGCTCAAACTCAGTCCACGTCAATACAGCGGCATAACCCAACACAATGTACCAAGGCAACAACAGTGGTAATGAGCTAGCAAACTGCGACCAATCATTGGTTAGCGGTAACTTGATTAAGCCGTTTAAGCTATTCAAATCAGCGGCGTAGTTCATCACATGCCCATGCTTGAGTATCAGGCTTGCGTAGCTCGCAATGTCGCCTAAAACTGCAGGGAAGATGATAACGGATGCCGCTGCAAACCATCGCCAAAAGCTATGTTGATGTTGGCTTGGCTTTGTTGCTAGGTTAAACCAGAATGCCAACAAAACGATGGTTAGCGTTCGGCTAAATACGTCGTTGATGATTTCACTTGCGAGTAGGGTGTTGCTGTCAAGTAACGCCAATTGGTCAGGGTTAGTTTGAGCCAATTGCTGTGATAGCTCTGCACTTAACCATGCAAAATCGACATTCGAAAAATAAGCACCCCAAAACAAAAATGGGCTGAGCATTAATACGACGTAGGGTTGCCATCCCCAAGCACTTCGCTGATAAAGCGCTAAGAAACACGCTGTTGGTGAACGGAATATATCCAACAGCATGACGAGTGGGTTACTTGACGGGTTCATACACTTACCTTAGTTACATCAACATACAGCTTGAGTTTTTGTCCTGGCTGTAGGTATTTCTTGTTCTGCAAAGCGTTCCATTTTACAACATCTGTACTTTTTACTTTGAACTTTGATGCAATACCGCTGACTGTGTCACCAGATCTTACGTTATAGAAGATCGTGCGGATGACGGCGCCGTCTGAACCATTCTTCCAAATGACCAGTTCTTGACCAACTCTCAGCGTGTCGCGTGGTCCCATACCGTTCCACTTAGCCAGTGATTGGTGAGATACCTTATTTGCGCGTGCAATCGTCCATAGGCTGTCACCACTTTTTACTGTATGGCTGAGCTTATATTGACCACGACTCTTCGACTGGGTGCTTGCTAGGCGGTTTGAAGCGCTTAGTGCGTATGTCTTGTCATCTTTAGTTGATGTTGGGATTAGCAGGTGCTGTCCAATACGAATATTGTTGTTGCTCAAACCGTTTGCAGAGCGAATCACTTTACTGGTGGTGTTGTATTTGCTTGCTAGCACGCTAATGCTGTCACCAGATTGAACTTTGTAACGCACCAACTTCATGCCTTTGCCTTTATTGGCAGCGACTTCTTTGTTGAATTTTTCAACTGAGTCTAGAGGAAGTAATAGCTGTTGGTGTTTCTCTGGTGCCGTTGCCCACTGGTTGTAAGCAGGGTTGTAGCCTTGCAGCTCTTTAACTGGAATGCCTGCGTAGTTCGCAGCAATCGCTAGATCAAGCTGTTCTTCAGGGTTAACCAGAGTCAGCACTGGCTTGTTCGGGATCGCAGGGATATCGATGCCATACTTTTCTTGATTGGCAATGACATCAGCTAGAGCAAGCAGTTTAGGTACATAGCTGCTGGTCTCTTTTGGTAAATCGAGAGAGAAGAAGTCGATTGGTTTACCCAACTTCTTGTTCTTACGGATTGCGCTGTTTACTCGACCACCGCCACTGTTATAGGCAGCAATCGCATGGTTCCAGTCGCCATCGAAACGTCGGTTAAGGTCTGATAAGAAATCCAATGCGGCGTCGGTAGAGGCGGCAACATCACGGCGGCCGTCATACCAAAAGTTCTGTTCAAGCCCGTAGTCTTTGCCTGTGCCTGAAATGAATTGCCATAGACCTGCAGCACTGCCATGAGAATAGGCAAACGCATCGAAAGAACTTTCTACAACGGGCAATAGGGCCAGCTCTAGTGGTAAGCCTTTTTCTTCAATCTTAGTGGTGATCAGATACAGGAAAGGTTCAGCACGCTTTGATACGGTTTTTAGATGACTCGGGTGCTTGAGGTACCAAGTTCGGTAGTAGTCGACCTTCTTTTGGTCTGGTACTTCCATTTCAAGTTGCATCGCAATGCGTTTCCAAACATCTTGTTGTGTTTGTGGAGTTACGACAGGTGCTTCAACTTTTTGATCTTCTTTGGCTGTGGCTTCTGATGAAACGTTCGCTTGAGAAACTTCTTTAGTAGGAGATGTGTTGGTTTGCTCGGAAGCTTGGTCTGGATTCTCTGACTGAGTTAATTGGCAACCAGAAAGTAGTAATACCAAAGCCCAGCTGTACTTAACTCGCATGTTACAGCCTTTTTAATTAACGGCCGATGATAATACTTGCCACCCCCTATGAGTGACAAGTCTGTATTTGTTAAAATTCGTTCTTCCACGCACGTAAAGCGGTGAATACCGATAAAGGGTCGGTCTGCTCGGTGCGATTAGACACTGATTTCACTACACTTGGCTCGGTATAGCGCAAGAAGGGGTTCACAAACTTCTCTTGTCTCAAATTTGTGGGGATGGTCGACTTATTTTGCGCGCGAAGTCGGTTCACTTGGTCGCGATATTGCTGCAAATGTTGGTTGTCAGGTTCAACCGCTAATGCGAAAGCGATGTTTGCGGCAGTGTATTCATGCGCACAATAAACTTCGGTTTCTTGAGGTAGCGCCGTGATCTTATTCAGTGCATCGAACATCTGTTGTGGTGTGCCTTCCATGATTCGGCCGCAACCCGCAGAGAACAGCACATCACCACAAAACAGTTTTGCATCACCTACATAACCAATATGACCCGCGGTGTGGCCACTGAGCCCTAGGACGAGGAATACTTCGTCAAACAGTTCTAATTGGTCACCATCATCGACTGGGTGAGTTAAGGTGGGGATTGGTTCATTCCTTGGACCCACGACATCAACGCCGGGAAATTGTCTAACTAGTTCTGGAACGCCACCAATGTGATCGTGGTGGTGGTGCGTAATCAAGATTGCATCTAAAGTTAGCTCATGGTGTGCTAAGTACTCTAATACTGGAGCCGCATCACCGGGGTCGACGACAGCACAACGGCGATCGCTATTTTCAATCAGCCAGATGTAATTGTCGTTAAATGCAGGTATGCTTTTGATATGTAACATTATTGGTTCTCCAGTCACTTTTAGTGCGACAGAATAAGTGAGACAGATTATTGATGAAGCCAGCACGTAGCAGAAAGAAGTTTGAACGTCCTTATACTTGGGCGCAATTGCACAATGGGGACTGGTTGAGAGAATCTATTCAAACTCGACTCGATGAGTGGTGCCCAAAGCTATTTGGTTACCATATGCTCAAGCTCGGCGGCCTCAGTAGTGAGATTTCTAGCTGCACATGCAACATTCAACATCAAGTAAACCTAGATATCCAGAACCCATTACATAATGTGATAGCGGATGGCTATAATTTGCCCTTTTTGGAGAAAAGCTTTGATGTTGTGGTGTTGAGTCATCAGTTAGATTATAGCAATGACCCACATCGCTTATTGAGAGAAGTTGATCGAGTCATGATGGACGATGGCTATATCATTATCACTGGCTTTAACCCGATTAGTGTCACTGGGCTTGCCAGTTTGATGCCTTGGCGAAAGAACAGTTTGCCTTGGAGTGGGCGCATGTACACGCCTAACCGAATAAAAGACTGGTTAGGGGTACTTAATTATGAAGTGATTCATTGTGACACCTACGCGCTGTTTCCGATGAGTAAGTATCAAGCGATGTGGACGTGGTTGGAGAACAGCTTAGGTGGATGTGCATCCTTCGCCGGAAGCCAATACTTTATTGTTGCACGTAAACGTACTTACCCGCTTAAACCTATCAAGCCACATTGGCACCTTAAGCGACGTTTCTCACCTGTTGGAGCCAGTTTTAGAACCAATACGCGTCGTACAATGGATTCCGCCAAAGCGTCATATCCGCTAAAAACAGAAAAAGCCGACTAGTTGTCGGCTTTTTATCTACTAGTTCGGTTAAGAAATTATCAATTAATTTAAGGCGTTATCAATCAGTTTCAGGAACAATAAATCATTTTCTGAAATGTACGTCTAATTCTAAAAGACGATTAACTTGGCTGATAGCCCGTATCTTCTTTAGTCGGATTTTCCGCTGCGTTTCTTGCTAAATCATCACACATTTCGTTTTCTCTGTGTCCTGCGTGTCCTTTTACCCAGCGCCAATCAACGCTATGGCGAGCGGTTTCTTTATCAAGCCTTTGCCACAGATCGGCATTTTTAACCGGTTTCTTGTCGGCTGTTTTCCAGTCACGCTTTTTCCAGTTGTGAATCCACTGTGTGATGCCTTGACGCACGTATTGGCTATCTGTGGTCAGAATCACAGAACAAGGCTCTTTGAGGGCTTGGAGAGCAACGACAGCGGCGAGCATTTCCATACGGTTATTGGTTGTTAGCGTGAAACCTTCTGCTAGCGTCTTCTCGACTTTTTTGTAGCGAAGTACGATGCCATAGCCGCCAGGACCAGGGTTGCCTAAACAAGAACCATCAGTGAAAATTTCAACTTGTTTCGTCATGATTTGATACTATTACCTCAAGCACATTATCGGCATAGTCTGACACAGTTATCCTTATGAATACCAGTAGCACTCCAGAACAAAGCACGAACGAAAAAAACAGTTCGAACGAAAATAAGCGCATTGTTGTACTCGATACCGAAACCACCGGTATGAATACAGAAGGTGGCCCTCATTACATGGGTCACCGCATCGTTGAAATTGGTGCAGTAGAGATCATCAACCGTAGGTTGACCGGGCGTCATTTTCACGTCTACATAAAACCTGATCGTGCGATTCAAGAAGAGGCGATTGGCGTTCACGGTATTACCGATGAGTTCTTGATTGATAAGCCTGAATATCAAGACATACATAAAGAGTTTCTCGACTTTATAAAAGGTGCAGAGCTGGTGGCTCATAACGCGCCCTTCGATACCGGCTTTATGGACTATGAGTTTGAGAAGCTTAATCCAGCGATAGGTAAAACGGATGACTACTGTAAAGTTACCGATACCTTGGCGATGGCGAAGAAGATATTCCCAGGTAAAAGAAACAACCTAGATATCTTATGTGACCGTTATGGTATTGATAACTCGCACCGTACTCTCCACGGCGCATTACTCGATGCGGAGATCCTAGCCGACGTCTACTTATTGATGACGGGTGGCCAAACTTCGCTGCAATTTAACGCTGGTCAACAGGAAGGCGAAGCCGAAAGCATACGAAGAGTAGAAAGTGGTCGAAAATCCCTAAAGGTTTTACGAGCTACGGCCGATGAAGTAGAAGCGCATCAAAGTCGTTTAGATCTCGTCGAGAAAAGCGGAAGCTGCCTCTGGCGTCAGTAGGGAGAGAGTATGTTAAGGGTATTGGCTACCGGTTGTTTATTGCTGTTAAGCTTTAGCTTGCATGCGGCAACAGAATCCGTAATGAGTTTATTGGACAACCGTTTTCGAGTTGATTCCAGTATTGAACAAGTCACCTTTGTGATTTATCGAGCCGATAACTCTAAACCTGTCGTTTTGGTTCGTCCTGATGGCAAGAAATACTACTCTTGGCGCAATGCTGATAATGTCCGTTGGTACGAAGAGTCGTCCATGGACATTATATCTATCGACAATCCGATGCCTGGCCCTTGGCAAGCGATAGGTAAAGTTTCCCCTAAGAACAACATCAAGCTCCTGTCTCATCTTGTTTTGGATGCTAATGAGTTTCCCGACAAGTTGTATCAGACTGAGCGCATTAAATTTACCGCCCGTCTCACCTCTGATGGCAAGCCGCTTGTGCTGCGTGATTTTCTCGATCGCGTGAAGCTTAAGGTTACCTTTACTAAGTTTGTTGAAAACGAAGAGTCTTTAGTGAGAGAAGCTCGCCCGGTTCCGGTTGTGATGGGCGAGTTTGCTGATGATGGTGTTGATCTTGATGAAAAAGCGGGAGACGGCGTATTCACAGTATCCTTACCAATTGATATCGAGCCCGGTAAATACCGAGCGCGAATTACCTCTGGTAATGGTGTGTTCCTGCGAGCGCAAGAGCAAGAAGTCTTGGTTTACCCAACACCGCTCACTACCACCTTTATTCAGTCTCGAAAAGAGGGTTTACCTCATACTATTGTGGTGTCTGGTGAACAGGGGATGATCGCACCGAGCTCTTTGGCGGTTCATGTTGAGCACAAGGCTCCTGATGAATATGTTATTTACAAGCAGGGGCAAGCTGAAGTCGACGCAATGAAAGTCGCTTTAGAGCTGCCTTATAATGGCGATTTAGGGATTTATAATTGGTCAGGGATGGTTTATGCCACTGATGCTTCAAGTCAGCGCCCGCTTATCTTTCCAATTACTGAGCAGTCGTACAGCGTTGTTGAAGATATCGACTTAGCAGAGTCACGACGCCTTCAAGAAGAAGCACTTGCTGAACAGAAGCGTATCGCAACAGAGTTGATGATCCTTCAAAAACGTGAAGATGACAGACAGCGCAGTATGATCATTATTGCGGTGGGTAATGTGGTCGCTATTCTATTGGGCTTATTGATTTGGTTTGTGGTTCGTAAGGTCAAGGCGAAGAAAAAAGCGTTACCTGAGATGCAGCTTAAAGCGCCTAAGTAACTCGCTTAGATGATTAGGTTGTCTGGAGAGAATAAGCCGCCAGAGATAAAGCATTAGAATTTTTGACAACGATGTCATGAACAAAAAAACGGGACTCATAGGAGTCCCGTTTTTGTTTCTATTTTTGACCTTAAGCGACGTTATCAATCGATTGGTCTGGGTACTGAGACTTTGCTGCAAGCTCCTCTGGTGAGAAGTCATCAACGTTAATCGTGTACAGTCTGTGTTCCTCAGCGCTAATCAGAAGATTTGCTTCGTCTTGCGTTAAGATACCTTTTTCAAGTCCCAACTGCGCGACAAGGTCGAGTCGTAAGAAAGCACGTTTTTGATGAGTTTCTTTACAAACCTTATCGAACAGAGGTTCAGCTTGAAGAATCACTTCTAGCGCTTTTTCAATCTTACCTACTGGGTTGTATTCCGTTGCTTCTAGGTATTGGCCACGACCGATACGAGAGCGTGTTTCACTTGGTGTTTGTAGAATGTGCGCGACTTTGCTATCCAGCTTGTCGTTTGGTGCACGACGGATACGGCCAAATGGCATTAGCACAACACGAAGCAGACGACCAATCACAGGGTTAGGGAAGTTCGCTAAGAACTCATCAATCGCCACTTCAGTTTGGCGTAAGCTATCTTGCATACCCCAATGTACTAACGGTAGATCTTCAGCGTGGCTGCCTTCGCTTTCAAAGCGTTTCAGCGTTGCTGAGCCGAGGTAAAGTTGACTCAGGATGTCCCCCAATCTTGCTGATAAACGTTCTCTACGCTTCAGTGAGCCACCTAGAACTGCCATTGAGATATCAGACAGTAGCGCTAGGTTTGCACTGTAGCGGTTTAGCTGTTGGTAGTAACGTTGTGTCTGTTTATCGGTTTTATTTGAAGGTGTTGGCGCATCTGAACCACGGCCATCGGTTAAACCAAACCACAAGCTGCGGACTAGGTTACTCATAGTAAAGCTAACGTGTCCTGCTAATGCCGAATCAAACTTATCTAGAGCATCACTGCTTTCAGAATAAGCCGCTTCCATTTCGTTAAGTACGTAAGGGTGACAGCGAATCGCACCTTGACCATAGATGATCATTGAACGAGTCAGGATGTTTGCGCCTTCAACCGTAATCGCGATAGGCGAACCTTGGTAGCCACGAGCTAGGAAGTTCGATGGACCTAAGCAAATACCTTTACCGCCAACAATATCCATAGCATCGATGATGCTGCGCTGACCACGGTGTGTACAGTGGTACTTAACGATTGCTGAGATAACCGAAGGTTTTTCGCCAAGATCGATACCTGCAACGGTTAGATTACTTGCCGCATCCATCACATAAGCGTTACCCGCTAGGCGTGCAAGTGGCTCTTCAACCCCTTCCATGCGGCCAATCGGTTGTTTGAATTGACGACGAATACGAGCATAAGCGCCCGTTGCTAATGCAGCAGACTTAATACCACCCGTTGAGTTTGAAGGCAGTGTGATACCACGACCAACCGACAGACACTCAACCAGCATACGCCAGCCTTGACCTGCCATTTTCTGGCCACCAATGATGAAGTCGATAGGCACAAAGATATCGTCGCCTTGCGTCGGACCGTTCTGGAACGGCACATTCAGCGGGAAGTGGCGATTGCCAATTTCTACGCCTTTTAAATCCGTTGGGATAAGCGCACAAGTGATGCCTAGATCTTTTTGGTCACCAAGCAGACCATCAGGGTCACGCAGTTTAAAGGCCAAGCCTAATACCGTCGCGACAGGTGCTAGGGTGATGTAACGCTTGTTCCAAGTTAGGCGCATGCCCAATACTTCTTCACCTTGCCATTCGCCTTTACATACCACACCGTAATCTGGGATTGAACCTGCATCAGAGCCAGCTTCTGGGCTCGTCAGGGCAAAACAAGGGATCTCTTTACCTTCCGCTAGGCGCGGCAGGTAATGATTTCTTTGTTCTTCTGTACCGTAGTGTTGTAATAACTCACCAGGGCCTAATGAGTTAGGTACGCCAACCGTTGATGACAATACGCTAGAAACGCCGGTTAGCTTCTGAAGAACCAAAGACTGAGCGTAAGCCGAGAATTCTAAACCGCCGTATTTTTTCTTGATGATCATGGCGAAGAATTTATGGTCTTTCAGGTATTGCCATACTTCTGGTGGCAAATCTGCAAGCTCATGGGTGACTTGGTAATCATTGACCATTTCACACACCGTGTTTACCGGGCCGTCTAGGAACGCTTGTTCTGCGCCAGACAGTTTTGGATCAGCGATGTTTTGTAGCTTTTTCCATTCAGGCTTGCCTTTGAACAACTCTGCTTCCCACCAAACGGTGCCGGCTTCCAGTGCTTCTTTTTCTGTTTGAGACATTGCCGGTAGTACTTTCTTAAATACAGAAAGCGCTTTTTGGCTGATGAGAGTTTGACGAATGGCTGGCACAGCAAAGATCGCAACGGCTAACAAGTAACAAAGCCAACCAGTGACTGCCACGCCGCCGAACAGTGTTAATGCTACCATTGCGCCAGTTAATACAACTAATGCACGTACCAGACTAACTCTATGGTAAAGACAGACGCCTAAGATGGCTGTCATGCCGAGTAGGGAGAGCAATATGTTCATGATCGATTTCCTTTTCAGAGATCACTTATTGTTATTAAGTTTTAGGTAAGAGGTCTAACCAGTCAAGTGTAAACAAAATATTAAATATTTGTAAAACTCCAAAGTGAATAAAAAGTGATCTCAATAGAGTTAAAGTTCTAATTGTGAGAGGTTGGTGGCGAATATTTGGACGGATCGGCAGCGAGACTCTAATTAAGGTGGCAATCTTTGGGCTTAAGTGTCGACACTATTTCATGTTTGTGGGTAAACTCAGGTAAAAGAGGGGAAAACCCTCAGCTCTCATTTCACGTACTTTAAGTTGCGTAAAAAAATATAAGAGATAAGCCTTATGTACCATGACCTAATCAAAAGTGAATTGAACGAAGCTGCTGACGTTCTGAATAAGTTCCTGAGTGATGACCATAACATCGCTCAAATTGAAGCGGCGGCAAAACTGATTGCTGACTCATTCAAGCAAGAGGGCAAAGTGCTTTCTTGTGGTAACGGTGGTTCACACTGTGATGCAATGCACTTCGCAGAAGAGCTTACTGGCCGATACCGTGAAAACCGTCCAGGTTACGCTGGTATTGCGATTTCAGATCCAAGCCACCTGTCTTGCGTGAGTAATGATTTTGGCTACGACCACGTATTTTCTCGTTATGTAGAAGCGGTAGGTCGTAAAGGTGATGTGTTGTTCGGTCTGTCGACTTCAGGTAACTCTGCCAACATTTTGAAAGCGATTGAAGCTGCTCAAGCTAAAGGCATGAAGACGATTGCATTGACGGGTAAAGATGGCGGTAAAATGGCGGGTTGCGCTGATATCGAAATCCGAGTGCCACATTTTGGTTACGCAGACCGTATCCAAGAGATTCACATTAAGATCATTCATATTGTGATTCAGCTTGTTGAAAAAGAAATGGAATAATAGTTTTACAGACATTTGGAGCCCAGGTTTGTGGCTCCATTGGTTTTAAAAGGGAGTAGATTAAACCATGTGTGAATTGCTCGGTATGAGCGCGAATGTGCCAACTGATATTTGTTTTAGTTTCACCGGCCTGATGCAGCGTGGAGGTAATACCGGACCACATCGTGATGGTTGGGGAATCACCTTTTATGAAGGGAAGGGCTTTCGAACGTTCAAAGATCCTAACCCTAGCTGTGAATCAAAGATTGCTGAGTTAGTTCAAAACTACCCAATTAAAAGCCAAGCTGTTGTCAGTCATATCCGTCAAGCCAATCGTGGTGGCGTTAATCTAGAAAATACTCACCCATTTACCCGTGAGCTATGGGGACGATACTGGACCTTCGCTCATAATGGCCAATTAACGGATTACGATGATCTGGTTAGTGGTCGTTTCAGACCTGTTGGCGAGACGGACAGTGAACTTTCTTTTTGTTGGTTAGTGAAACAGCTAGAAGATCGTTTCCCTGAACCACCACAAGACATGGAAGGTATGTTTCGCTTTGTCGCGGAATGTTGTGACCAGTTGCGTGAGAAAGGTGTCTTTAACATGCTACTCAGTGATGGTGAGTATGTGATGACCTATTGTACGAATCACTTGTACTGGATAACAAGACGTGCACCTTTTGGTAATGCGAGCCTGATTGATGAAGATGTTGAGATAAACTTTCAAGAAGAGACCACGCCAAATGATGTGGTTACGGTCGTCGCAACGCAGCCTCTAACATGCAATGAAGAGTGGTTTAGAATGAAGCCAGGCGAATACGCACTGTTTCATTTTGGTGAGCTGATTGGTAATAACCATAAAGCGTTGGAAGATGTTGCTTACGCACCTAAAAAGGTTGCAAGCCAAGCACCAACTGAGCCATTGAGCTAAGTATTCCGAATAGTATTAATTTGAAACGCATAAAAGAAAGGCCGCTTACTGAACTAATGAATCAGTAAGCGGCCTTTTTATTTGGTTTAGTTTTAACGAATCACTCTTCTGCGTAACCGTGTTTGCCCAATGCCTTGCTGTCTAAGATAGCTTGTCCGTTTGCCATTGATAAACGATCTTCCGCGAACCACTTGCAGACCAGAGGATAAATGCAGTGTTCTTGGGTGAGTACTCGGCTCGCTAGCATGTCGGCATCATCCCCTTCAAATACTGGCACCTTAGCTTGTAAGATTACAGGACCACCATCGAGCTCTTCGGTAACAAAGTGGACGCTGGTGCCATGCTCTTTGTCCTGAGCATCAATAGCACGCTGGTGGGTGTGCAGCCCCGGATACTTAGGTAATAGAGAAGGGTGGATATTGATCATTTTACCCGCGTAATGACGAACAAACTCTGAACTCAGAATGCGCATATAGCCAGCGAGTACAATCAGGTCGGGTTGGTAAGCATCGATCTGAACCATCAATTCATGATCAAATTCTTCACGCGAATTAAATTCTTTTGGATTCACCGAATGAGCGTCAACACCTGCTGACTTTGCTCTCTCTAGACCAAAAGCCTCTGCTTTGTTTGAGAAAACGGCCTTAACAGAGGCATCAATCGTGTGGCTCTCACAGGCATCCAAAATTGCCTGCAAGTTACTTCCGCTTCCTGAGACTAAAACGACGATGTTTTTCTTAGAGTGACTGTTATTCATAGAATGGCTGTTCTTCATAGAGTGGGTCATGCGATTGGTTAACTGGACTGTTTACAATGTACCTACATAAACTAAGGTTTTCTGCGGGCTAAATAGCAAAATGAGGACCATTAGGTCCTCATTGATTAACTAAGTAAGTGAGCGTATCACTTATTTGATTTCTACTTGCTCTTCGCCAGCTTCAGCGTTTGCGATCTCACCGATAACCCAAGCGTTTTCGCCTTCTGCTTTCAGTAGTTCAACAGCAGCGTCTGCTTGATCTTTAGGTAGAGCAACAACTAGGCCTACACCACAGTTGAAAGTGCGGTACATTTCAAATGTTTCCACGTTACCTTTCTCTTGTAGCCAGTTGAAGATAGCTGGCCATTCCCAGCTCTTGCCATCAATGACTGCTTTAGTGCCTTCAGGAAGTACGCGTGGGATATTTTCCCAGAAACCACCACCTGTGATGTGCGAGATAGCATGAATGTCATGCTCAGCAATCATCTTAAGTGCCGATTTGATGTAAATCTTAGTAGGTTCTAGTAGGTGCTCACCGATAGTGCGACCTTCTAGTTCTTCACTCTTATCAGCACCAGAAACTTCTAGAACTTTACGAATTAAAGAGTAACCGTTTGAGTGTGGACCACTTGAACCAACAGCGATAAGTGCGTCGCCTGCTGCTACTTTAGTGCCGTCAATGATGTCAGCTTTTTCTACAACACCAACACAGAAACCAGCTACGTCGTAGTCGTCGCCTTCGTACATGCCTGGCATTTCAGCCGTTTCACCACCGATTAGTGCACAACCAGCTTGAACACAACCTTCAGCGATACCAGAAACAACGTCTGCTGCTGTATCTACATCTAGCTTACCTGTTGCGTAGTAGTCTAGGAAGAATAGCGGCTCACCACCTTGAACGATTAGGTCGTTCACACACATTGCCACTAGGTCGATACCAATGGTGTCGTGTTTTTTCAGATCCAAAGCAAGGCGAAGTTTAGTACCAACACCATCAGTACCTGAAACAAGTACCGGCTCTTTGTATTTCGTTGGAAGTTCACATAGGGCGCCAAAGCCACCAATACCGCCCATTACTTCAGGGCGACGAGTGCGTTTAACAGCACCTTTAATACGGTCTACTAGTGCATTACCTGCGTCGATATCAACACCAGCGTCTTTGTAGCTTAGAGAAGAAGTATTACCACTCACGGGATAGTCCTCGAACTTAAGTTGGATGTGAAAACGGCGCTATTCTAACAGGGCTTGATTACCAAGAGCAAACGTTTGCGCGGTTTTTTTTATTAGAATAAAGATTCTGAAATAACCTTAGAGTTCGTGTATAATCTACAGGTTTGTTTAAATATTGCCGGAGTTGGAAATGAAAGTTGTTGAAGTGAAACACCCGCTAGTAAAACATAAAATTGGCCTGATGCGTGAAGGTGAGATTAGCACTAAGCGTTTTCGTGAGCTAGCGACAGAAGTGGGTAGCCTTCTAACATACGAAGCGACATCAGACTTTGAAACTGAGCGTGTGACGATTAACGGTTGGAACGGTCCAGTAGAAGTTGACCAAATTAAAGGTAAAAAAGTAACGGTAGTGCCAATCCTACGTGCTGGTCTAGGCATGATGGACGGCGTTCTTGAGCACATCCCAAGTGCACGTATCAGCGTTGTTGGTATTTACCGTGACGAAGAAACACTTGAGCCAGTACCATACTTCAACAAGCTTGCATCTAACATCGACGAGCGTATTGCTCTAGTGGTAGACCCAATGCTTGCGACAGGTGGTTCTATGATCGCGACTATCGACCTAATGAAAGAGAAAGGTTGTAAGCACTTTAAGATTCTTGTGCTTGTTGCTGCTCCTGAAGGTATCGCTGCTCTAGAAAAAGCGCACCCAGACGTTGAGCTTTACACCGCTGCAATCGATGAGAAGCTAAACGACAAGGGCTACATTGTTCCTGGTCTTGGCGATGCTGGTGATAAGATCTTCGGTACTAAGTAATTCGGTTTCAGCTTAAGTGACTCTAAACCGTTTCTTAACTCGCTGAATTAGCCGTATTAGTAAAAAGGGAGAGCATTCAATGCTCTCCCTTTTTTGATCTTGTTGGTTTGTGATTCTTTTGAATATAGCCTTACCGATTCATTAATCGATTTGAGCTTTGTCTACCACAGTGTTGTCACCTAACTCTTCTGGAAGCACTAGGTTAAGTAGAATCGCCACGATACCGCACAAGCTTACGCCCTGTAGGCTGAAATCACCGATACCAAAGGCCATGCCGCCAATACCAAAGACTAAAGTAATGCCGACAATCACAAGGTTGCGTGATTTGTGTAGGTCAACTTTGTTTTGAATTAGAGTATTCAAACCTACGGTTGCGATAGAGCCAAACAGTAGAATCATGATGCCGCCCATTACAGGAACCGGAATCGTTTGAAGTAGTGCACCTAGCTTACCGACCAATGCAAGAACGATGGCTGTTACAGCAGCCCAAGTCATGATCACTGGGTTGAATGCTTTGGTCAGCATAACTGCACCTGTTACTTCACTGTACGTAGTGTTTGGTGGCGCGCCCAGCATTGAAGCGGCAATGGTTGCCACGCCGTCGCCAGTAATAGTGCGGTGTAAACCTGGTTTCTTAAGGTAGTCTTTGCCTGTTACATTAGAAATAGCAAGCATGTCGCCTACGTGCTCAACAGCAGGTGCAATCGCGACAAACACCATAAAGAAGATAGCGTTGATGTTGAACTCTGGCGCTGTGAAGTTTGGTAGTGCTAACCAAGACGCTTGCGCTACTGGTGTGAAGTCTACCGCGCCGTATACCAAGCTAGTGATGTAACCCGCAACAATACCACCGAAGATTGGCAGCAGCTTAAGGAAGCCTTTTGAGAACACACTGATGACAATCGTCACTAACAGTGAAATCGAAGAGATCCACAGTGCAGCGTCTGCATCAACAAGTTGAACCGCGCCGTCGCCTGTCTTACCTAGCGCCATGTTAACTGCAACAGGTGCAAGACCTAAACCAATAACCATAATTACTGGGCCAACAACGACTGGTGGGAGCAGTTTATGGATAAAGCCAACGCCACGAACTTTAATTAACGCGCCCATTAGTACATACACAACACCTGCCGCCATTAGGCCGCCCATGGTTGCACCGACACCCCAAGTTTGAATACCAAACATGATAGGCGCGATGAATGCAAAAGAAGATGCTAAGAAGATTGGCACTGAACGGCGTGTAATAAGTTGGAATAAAAGGGTACCAATACCTGCGCCAAAGAGTGCAACGTTGGGGTCAAGTCCTGTTAGTAGCGGCACGAGTACAAGCGCACCAAATGCTACAAACAGCATTTGCGCACCTTGCAGAGCATTTTTCATGTTATGTCCTTAAAATGGTCGTTATATGAAAAGCGAAAAATAAAATTCGCGGGATTCTATCACTTAGCAATCGATTGCCACACCAAATAGATCAAATTTATTTATCTTAATGATGTTTTATATCCATCTAAGCCCTAGAAATTCAGTTTATAAGTGAGCGATTTATCATGGCCAGGTGATATTTTGTGGTTATTAAACACAGTGGGCGCTATCGACCTTGCCCCTCAATCCATAGTTGCTTATCATCTAGGCACAAGATTTGAATATTAGGATCAGTATGCGCTACATAGCATTGTTGTTGATGGGACTATTAGCCTCTCCGAGTTATGCCTTAACTCAAGTAGATATTTTTAGTGCTGAAGTTGCGATTAACGCTGAAGACAAACAGCCAGAACAAGTGGCAAGAAATACAGGTATGGAGCAGGTATTGATACGTGCGACCGGCCAAACTGATGTCGCTTCGAATGAGACGATTCAAAAGGCGATGCGCAAGAGTTCGCAGTACATGTCTCAAATGAGTTTTGGTGAAAGCAATGACCAATCAACATTGCGTATGCGTTTTAACGGTGCTCAAATCCGTTCGCTATTGACTCAAGCACAGTTACCGTACTGGCCTGACACGCGTTCAAACATCCTTGTTTGGCTGGTAGAAGAGGACAACTACGACAAGAATATCGTCTGGGAACACTCTAACTCGCAGTTAGCAGCGGGCTTGCAAGCAAACGCAAAAGAGCGCGGTTTGCCTCTAACGCTGCCTGTGGGTGACTTTGACGATATTACGGGTATTGCAACTTCTGATTTGTGGGGCAGCTTTGTTACGCCAATCAGTAAAGCGAGTCAGCGTTACCCTGTTGATGCTGTATTGGTGATCAAGGCTCAATCTTCAGGTCTACGTTGGACTCTATACGATCAAAAGCCAAGTCAATTGACGAGCGCACCAACATCGCCTGTAAGTGGTTCTTTATCAGGTAACAGTGCCACGACTTCTAAGAAGTTAGTCGACCAAATCAGTAACTACTACGCAGGAAAAAGTGCTGTGACGGTAGCGAGTGAGTCATCAGAATCGATTTTAACGCAGTTTATTAGCCTGAATAATGCTCAAGACTTCTTTCAGTTGGAAAACGCACTTAAGCGTCTCAACTCGGTGGCAAGCCTAGATATTCTGAAGATTCAGAACAACGAAGTAACTTTCCGAATTCACTTATTGTCGACTCAACAAGAGTTTGAGCAAGAAGTTGCAAGTATTCGCCAAGTTGCGAAGGTTGAAGAATCTTACATTGAGCCTGAAGTGAGCCCTGAATTTGAAACTCAAGACAACACCATGTCTGTAGGCGATGATTCAACAGACGCTGCTGAAGTCGTTGGTGACGAAACTGACTCAGGCGTACAAGTGATTAATGGCAACGAGGTATCTGAGGATACTGAGCTAACGAACACGCCTGACGCAACGCTAGAGGAATCTAACACAGCTGATACTGCGCCTGTACATGCTAAGCCAAGCTTGGTCTACGAGTGGGTTCGCTCATAATTGTCTGCTGACATGACTGATTAAAATGACACATTAAAAAGCCCTGCAAGAGCAATCCTGCAGGGCTTTTTGTTTATCTAGTGTCTGTGTTCAAGAGCAACGTATCAATATTATTGCTCGAATTTCGCTTTTTCTTTCTTTTCTACTTCCGAAAGGCGCTTCAACTTGATGCCTAACTCTTTAGCCCTAAAGCGAGTAAATAAGATATTGCCCGCGAAACCAAGAGTCGTCAGAAGCAGTTCTACAGCCGCTAACAAGCGTTCACCATCATCTACATACAAAATAGTTAATGCGTGTAGGAAATAGAGCATCAGGACGAAATTCGCCCAAGCGTGCGTATAAGGCTTACCGGCTAAAATGCCTGGTAATGGCAGTAACAGCGGTATTGCCCAAGCAATTGCCAGTGTTACGTTACTGAGGTGAGGGTGCGGTGAAAGTGTCATTTGCCAAGCTACCACCCAGAATAAAAGCAACAAGTTGCCCGCTAAAGCAAGGTAGCGAAATAGCTTGGTTTTGGGAGACATCGCCTTCTCTGACATGTATATCATTGAGAGATTCCTTTCTGATTCATAGCAATGCGCGCGAGGCGTTTACCTAGGTTCTGCGCCAACTCAATTTCTTCTTTGCTTAATGAAGCACTTTCGCCTGTGCTGCTTGCACCATAAGGCGTACCACCGGTTTGAGTGGTGTGCAGCGCAGGTTCTGAGTAGGGGATGCCCACGACTAACATGCCATGATGCAGCAGAGGCAACATCATGCTTTGTTGTGTCGTCTCTTGACCACCATGCAGTGATGAAGAAGAAGTGAATACACAAGCTGGCTTATCGATGAGATCGCCATTGATCCACAGTGACGTCGTGCTATCCCAAAAGTGCTTCATCGGCCCGGCCATGTTACCAAACCAAACCGGACTGCCTAGCGCTAAACCATCACAAGAGCGTAACTCTTGTAATGTTGCAATAGGGTCGGTTGGTTGATGACGCGAATCAGGCTGCTCTTCTACGGTATACACGTCGTTCACTGTTCTCAGCATAGCTTCACACTCAGGGATGGACTCCACCCCTCGTGCAATCTGTCTTGCTAAAGCTTGTGTGTTGCCATGGCGACTATAATAAAGAACAAGAATGTTAATGCTCATATCGGATTACAGAATCTCTAATATTTGCTCAGGTGGACGACCAATCTTTGCTTTGTTGTTCGCAACAACCACAGGGCGCTCGAACAGTTTTGGATTTGTTGCCATTGCTGAGAAAAGATCTTCATCAGTTACTGATGCATCATCCAAGTTTGCTTCTTTGTAGTCCGCTTCTTTGGTACGCATCATGTCGCGAACACTGTCAAAACCCAGTTGAGTGAAAAGCACTTTTAGCTGCTCGACAGTTAAAGGCGTGTCTAGGTACTTGATAACTTCAGGTTGTACACCGTTTGTTTCAAGCAATTCGAGAGTTTGACGGCTCTTTGAGCAACGTGGATTATGATAAATCACGACAGACATGGTTCTTCCTCATTATTATTTTTGATTTAATTGTTTAGCTGAAGCCACCAGAGGCGACTTCTTTTTTGTGTAACGTTGAGCTTTCTTTTTATTCTTGCAACGAGCGGTTACCAGTAAACATATTATTGTAGCGACAAGAAGCGCTCTCGTTGAATCATTAGTTGATCAATTCGAGCGTCGTAGCGTGCTTGTTTTAGGCTGCCTAGTTCTGCGATTTGGCTCGCCTGCGTGTAGTACTGAATCGCTTTGTTCCAGTTGGCTTGTAGTGCCAAAATTTCTGCACGAGCAGCCAGTTCTTCGTCGCTATTACCAAGGCTCGTATTTACTTTTGAAAGTAGGTGCCAGCCATTGGTGTCATTCGGGTTATCGTGCGTGTAACGCTGCAATACGCGAACTGCTTCTTGTAGATTTTCATTTTCAATTAGTGCATTGGCGTAGTTGATGGTCAGAACTGGGTTGTTTGGCTGACGAACCAGTGCCGACTTAAGTTCTTTAATCGCAATCTCAGGCTGTTTCTTCTCGATGTGCAGATCAGAAATAGCATCTAGATAAAACAGGTTGGTCGGGTCGCTGTTAATCAGTTTATTCAGAATTGGCTCTGCTTTGTCTAATTTTTTAGAATCTAGGTAAACCAGCGCTTGCCCATACTCTAACGATGGAACCAAGGCTTTAGGGGCTTTCTTCAGCTGACGCTCAAACCAATCAAGAGCAGCATCGTTATTAATGCCAGCATAGCGCGCAACAATGCGGGCTCTTGCAAGATGGTAGTCCAAAGACGGAGCTAGTTTCAGTGGCGGGTAACTACGAGCACGAGCACGTGAATCTGTAATTCGGTCTTCTGGTAATGGGTGAGTCAGTAGCATTGGAGGTGGTGTGCTCGCATAGCGGTATTCATCGGCTAAGCGGCCAAAGAAGCGTGGCATTGCATTCACATCAAAGCCAGCTTTCGCAAGCGTGTTGATACCAAAGCGGTCAGCTTCTTTTTCATTACTACGTGTGTAGTTGATCTGGCTTTGCATATTACCCGCTGTCGTTGCCGTTAGGGCTGCAATGCCCGCTTCAGGAGCTGCAATCGCCAGTAATACAGAAGCCGCAAGTGCAGCAATGGTTGCTGGAGAACGGCGAGCTTGATCTTCCATACTACGTGCTAAGTGACGTTGGGTAACGTGCGCGATTTCGTGCGCTAATACTGAAGCCAATTCACTTTCAGATTGTGCATGCAGGAATAGACCTGAATGCAAAGCAACATAGCCACCAAAGAAAGCAAAGGCGTTGATGTTGCGGTCACGGATCATAAAGAACTGGAAAGGCGTCTTTACATCATTTGCGTTAGCGACCAGACGATGACCAAGCGTATCAATATATAAGTTTAAAACTGGGTCGTTTACGATAGGCTGGCTGCTTCTGATGATACGCATGTAGGCATCACCATAGATAAGCTCTTGGTCGATAGAGAGTGTGCCGCCAGCAGCGGTACCGATATCGGGTAGCTCCAAACTATTGGTATTCGCCAACGTTGGGGTGCTTAATGTAGCTGCGATGCATAAGCAAGCAATTGAGCGAGCGCGTTTAAACATATTAGTCAGTAATACTCCGTTTCTTCTGACAGTAAGACAAGTGCAATGCAAATTGGTTCTTTATCTGGTTTAACCTTTGTTAAGTGCGTGCGCTATCCTGAAGGAAGATGAATCAATGATGGCACGTTTTCAAAAACAGATTACAATATGCCCCTTATAATAAGCATCGAGCCCAAGAATGACACCTAATATTCTAGATTTACGCCAAGAGCGCTGCCCAATGGCGTTATTATTAGCCAAGCGTCACAGTGTAAAGTTAGAAGTAGGGCAATCTTTGTCAATTTATGTATCAGATAACAGTTCGATGAAAGATATTGTTACTTTTTTGTCTAAGCAAGCTTATGTTGTCATGACAGAAGTTTGTTCTAATTACCACCATCTCCTCGTCACTAAAAAGGAATCGCAGTCAGATGCTTGAAATGGTCAGTCGTTGGTATAAACGACGTTTCTCTGATCCACACGCTGTCAGTTTGGTTGCCATCATTCTATTCGGCTTTATTACTATCTACTTCTTTGGTCACCTGATCGCACCGCTGTTGGTGGCGATTGTGTTGGCTTATTTACTTGAGTGGCCAGTGACTCAACTTCAACGACTCGGTATTCCCAGAACGCCATCGGTGATGTTGGTGATCTTGATGTTCTTTAGCCTAATGCTACTAGCGATATTCGGATTAGTGCCAACCATTTGGGAGCAAGTGGGTAACCTGATCAATGATATTCCTAGCATGTACGGTAGCTTGCAGAAGTTCATTGCAACGATTCCAGAGCGTTACCCTGAGCTTGCTAACTTACAGATTGTTGAATCTGTAATGTCTAACGCGAAGAACAAGGCGTTGGGTATGGGTGAGAGTGTGGTGAAAGGCTCGTTAGCGTCTCTGGTTAGCTTAGCGACGCTAGGTGTTTATCTGATCTTAGTACCACTGCTTATTTTCTTCTTACTGAAAGATAAAGAAGAGATGATCAGAATGGCAAGTGGTGTGCTTCCTCGAAACCGTCGCTTAGCGACCAAAGTATGGGAAGAGATGAACGAACAAATCTCGAACTACATCCGCGGCAAGGTGCTAGAGATCTTAATCGTGGGTGGCGTCAGCTATGTAACTTTCGCTATTTTAGACCTTCGCTACTCTGTGCTGTTAGCGGTTGCTGTCGGTTTCTCGGTATTGATTCCATACATTGGTGCAGCGGCGGTAACCGTACCGGTTGCTATTGTTGGCTTGTTCCAGTGGGGGCTTGAGCCTCAATTCTACTGGCTATTGTTGGCTTACGGCATTATTCAAGCCCTAGATGGTAACGTGTTAGTGCCGGTTCTGTTCTCTGAAGCAGTGAATCTGCATCCTGTTGCGATTATTGTGGCGGTATTAGTGTTTGGTGGACTTTGGGGCTTCTGGGGCGTGTTCTTCGCGATTCCACTGGCGACTTTAGTGAAGGCGGTTTGGAATGCCTTGCCGAGCCATGCGCTAGATGATGACCCTGTACACCATCAGTAACGAAATAAGTGACAAAAAAGGCGAAATGACTTATAAGCAAGTTCAAGAGCGTTATGGGATCCAAGGTCGCTCTACCGTTTTAGTTTGGCTTCGCAAACATGGTCAACTAGATTGGTCTAAAGGAATAGAACAATCGAGAGCGTTAGGAGCGACTGTGTCAAACTCTTCCTCAACTCAAACCCCAGAGCAACGAATCAAAGAACTCGATCAGCAATTAGAAGAAATTCAGCTCAAAGCTGAGTTCTTTGAAGCGGTTGTAAAAGTCATGGATCGAGATTTCGAAGTCCGAATCTCAAAGAAGCGCAAGGCCGAGTTATTAAGGAAAAAACGGTCAGAAAGTTGACCGTCACCAAAGCTTGTCACTTCATAGGTATTACACGACAAGCTTTCTACAAGCGCTGTGTTGCAGAAATTCATCAGACAAAGAAAGATGAATCTGTACTCGGTTCTGTGAAGGAGCAAAGGATGATGCACCCTCGTATAGGGACTCGTAAGATCAAGTATTTACTTGCTCAAAACGATATTGAAATCGGGCGAGACCGCTTATTCTCTCTGCTGAGAATGAATCGATTATTAGTACCGAATCGAAGGGCTTACCATCGAACCACAAACAGTAATCATCGCTTTTACTGCCATCCAAATCGAATCAAAGAAGGCTTAATACCGGAAGGACAAGAGCAATTATGGGTTGCCGATATTACTTATCTAGCAACGCGGCGTGGTAGTACTTATCTCAGTTTAGTGACGGACGCTTACTCAAGAAAAATCGTGGGCTATCACATAAGTGATTATATGAAAGCTCGCACGGTCAAGCAGGCCTTTTTAAACGCGTTGAAAGAGCGGAAGAATACAGGTGAGCTTGTCCATCACTCAGATCGAGGTGTTCAGTACTGCTCTGTAGAATACCAAGAGTTGCATCGACAGTATGATGTATCATTGCTCAATGACTGATGGCTATGACTGTTATCAGAATGCGTTGGCAGAGAGGATCAACGGAATACTGAAGATGGAGTATCTGTTGAATAAGCCTAATGATTTAGATGAAGCAAAGAAAATGGTCGCTGAATCAGTAAAAATCTATAATGAATATAGGCCTCACACAGCTCTAAAATACAAAACGCCCGATGAAGTACATCGAGCGTTTTAGTCAATCAAGTGTCAACCCATATCAGGACGGGTCAATACTGGCGATTTAAAAAGGTATCTGCCTATCTATTTTCCAGAGCCGCTAATCTCTCAGTAAATACCTTAGTTTTTCGATAATGACTTTCCCAAATCTTTTATCATCTAGGACTGCGCACATACCGACTCTGTCTTCTTTCATTATCAAATCACAGACAAACTCACCATTGAATCGGCTTGGGTCGTTAAGATTTATCTTCAAATCAATCGTTTTGGTCTTAACTTCTCTGTTTTCTAATTTTTTCTCATAACCAATAATATGAAGCTCAACCGCCTCTTTTGGAAACATAACTTCATAGCTTTGTTCCCAATCAACATCGGCATCATACCATTTCAGTTCGCCCATTATGTCTAGTTGGTTACAAGGTTGGCCCGAAAGGAGCAGACACTGCGAGGATTCTGGTTCGTAACAATGACTCCATTGATAAGTATTAGCACAGTTCATTTGCATCTCTTGATATTGTTGCCGAGTAAGAGAACATAAAGACTTCACATCGCGGTACTGGCACCGTTCTGGGTGCTTAAATACCATAAATTGATGCCATTTTACCATCGTATTTCTAACGGGACGGTAGTCTTCAAAGGTTTGCCAATACTCCATTTGTTCTGGTACTTGGTAGGCGGAGGTTTGATAACTGAGAATACTGTCTTGCCTGTTTGAGCTACTTTCAAAGGCTCTCAATTTTTCGGCAAAGTTTAATAAATTGGTGTCAGAAAGCGTTATAGGCTCTCCCGCAGCATAGGCCTTTATCACGATGTCATAATCTTGTTGGTACTGTCGATATTTCTCTATGGTCTCATGATCTAGGTCACCGGAAACGAGCGTCATGTAATTGGCTGATATCTGTGCCGCCGTTTTTGCCATATCCTCGTTCCGCAGTGTCTTTGATTTTACTTGTAACAGCAAAGAGATCTCACGTCCGTATTGCACACCATCGATAAATTCATCACCACAGAGAGATCTAAAATTACGTTTGCTGATTTCAGTATTGGTCTCCAGCAATGCTTGTGCTCTTTGGTCAATGGCGGGCCAGGCGTCACGGATGAGTTTTCTTGTTCTTTCTTGAATAATAAAGGCCACTGTATTGTTTTGTTCTAGGTTTTGAAAGCTATTGGATACGTCTCGTCGAAAGCGGGCAGAAGCAGAAACGCCACCGTAGCGCCCATCGACATTCATGGAAAGTGCAGAAGAGAAAAATTCATCGACCTCCGATTTGCTAGCAACAATTCGCCCTTCAACGTATCGGCTGAAGTTATCTATTGTTTGATACTCACGGTTAAGGATGCAGCGATTTCTTATCGGTTGCTCGGAAACAAGGTTGAAGCCATAACCGAGTATATTGGCCTCAGAAGTCGCGGGGCTGTCTTTATTATTGGAGCGCACAGAACGAGAGAAACGGTGCCTTGCATCAAAGCGCAATTGATCGATTTCACTTGGTGTTAAGCGAACCACTCGCGCTTTCTCCCATAGGTTTACTTTATCTACAGAGTTCGGCTGTGCGATAGTCTGTGTACTGATGAAAAAAGCACACAGAAAAATGCACCTGACTAAATCAAACATTTTGATACCGTTATCAGAAAAATTAATACTATTTAATGAGATAAGGTTTATTTTTGCACTGAATAAGGCTGTGAATTGTGAAGTGATAGGGAATATTGCGTGAAGATGGCCCGTTGGATGTAGTGCAAGAAGCGATCACTAACCGCGGTTACACCGGCCACGAAGAGATTGTGGAAGTCGGCTTAGTGCACATGAATGGCCGGGTTTACGATCAGGAATTAGTGCGATTTATTAGCCCAGATCCGTTTGTTCAAGCTCCGTATGTCACTAACAGCTTTAACCGATATGCTTATGTGATGAATTAATCCTCTAAAGTATACTGATCCTACTGGGTACTTTTGGGGAGGGAGTTGCAATACCGATGGAACGATGCGTGATGATCGTGGTAGGGAAATTGGGCGTTGGGATAACGGGAATGGCAGAAGAAATCAGGATAGGAGTAATGTCTCAAGGACATCTTCTAGAACAAAGGAAAAAGAGGAGTTTATTTCAGACTCGGTTACTGAAATAGCATCTTTCCCGGGCAAAACAGACCCAACACTAAGCGCGGAAATGGAGAGGCTAGAAGGGGTATTGGGAGATCTACAAACGCGAGCCAATCTCTTGATGTCAATGCGAGTAAACTAGCATCGGCTCCATTCTCTGATGTAATGGGGCCATTTAGTGAGATGAAGCCGAAGGATCCTACAAAGTTAGAATTTGACTTTAGTTATTCTAAAGGTACTCAGGTTGGAAAGAGAAAGAGCTTTGATATAACAACGAGTTCAAATGGTGAAACAGTGACAAACTCGATATCAATAAACGTTGGCCGAACTGGTGTTGAGTTTACCAGAGATGAACAAACAAACGAGATTAATGTTACTGGCAAATATGGAGTAGGTGTTGGTGGGAAACACCTAGGTGCAGGTGCTCATGGGGCATCTTGGTATAGCTGCGGATGCAAGCATAGGTGGTGCTGGAGGCTCAATGAAATATGATGTAGATATGAAGCAACTTAATGAAAATAGTCAAATCAATGGAATTCATGACTTTATAGATAACACCAATACTCAAATTCATGGCAATCCACTAAATAGCTTCTAGGGAGTTTTATGTATCAAATATTAGTTTTTTTGTTAGCACTATTTATGTCATCACAAGTTTTCGCTGATGGAGATATAAGCTGGGTTAACGCTAAGAATAAGTATTCTTGTACAAAAGAATTAGATACCTGCTTCTTGGAGGACTTTACTTCAGAAGAAGACTCAAAGGTTGTTGATGGGATATTTTTCTACTTGGATAATATCAATTATCTCAGTCATTATTATAACAAAACCAAGTTCCTCGATAGGCTAGATAGCATATCTAAAAAAAATGAGAACTACGCGTTTTTGATCGAAGCTATGCGACAAGAGAGTTAGCTTTTATTCTTATTAAATCTAGAGATTTAGATGATTTAGAGCTGGCAGGAGATATATTCAGAATATTTTCTGAGATTGGTGATGAAGAGGATGTATATAACTATGAAGTATATATTAAAGGAATGAAGAACTTAAACGACAACCAATAATTTCTTTCTCACCTTATTCATTGTTTTTTGATATGGAAAGACGTTTGTTAGGCTTAGAAAATGAAATTTTGCGTTGTCAATAGTATTTTTATTTCTTCAATAGGACTTTTCAATATCAAGTTTTATATTGGGCAAGTGGAGTGTAGTCGTGCTGATAATACTGATGAAATATTTACATGGAGGCGTTAGTGAAGGCAGTTTGGAATGCCTTACCGAGTCATGCTCTCGATGATGACCCTGAACATCAGCGGTAGCCTCTGATAGCCAATAGCAATTGAACAAGCTATTAATTTGAATAAGTATAAAAAAGGCGACTATCGATGATAGTCGCCTTTTTGCATTTGGCTTAGTGAGTGGTGTATTTAGATTCGCTAGGTATGAACTTAGAGAATCAACTCACTGAAATCGAGATTAAGCTTCTGGGTTGAAGTAATTTAAAACCACTTCGTGGTGAGTCTTGGTTTTGAACTTATTGAAGACGTGTTCAATCTGACCTTCTTCATCGATTAGGAAGCTAATACGATGCAGACCATCGTATATTTTACCCATAAACTTCTTCTCGCCCCAAACGCCAAACTGTTCAGCAACGCTGTGGTCTTCGTCAGACAGCAGTGTGAAGTTTAGAGATTTCTTCGCAACGAAGTTTGGTAGGCGTTTTACAGGGTCAACACTTACACCTAAAACAACCACATTTAGGTCATCAAGCTGTGCTTTGATATCACGCAGGCCTTCAGCTTGCACAATACAACCCGGAGTCATTGCTTTTGGGTAAAAGTAGAAAAGTACTTTTTTACCTTTGAAGTCACCAAGAGATACGATATTGCCATCTTGATCTGGAAGAGAAAAAGCAGGTGCTGGAACACCAGCCGTTAGCGTATTCATGACATTTCCTTTTTAAAGACTGTTTTTGATAAAGTTGAGCGAGCCTTGGACTGATAGGCTCTGACACAGCGAATTGAATTCTTCTTGTAGCTGCATCAAATTACATTCTGATTGCACAGAAGCGGTAATAGAGATATGGAATTGGTCGTTATCGAGCTGAACCTTGGACTTATTGATGGTCTGCGCGCTAAGCGAGTCGAGGCCGATATTGCGGTCTGCGAAGAACTGAGTGAATTGCTCGGTCAGGCCGAGTTTGTCGTCTGACTCAACGAAAACTTCCAGCGTGTAGGAGTTCTCAATAACATCATGAGGCGAGGTTCGCTTCATAATCGTAATCAAGTCGTGCTCTTGGCCAAGCAAGGGCAGGGTGGTTTCAACGCGGGTAATGTTATTTGCCTTTCCAGACAGTAGCATGATAAGCGTAAATTCTTCGCCAAACAGAGCGATACGGCTATCAATAATGTTACAGCCTGATTGGGTGACTAAATGAACCACTTGGTTGCATACACCTGGGCGATCAGTGCCCACAGCTGTGATTACTAGATGTTGAGTCATAAAATCACGTCTCTTTATATTCCATTGATTCATGCATGTTAGCACAGTTAGCTTGTGGAATAAGCGTGCGTAAGGGGCTTTTTATGAGCCACCTTGCTTCTAACATGTAACCAATGATAAGAATGTCAGGTGCGTTAAAAAACGAGATAGAGTGATGAGAGCACAGCTTACTTGTTACTGACATCCAGTTAGGTGCTATCCGCTAGATTGAGCGCAGGTTACCCAAATTCTAGGTAGAACGCTGTTAGAAGTCGTTTTACCTCAAACATACGACAATATTTAATGCAGATGTTGCCGGTAAGCCACTTTAATGTCTTGTGTTTATTGATTGGCTTACAGTAACATGCAAAAAGAATAAATTAAGGGAGATAGACATGTTTTCAGGAAGTATCGTTGCGCTAGTTACGCCATTTAACGCAGATGGCGAAGTGGATTTCGACAGCCTTAAAAAGTTGGTTGATCACCATGTTGCTGCAGGTAGTGATGGTCTGGTTGCGGTTGGCACAACAGGTGAGTCTTCAACACTCACAATTGAAGAGCATGTCAAAGTCGTCAACAAGATCGTTGAATTTGCTGATGGTCGTATTCCCGTTATCGCTGGTACAGGTGCAAATGCAACTCACGAATCTGTTCTATTCAGCCGTTTGTTGAATGGTTCTGGTATTGCAGGCTGTCTGAGCGTAACGCCTTACTATAACAAACCGACTCAAGAGGGTTTGTACCAACACTACAAAGCGATTGCTGAAGTCAGTGACGTTCCACAAATCCTATACAATGTTCCTGGTCGTACTGCTGTAGACTTGTTGCCAGAAACGGTTGCTCGCCTTGCTGAGATCGAAAACATCGTTGCACTTAAAGATGCGACGGGTGATCTCGACAGAATTGCAATTCACCGTGAACTTTGTGGCGAAGACTTTATCTTACTAAGTGGTGATGACTTAACAGGTCTAGAATTTGTTAAGCGTGGTGGCGATGGCGTGATCTCTGTAACGAATAATGTTGCAGCCGCTGATATGGCAACCATGTTCAAGCTAGCAAAAGAAGGTAAGTTTGAAGAAGCAGAAGCGATCAATGAGCGTTTGATGCCTCTACACAAGAATTTGTTCGTTGAATCTAACCCTATTCCCGTAAAATGGGCGGTTCATAAAATGGGTCTGATCGCTGAAGGTGGCTTACGTCTACCGCTGACTGAACTGTCAGAACCAGCTCAACCTGTTGTTGCTCAAGCAATGACTGAAGCGTGCATTTACTAAAACGTATGAAGTGATGCCGAAGCGAACTTTCGGCATTTAGGAGTATAAATGAAGTATTCTCACCAGCTAGTGATTGGGTCACTGGCTGTTTTCGTTCTTACAGCATGTTCTGGCAGCCCGACTCAACGTCGCCAAGCCAAAGATGATTTCGAATACTTAGAAACACCTGAGTTTTCACAATGGCAGTTGCCTGAAGATGCTCAGCCTCAGTTCTACCCAAATTTTGACATCCCAAGCGGTGAGTTCAGTGGTGGTACAGGTCGTGAAGTTGATATTCGCCCACCGCAACAGGTTCTTGAATTGATCCCGGGTGCTCGCGCTGAGCGTCAAAATGGTGAAGTGACACTATGGCTTCTTCGTGCTGAAGAGGCAGACAGAGTGTGGCAAACAGCAGTAGATATGCTAGCTCAACGTGGTATTGGTATTCGTGAGCAATCCGAGAATGAGATTGAGACTGATTGGGTAACTTGGGTTTCTGAAGATGAAGACGTAGAGCTTGGCAGCCGCTACTCTATCTCTCGTTTCCAAGCGAACAACCGTCATGGCTTTAAGATTAACCTTATTGATTGGCGTGAAGGTACTGAAGAGAAGCCAGTAACGGCAACCAATAAAGAGCGTTACAACGCGTTCTTAACTAACTTAGTGATGGCTAAGTACGATGAAAACCTTCGTGCTGAAGCAGCTTTGAAAGCACAAGAGTTGGTGAAGCGTATTCCGATCTCAATGGGTGCTGACCGAAGTGGTTTCCCTGTGATTATTGCTCGTACACCATACAATGTATTCTGGCAGCGTCTGCCAAACTTGTTGCCTGCTATGGGCTTTGAGCTTGAAGAGCGCAACCAGTCTCAAGGTACAGTGAAAGCTAAGTACGCCGCGCCAGATGATGAGTTCTGGGAAGAAATTGGCCTACAGCCTATCGATTTAGCGCCAGGTACTTACAACTTCCTATTTGGTGACCTTGGTAACCGTACGTCGATTAACGTAACGGATGCATCAGGTAAGCCAGTAGAGGAAGAGCTGCTTAAGTCAATGGTTCCGGTACTAGCGCATATTGCTGACCAGACCAAAGATGACAAAGAAGCGAAAGCTGAGTAGTAGCACTTAAGCAATCACAGAGCTGGTTTCAATCAGCTCTGTGATTAGCTAAAGCCAATAAAAAAGAGGACACATTGTGTCCTCTTTTTTTTTGTTCGTTGTTATCAGACTATTAGTTAATCAAGTGGATACCCAAAGTAAAAAGCTATGCGTCTTTGTTGTCTTTGGATTCTTCTTTTTCAGCTTTCTCTTGATTCTGCTTATCCAAGCGATTGAGTTTATCTAAATCTCGCTCTGTTTTACCACGACCTGTCAGATCCATATTGGCAGTCTGTTTAAGAGCTGCGATGTTACCCACCACGACGCTAACCACGATGATGATGATAACCCAAGGGTTTGTAAGCCACTCCAACATAAGCGCTCCTAATGACTGATATTCGCTACGAAGCGTGCGTAGATCTCGTCTAGCTGCTCCATAATAATCTCATACCCTAATATTGGCTTAGATTGGAGTTGCTTGCCAAGTAAAGTGGGAGATAACTGTGATAAACACGACTCCGAAACGTTACGATGGCTAATATGCCAAGGTTCTATCGCCACACCACCCAGGTCTTGACTGTAAGGGAAGAAGAACCCAAATTGTTCAGCATGAACCGATAGCCATTGGTAAAACGCTTGCTGGTGGCCGGTAAGGTATTCCCATGGTTCTAATTGCAGCTGTGTGCTTTCAGGTAAGAGGTTACGAGCAAAGACATCGAAGTCACAACCCCAATGGTGACGACTCGCACCGGGAAGCGCAGACCATCTCAAGATAGCCGACAACTTTTGATGTTCAGTCAGTGTTGAAGCATCAAGTGGTTGGCTCTCTGAATCTAATATCAGAGCTTCGCCAGAAAACTTACGGTTCCAAATCAAAGATTGTCTTTCATAGTCGCGAAAGCCACTGGCAATCTCCATTTTAAAACCAGCGAGTTGAGCAGCTTCAATCAAATTGTTTAGGTCATTCTTAACCTCACTGTGAACCAAGAAGGTCTTGGTACCGATCAGGCTAGGTTCTAGATGAGAATCTGATTGTCCGGTAAGCTGCTCTGGTGTCATAACGAGTCTCTCAATAATTAGATGCTATGAATCGCTGATGAAAGACTATTTAGCGAACAGGTTCACTAATGTTCTTTCGTACATGTCAGTTAGCTTTTCTAAATCAGCTACTTTCACGCATTCGTTAACTTTGTGAATCGTCGCGTTCACAGGGCCTAGTTCAACGACTTGTCCGCCCATGCGCGCAATGAAGCGGCCATCAGACGTACCGCCAGTCGTTAGTAGTGCTGGTTTAACATCATTCACGTAACCTACTGCATCAACAATAGCATCAAGCAGTGAACCTGCGTCCGTTAGGAACGGGTCGCCATTGAATGTCCACTTAAGATCGTATTCGAAATCATACTTATCGAGTGTTGTTGTGATTCGCTCAACGATGATGTCGTTGCTTAACTCGGTACTAAAACGCAGGTTAAACTGAACATTAAACTCACCAGGGATCACGTTTGACGCGCCAGTACCTGCACTTACATTTGGAATCTGGAAGCTTGTTGGTGGGAAGTAATCATTACCCTTGTCCCACTCAGTTGTTGCCAACTCGTTGATAGCAAGCAGAGAGCTGTGTACTGGGTTGTTCGCTAGGTGAGGGTAGGCAACATGACCTTGTGTACCTTTAATCGTTAGATCGCCTGTGATAGAGCCACGACGGCCGTTCTTCACAACATCGCCTACGAACTCAGTGCTTGATGGTTCACCAACAATACACATGTCGATGTTCTCACCGCGCTCCATCAGTGCTTCAACAACACGTACGGTACCGTTGATGAACGGGCCTTCTTCATCCGATGTGATAAGGAAACCGATTGAACCTGTGTGGTCTGGATGCTCCGCAATGAACTGCTCGACTGCAACAATCATTGAAGCCAGAGAGCCTTTCATGTCCGCCGCGCCGCGTCCGTGTAGGAAACCGTCTACGATAGTCGGTTCGAATGGCTTAGTGTCCCACTGTTCAATTGGGCCTGCAGGGACAACATCTGTATGGCCAGCAAAGGCAAACAGAGGCGCCTCGGTACCACGACGAGCCCAAAAGTTCGTCGTATCTTCAAATACCATTACTTCGATTTCAAAACCGAGCGCTTTTAAGCGATTAATCATCAGCTCTTGGCAACCTGCATCTTCTGGTGTTACCGATTGACGGCTGATTAGGTCTTTTGCCAGAGCCAAAGTTGGGCTATCTGTCATCCTTGAATTCCTTGTTTAAATAAAACTTCTAGTCATTGATTTCAGGCGTTGAACAGGCGAAGTTCAACGCTTTGTTATCTGTTCTAATATTACTTATTACGTAAATTGCTGATTACGCAAAAATAGCCGCGTATTGGTCAGCTTTGAAGCCAATATGAAGCTTGCCATCGACTTTCAAGACAGGGCGCTTAATCATTGCTGGTTGTTCAACAAGCAGAGTGATTGCAGTTTGCTCCGTTAACGTGTCTTTTTGCTCTTGAGAAAGTTGGCGATAAGTCGTACCACGTTTGTTTAGTACAAGCTCCCAGCCAAGCTCTGAGCAAAAGTTTGTTACTAGCTCTTCAGTGATGCATTGTTTGCGATAATCGTGAAATTCGAACTCGATACCTTCAGATTCGAGCCATTTCTTTGCTTTTTTGATGGTGTCGCAATTTGGGATACCAAACATAGTGATAGTCATTATTCTTCCTTTGGGTGATTTTATTTCATTGTTATGAGTTGAATCCTATCAGGAAGCAGCAATTCAGACAAAATAGAGTGAGGAATATTTCATTGAGCGAAAAAAAACAGTAAGAAAATGTCACTATTGGAGACTTATTGATCAGCCTCAACATGTTGTTAGCGAAAAAAGAAATAATTGAGTTGCACATATATAGGAGGTGTCAATGGAGTTGAGTCCTGTTTTTGCAAGGCGGCTATATTTAGCATTGTTAGTCGAAAGCCTTGATAGGCCAAATGTGCCTAAACTCATCGAAAAAACGGGTTGGCCTCGTCGTACTATTCAAGATGTACTCAAGGCGTTACCGGGGATCGGTATCGAACTTATGTTTGTTCAAGATGGGCGACGTCATAATGATGGTTATTACCAGTTATCCGACTGGGGACCATTTGACAGTCAGTGGGTTCTAGAACGTAAAGGCGATATAGCAACAAGCCTTGGATTTAGTGCATAAGCCAGCGAAAGCTGGCTTTCTTTTTTTGTATGCCGCTAAGTAGAGCTGTTGGTTACTCGCAAAGATAAGCGGTGCCAAGCATGGTAACCGAAGTCGCAAAATCTTGAGGTAAGGTAAAGATGACGGTATCTGCGCCTAGCTTAATGGCATTCGACTTAAGCTCATTCATCGCACCTTGAATCAGGGTGTCATTGGGAAAGAACAAATAGCTGTACCAGTGACCTTCGCTGCCAGTAACTTCCCCTTTATACTCACACTGCTCGGTGTTAATCAGGCCGTGGTAATCCATTTGTACCTTGTCCGCTTTATTATGAGGCGTTGATGTGGGTGTGGTACACCCGAGTAACATGCCACTCATAGCCAAAGCGACTAATTCCTTTTTCATACGTTTACCCTGCTATTGCATCAAATAAATCGCGAAGCCTACCCAGCTTGCAATCAGTAATAACCACGGCAGTATATTGGCGTGGTTTGATGGTGTTTCAACACTTGTTTCGATCGTGTCTTCTTGGTTTTGGTTAGCTTGTTGAGTTTGCTTCTCTTTTTGTACGCGCTTCTTCGCTTTATCGGCTTGGCGGCTGCGCTCTTTTTGCTGTTTCTTATAGAGCGCAATGCCTTTCTCAATCCCCTGAGCAATCAATTTAGTTTGTTCTTTGGTCTGAGCAGGTTTTTGAGTCGCTTTGGCTATCTTCAGTGCTTCTTGTTGAGATTCAACAGACGGCGTATTAGTTTTCTTTTTCATACTGAGTTCGATAATTAAAACGGATTGGCTACTAAGATAACGCAAAGCTAGTTAAGTATGAATGATTTGCGTTAAAGTGTTGGTTTGAAAATAAGTGAAAGTGAGATTTGTGCGGTACTCCATAGAACAATACGACAAGCACGGCTTTTTGAAAGCCCCGATCTTGCTCTGGTTAGGTTGGTTGTTTCTTGCTAAAGCCTTGGTCGTTTTCATTGTTGCAGGCGCAAGCCGAGAATCGGGAACGGATATCCTCGAGATAGTCTACCCAGATCATCAGATGTTTTATGTTGGGATTGCATTGAGTATCCCTAGCTTATTACTGATGTGGTTGTTTGGACTCAGAGCGCCAGATAGAAAACGCCTTAATAAAGTGGTGTCGTGGGGGCGCGGGGTGACCATGATGGCTATCTTGGCACAGAGCTCCCATACGATTTATTTAATCTATTTGGATAACGGATGGTTCCGTTGGTCAAATGGCATCACCCTATTGTTGCTGCTGTGGTTGGCGCTTTACCTAACCAATAGCCATGCTGCAAGGGATTGCTTTAAAGTGGTTGAGCACGAAGACTGATTCTCATCAAAACATTTGTCCCATTCACAATTATACTTAGAAGCTAAAACTGGAAGGAATAATCTATGCTTAATGTTTCAAATGAGCAGCCTAACGTTCAAAGTGCTATTTTGCCTGAAGCTGGGCCTTTCGCTCTTTACGTTCAACTTAAAGTGAACGCTAATACTGCTAATGTACTAGCAGAAATTCAAAAGCTTCCGACTCTAATCGAAGAGCTAAACCAAACTCAACCTGATGCGAACCTAACGGCGTCGGTTGCGTTCTCAAAAGCTTTTTGGGATAAGTTCGAGCAAGCTGCTCCCTCTGATCTAATTGATTTCCCTGCGCTTGGCGAAGGTGATGTGACAGCACCGAGCACACTGTCTGATGTTTTGATTCACTGTCATTCAAACCGACATGATCTGCACTTCTTCATCCTACGTAAATTGCTATCTGAAGTAGCGGCAGACGTTGAAGTAGTGGATGAAACTTACGGTTACCGCTTCCTAGACTCACGTGACATGACTGATTTCGTTGATGGCACTGAAAACCCGAAAGACGCACAGCGCGCTGAAGTGGCGATTGTGCCTGAAGGTGAATTCGCGGGTGGTAGCTACGTGATGGTGCAACGTTTTGTGCATAACCTACCTGCTTGGAACCGATTAAACGTATCGGCACAAGAGAAAGTGGTTGGCCGTACTAAACCAGACTCTATCGAGTTAGATGATGTTCCAGCAGCGTCTCACGTTGGCCGTGTGGATATTAAAGAAGAAGGCAAGGGTCTTAAAATCGTTCGTCACAGCCTGCCCTACGGCACAGCAACGGGCGATCACGGTTTACTGTTCATTGCTTACTGTAACGTTCGTCATAACTTTGATGCGATGTTAGAGAGCATGTACGGCGTAACCGATGGCAAAACAGACCAACTGCTTCGCTTTACTAAAGCCGTTACTGGCGCTTACTACTTTGCTCCTTCAACTGAGATGTTGAGTGCATTAACGATTAAGTAAGCCGTCTCAAAAAGAATGAACAAAAGGAGCCTCAGGGCTCCTTTTTTATTAAAGCTTTATATGAATTGGTCGATATAAGAGCAATCGTGAGTTTTATTCATCTTTTTGTAAGTGAAGGTCTATGGCTATAACTGTTAATACAAATGTCTCAGCGCTGGTGGCTCAGAGAAACCTCTCTAATGCCAACAACATGCTGAACCAATCTTTGGAGCGCTTGGCTTCAGGGAGTCGTATTAACAGCGCTAAAGACGACGCTGCAGGCCTGCAAATCTCGAATCGACTTGAAGCGCAGATGAGCGGTATTGATGTCGCTGTTCGCAATGCGAATGACGGTATCTCCATTATGCAAACTGCAGAAGGTGCGATGAATGAAACCACCAATATCATGCAACGCATGCGTGACTTGTCCCTACAAGCGAGTAACGGCTCGAATAGTTCATCAGAACGAATCGCCATTCAAGAAGAAGTGACCGCCTTAAATGACGAGTTGAATCGAATTGCAGAAACCACCTCATTTGGTGGAAAAAAGCTCCTTAACGGTAGTTTTGGTAGCTCGTCATTTCAGATCGGTGGTAGTTCTGGTGAAGCGGTGCAAATCGGCCTGAAAAGCATGCGCACCGATGACATCAACATGGGGGGCTTTAGTTATGTTGCCAGTGGCATGGCAAGTGACTCGTGGGAAGTAAAATCCAACCAGAATGATATGACGATGTCTTTTACCGACCGTTTTGGTCAGCCTCAAGAGATCGCCATTAATGCTAAAGCGGGCGATGACATTGAAGAGCTGGCGACTTACATCAATGGTCAAACAGATCTGGTATCGGCTTCCGTCAATGACGAAGGGCAACTTCAGATCTACATGTCTGGCGAAGATACGGCCGGCACGATCTCTTTCTCAGGTTCGTTAGCCAGTGAACTTTCGATGTCGGCGGGTTATTACGAATCTGTCGACGACATCAACGTGACCGATGTGGGTGGTGCGCAGCGTGCTGTCTCTATTTTGGATACAGCGATGAAGTACGTGGATAGTCATCGTTCTGAATTAGGCGCAATGCAAAACCGCTTTGATCATGCGATTAATAATCTCGAAAATGTTCATGAGAACTTGGCGACATCAAATAGTAGAATTAAAGATACTGATTACGCCAAGGAAACCACTCAAATGCTTAAGCAACAAATTTTGCAGCAGGTGAGCACCACAATATTGGCCCAAGCAAAGCAGGCGCCGAACCTTGCCTTAACCTTATTGGGTTAACAAATTGCCTAAAATATTATAAATGTGTTTCGGCTTAATCAGTCCGTTTGGTTAATTAAAATACAAATTGTCGCTCGACCGACTTCTCGGCAACTTTAGTGTTTTTCTCATCTTTTTTTGATAATTTTACTGCCAGTCACGCTTTCTTCTCCTTTATCGCTATTTCTTTAATTTTGTTGTTTTTTTCCTAAAGGTTTCGCCAATCACGCCGTTATTAAAAGTAACTTAGAGATAACTACTTGGTTTTCCGAGACGTCGGAAACCGCTATACCGGAAAATCAATTGGAGAAGTCACCATGGCAGTGAATGTA